>DASSRT010000106.1:0-10364 GCA_035701705.1 Rhodanobacteraceae bacterium
GAATTGCGCGAACTCGCCGACGTCGTGCTGGCGAACGATCTGATCCTCGTCAGCGACGAAATCCATTTCGACCTCGTGCTGCCCGGCCACCGCCACACCGTCATCGCCACCCTCGGCGCCGACATCGCCCGCCGCAGCATCGTCTGCACCGCGCCCAGCAAAACCTTCAACCTCGCCGGCATGGCCACCAGCAACATCGTGATCGAGGACGCCGCGCTGCGCGCGCGCTTCGTCGACGAATTGCGCGCCACCGGATTCTTCTTCCTCACCACGCTCGGCTACAAGGCCTGCGAACTCGCCTACACGCGCTGTGAAGGTTGGCTGGATGGCTTGCTGCAACTGGTCGCGCACAACCACGCGCTGGTGAAAGCCTTCATGGCCGAACACCTGCCCGCGGTCACGGTGTTCGATCTCGAAGGCACCTACCTGCAGTGGCTGGACTTCCGCGCGCTCGGCAAGACCGCCGACGAACTGAAAACCCTCCACGAACAACACGCCCTGGTGTTCTTCGACGAAGGCACGCTGTTCGGTCCGGAAGGCGCCGGCTTCGAACGCATGAACCTGGCGACGCCGACCGCAGCCCTCGAAGCGGCATTGCAGCGCCTCGCCAGCGCGCACGCTGGCTGAGGCGCGGGGCGATCAGGTTCGCGCATCGTGGCACGTCAACTGGTGTGCGGTATCAGCTGTCGTTTGCGACATGCCTGCGCACCTCGACGTAGGCAAGGCAGAGCGGCAGCCCGAAGATCACCAGCACCGCCACAAACCAGACCAACGCCGGCAGCCATGCGCCGCCGAAAAGCCACGCCACTGATGGCAAAGCAAGCAAGGCGAGAGCGATCGGACGCCGCCGCGTCATGCCGTAAGCGCCAACGGCAAGGACCAAGAGGCCCAAGACTTGAACGAGCACAGCGGGCCACGATGTCGTTGCGTGCTCCATCCGGGCCGCCACCGGCATGACGAACGGCGAGACGACGGCAAGGAAAACGGCAAGCGAAACGAGCGCCCAGGCCACCACATCGGACAGACCAAAGAGAATTGCCGTGACACGTGACTTTGGCATGTGAACTAGAAGCGGAGTTTGAATTCAGCGATGCGCACAGCGCATCCACTGGATTGATTTGTTCGCAGTACAGCTATGAAAGGCTGTACGTTACCTTGTTCCCGGAAATGGCGATATGGCCATGTTGTTCGAGGGCCTTGATGATTCCGGTAATTTCACTGTCCGTGAGACCCTTTTGAAAGATTGCATTGATGGTGCTGGACAGCGTTTTTGGTGTACGCGGGCGAGAGTTGCCACGCTGTTTGAAGTTCGCAACAACAGCAGCAACACGTTCTTGGAGGCCACCAGAGCTTGACGCTTTGACGATTGGAATGTCGTGGATGCTCTTGGATCGGCAAGCGTAGATCTTGTTGGCCTTCAGATATGCGATGAGCGGATCAAAACCTGTGTCTTTGGAGATGATATGAAAGAACGGCGCCTCGTCTTGTGCCGCCAGCCTGCCAATGAAATAGGCAATATGAAAGTCCAGCGCGTTTGAGCCATTGCCGGAAATCTTTATGTACTGGCCGTTGGCGCCCAAGCGCTGAAGGGCTTCCACGATGTCAAAGTTGACCTTGGTCTGGTTTGCGCCAACAAATACAAAGACCTTGAAGAAGTCTTTGTCCAGCGCCGACAACGCGGACGGCTGCACGTTCTCGTAGTCGATGAGCACATAGTTGGTTCGCACGTGACACTTCCTGTTGACTACAGCCTTCCCCAAAGCGTAGCAGACAGGGAGATGCGCTCCTGCTGCCAGTCCCGGTTGTGTTCGCGCGCACGTCCGTTGCAGTGAACGGCGCACATTGTGTCTTGACCGCCCCATGGACAAGCCGCGCCTCGCCAGCGCGCACGCCGGCTGAGGCGCGGGGGTGTTCGTCACTGCGCGACAGGGTTGGTGTCCTTCATCGCTTCGAGCTTGTCGAGATCGACCTGCGCCAGCGCGCCCTTCAGTACATCCATGTCGACGCCGTAGCCGTTGACCGTCACGGCAAAGCGCTTGCCCACCAGCACCGACAACTTGCCGCTCTTGCCGGATGATTCCCAGACTTCATGCACGCTGCGCCCGCCGAGGGTTTCGTTGCGTTCGTAATCGTTGCCTTGTTCGGACTCGTGCGCATTGGCCATCGCGGCAAGCCCGGCGATGCCCGAAAACGCGGCGGCGTCCTTGATGCCAACATGCACCTGCGCACCATCCGGGCCGCTGAAGTCGACTGCCGCCTCGGTGGTCTTGATGCCCATGGCGGCATCGCTGACGCCTTGTGGCGTACCGCGTTGCAGGCCCGGCAGCGAAGTCGGCAGCAGTGCCTGCAGCGTGCGGAAGTCGACCGGGTCGTGGCGTTGCGCGCCGCCGAGCGAGTGGCCCATCGCGCTCAGCAATCCGCCGGCTGCATTCATCGCCTGCTGCGTGTCGGCCGCGTTGGGCTGGCCGCCGCTGGCCTGCTGGCGCTGCTCGATTTGCTGGCCGGCCTTGGCCATGTTGTTCAGCGCGTTGGCGATGTCGGACTTGCCCTTGGCATCGGTGCCCAGCATGCCGCCGATCACGTTTCCGGTGAACGCCGCGCCCTGCTGCGTGTCGCTGTTCTGGCTGGAGGTCTGGGCGCCGGCATTGGCCAACGAACGCACCTTGTTGGCGACCATGTGGAAGACTGCGTAGACGCCGATCCCCACCACCAGCACCAGGGCGAACACCACCCCGAGGATGATCAGGACGAGTTTGTTGCTGCCGGATGCGCGCGCTGCCGGCGCAGCTGCACGCGGCGGTGCGGCTGGTGGGGGTGGCGTCGCAGCTTGCGCAAGCGGGGTGCCGCACTGCGCGCAGAAGCGCGCATCGCCGACGTTCGGTTGATGGCAATTCGGACAGTTCATGATGATCTCTCCGGCAAGGGTCATGGTGCCAACCGGGGCGCCCGCCGAGCGGCTGGCCGGCTGCATCATCGCGCAATTCCGGGCGCTCCACGAGTGCTTGCTGCGGGCGCGCTGGCGGCTGGATCAGGACGCCCAAGCGGCCGCCGCGATACCTGTCGCCACGCCCATTTCCTGCCTCATGCCGCGTGATCCAGGCCTGCCGTTCCGCGGGTTTTGTCCAGCCTGCGCCGAGCCGCGAAACGGGTGTTTTCCATCACCAAGGCAATTTCTGGCAGAATTCCAGCCCCGGGCCTGCCGCGAGTCCAGAACCGTGCCGGTGCAGGAACCAGCGATCTATCGCTTTGCCGAATGCGAGCTGGATGTTCGCGAGCGGCGCCTGCAAGTGCGTGGCCAAGCCGTCACGCTGACCCCGAAAGTCTTCGACGCACTGGTGCTGTTGGTCGAGCACGCCGGGCACGCCGTCAGCAATGGCGAGTTGACGGCCGCGCTGTGGCCAAACGGCGACGTCGATGAATCCAACCTCGCCATGCACATCCAGCGGATCCGCGACGCGCTGGGTGGCGACGAGGGCGAGAGCCGGCTCATCGAGACATTGCCGACACCGGGCTACCGGTTCATCGCGCCGGTGCAGAAACTGACGCAGGCCACGCCGCTGCCCGAGTCCACCAGCGTCGCGCCAGCCATCGCGCCCGGCGCGACGCCCACCAACGACGCAGGCACCAATGCGAGGCGCCGTGACGCCGGCGGCGAAACCGGGCGCCGACGCACGCCACCGGCAGCGGCGTCTTCAAGCAACGCCAGCAAGCCGCACCACCACCTGCCGTCGATCCGCCTCGGCGACCAGTTGCGCCTGCTCGGGATCGCCGTGGTCCTGCTCGCACTGCTGGGCGGTGAATACTGGTGGAGTCATTCGCGGAACGCGCAACCGGCATACATCCCCGACGCCAATGCGATTGCAATCGTCGACTTCAACAACTTGTCCGGCGATGCCAAGGATGCCTGGCTTGGTCCGGCGCTCGCACCGATGCTGGCCACCGAACTCGCGGCCGATGGCAAGCTGCACGCACTGCCGGAGGAACGGGTGCGCGCGGCGCGCACCGGCCTGCCGGCACCGGACGCGGACGGCTACTCGTCGAAGAATCTTGCGACACTGCGACAGCGGCTCGGCGCGCATTACATCTTGAGCGGCGGCTATAGCGTTTCCGGCGGTGCGGACGCCCCGCAACTGCGCGTGGACATCACCGTGCAGGATGCCGGCACCGATTCGATTGTCGCCTCGGTAACACGTACGGGTGCGGAGAGCGCGCTGCCGGCGCTGGTGGCCGGCCTCGGTGCGGATCTGCGCGCGCACCTTGGCGAGGCACCTGCCAGCCCGACGGTGCTGAAGCAGCTCGCCGCGGCGCAACCGCCCGACGCGGACGCCGCGCGTCACATGGGCTTGGCGCTGCAGGCGCTCGCACAACACGCTGCGGCGCGCGCCCGCGACGAACTGTTGCAGGCCGTCGCCAAGGCGCCCAGTTACGCACCGGCGCACCTCGCACTGTCGCGCGCGTGGTCGCAGCTCGGCTACCACGCCAACGCCAGCGCGGCGGTAAAGCAAGCGGCGCAACACGCCGCGGGACTGTCGCGTGAACTGCAGCTGCAGATCAGTGCCCAGCAGGCAGCGTTGGAGGGCGACGCGGGCAAGGTGATCGAACTGCGCAGCGATCTCGTGCAGCTGTGCCCCGACAACCCCGAATACCGGCTGCGCTGGATCAACACGCTGATCGTGACGGCGCGCTACGACAGCGCGGCGCGGGCATTGGCGCAAGCACGCAAACTGCCTGCGTTGGCCAGCGATCCACGCCTCGAACTCGCCACCGCCAAACTCGCGTCGAAGCGCGGCGACCCGGGTGGGGCGGTGGCGCACGCACGTCTGGCACTCACGCAGGCGCAGACGCGCGCGGCGCCCGGCCTCATCGCCGAAGCCGAATTGCAGCTCGGCATCGCGCTTGGCAACGACGCCAAGGCCGAGGCATCGTTGCGCAGCGCCATCGACGGCTTCAACCATGTCGGCGATCCGCAGGGCGAGGCGCAGGCCTGGCAAAGCCTCGGCCAACTGCAAGGCTGGCGCGACCAGCCAGCCGCCGCACGCGCAAGCTACCAGCACGCGCTGGTGCTCTATCAGGGCATGCACGACCTCGATGGCGAGTCGGCGGTCTACGACAGCCTGTCGCAGGTTTCGTGGCGGGCCGGAGATCGCGACGGCACCGTGACGGCGCTGAAGCAGGCGCTGGCGATCGCGCGCGAAACCGGTGACGAGGCGCGTCAGGCGCGGGCGCTCACCGGACTCGCCACGGCGACCTCGGATGATTCCGCCAGCGATGCCGCCGCGGGCATGTATCGCGAGGCGATCCAGTTGGATCAAAAGGCGGGCGAGGACGCGCAGTTTGCCTTCGCGCAAGCCAGCTATGCCGACCTGCTGCGGATGCGCGGCCAGTTCGATCAGGCCGAAGCCATGTGCAAACAGGCGCAAGCGACGGAAGGCAAACTTGCGGCAGGCGAGCGCAAGCTCCGCGCCGATTTCGTGTGCACACAGATCCAGCTTGATCGTGGCGACGTCGCCGGCGCCGACGCTGCGCTCAGGACCCTCGTCACCCGCGCGCTCGCCGGCAAGGACGCTTTCGATGCCGCCAATGCGCGCAGTGTGTTGGGCCAGATCGCGATGGGCCGCGGGCAATGGGTGGAGGCGCGCGCGGCCCTGCAGCTGGCGCTGGATGGCTGGGCCGCCTTGAAGGAAAAACCCGGCGAGGCGACGGCGGCAGCCTTGCTCGCCGTGTGCGCACAGGCCTTGCACGACACCAAGGCACGCGACCAGCTGGCCGCGCAAGCGCGCAGCATGCGCGCGGGCATCAACGCGCGCGCGGAAGTGTTCCAGCTCGACGTGGCGCTCGCTGAATTGCAGGGTGCCAGCGGCCAGCGCGAGCCCTCACTCGCTGCCCTCGACAAACTTGCCGCCGATGCGAGCCAACGCCAATGGCCGGGACTCGCGTTCGAGGCAAGGCTGGCGGCACTGCGCGTGCTCGAACATGGCAGCGACCACGCTGCCATCAGGTCCGCGCGCGCCGCGCTGCTGGCCGACGCGCGGCATGCCGGGTTCGGCTGGGTGGTGCAGCGCGCCACGGCAGCACCGCAGCACGCAAGCGGACGCCAAACGGTACCCCCTGAACCTGCCCGGCCTTGACGCACGTCAGGCGTGCGCGCGGGCACGCACGGGATAATTGCGCGGAAAACCACAGACCCGACACACGCCATGACTGACACCTCGCTTCCGGTCCGGCAGCCCACCCCGTGGCCGGCGATCGCCACCACCGCCTTGCGCGTCGCCTTCGGCATCATCTGGGCCGTCGGCGCGCTGCTCACCTTCTCGCCCGACTTCGCCGCGCACTACGTCGGCTACCTGCACAACGCCGCAGCCGGGCAACCCGCCTGGTCGGCGTGGTGGTTTTCGATGTGGATCGCGCTGGTCACGCCGCACGCAACTCTCTTCATCTGGGCCACGCGCATCGTCGAGTCCCTGCTCGCGCTGGCGCTGATCTTCGGCATCGGTCGCCGCAGCCTGTACGCACTCGGCGCACTCTTCAGCCTGCTGGTGTGGAGCACCGCGGAAGGCTTCGGCGGCCCCTACACGGTCGGCGCCACCAACATGGGCACCGCGATCAGCTACGTGCTGATCTTCATCGCCCTGATCGGTCTCGACTATCGCGCCGGCTTCATTCCCTACAGCCTCGACTACGTACTCGAACGCAAGTGGTCGTGGTGGCGCCGGGTCACCGCCTGGCAGCGCGGCCCCGCCCCGGTGCGCGCGCCGGCGGTGCTGTCATGGAAGCTGCAGGCCACGGCAATCTCCGCGATCGTGCTGCTGCTGGTGTTGCTGCTGCTGGGCCTGCACAGCGCCTTCAACGTCAAGGCACCCACGCCCACCGCCGCCGCCGCCGCGGTGTCGCCGCTGGCGCTGGCCTCCAACACGCCGATCAATGCGACCCGCGACGCGCGCCTGCCGCCGCTCATCGGCACCGGCGACAGTGTCGACGTGCACCTGGTGGCGTCCGACGACAAGGTCTCGATCGCCAGCGGCGTCGAATACGACGCCTGGACTTTCGGCGGCACCGTGCCCGGGCCGATCATCCACGTGCGCCAGGGCCAGAAGGTCAACGTGACCTTCACCAACAAGGGCATGATGGACCATTCGATCGACTTCCATGCCGCGGTCACGCCGCCCAGCAAGCACTACATCGAAGTGAAGCCGGGCAAGTCGATCGAGTTCTCGTTCGTCGCCAATACGCCCGGCGTGTTCCTGTACCACTGCGGCACGCCGCCGGTGCTGCTGCACATGGCCAACGGCATGTACGGCGCACTCGTCGTCGATCCCGCCACGCCGCTGCCGGCGGCGGCGGAGAGCTACGTGATCGTGCAGAGCGGTTGGTACACGCGGCAGGTTTCCGGAAACCTGATGGGGCCGGACTTCGAGAAGATGCAGGCCGAACGCCCCGACGAAGTGGTGTTCAACGGCGCCGCCTTCCAATACCGCGACCACCCGCTGCCGGTCACCGCCGGCAAGCGCGTGCGGATTTATTTCGTGGATGCGGGACCGAGCCTGTGGAGCTCGTTCCACGTGATCGGCGCGATGTTCGACAAGGTCTATCCGGACGGCGACGCTGCGCATGCGCTCTCCGGCGTATCGACCTACACCGTCGGGCCCGGCGAAGGCGTGGTGTTCGACCTCGTGATCCCCGAGCCGGGCAACTACCCGTTCGTCGACCACTCGATGGCGCACATGAGCCTCGGTGCGCAGGGCATCTTCGCGGTGCACGCGGCGGGCGAAGCCGGTGTCCCGGCCGTGGTGAACACACCGCCGCCAGCGTCATCCGCGCCGGTCGCGGCGGTCACGACACCGTCTGCGAGCGCCGCGGCGTCCACGCCGAGCGGTCCGTACACGTTCGATGCCGCCAAGGGCGCGCAGTTGTATGCCGCGAACTGCGCCGCCTGCCATCAGGCCACCGGCACCGGGCTGCCCGGTGCGTTCCCGCCGCTGAAGGACAACCCGGTCGTCAACGACGCCGACGCCGCCAAGCAGATCACCACGATCCTGCACGGCCTGCACGGCGAAGCGGTGATGGGCACGGTTTACCCGAGCGCGATGCCGCCGTTCGCGAGCATGTTGAGCGATGCCGAAATCGCCGACATCGCCAACCACGAACGCACGTCGTGGGGTAACCACGGCAAGCCCGTGACCGCGGACGCGGTGAAGGCCTTGCGCGCGGCTGGTCCGCCTTCCTCGCACTGACGACCCACACGCGACCGCAATCACTGCATCGCGGGTGTCCGGCCGGAGCGCGCGCAGTACGCGAACCCGCGCCGATCTGTCGGCGCTCCACGCACTCCCCAAGCTCGGTCAGCGCGCCATCGTGCCCGTGCTCGACTCCATGCCCACCCGAACTGGCCGCAAAACAGCAACGCCCGCGCAAGGCGGGCGTTGCTGAGTCATCAATCGCCGGGGCTCGCTGCGCTGCTCCTGCCCTGCGCGTGCTGCTCCAAACTCCAGACTACGCGAGCGAGGACTCAATAATTACGACCACTACAAATGCAACCCATATAATTGCCAATACCTTTCCTGTCAATGCACGCCATCGTAGGCCATCTTCTGAAAGAAGATCACGAAAAAAACCGCATTGAGTGGATTGCCACCCCCCATTGTTACCTTGTAGTAACGCTCGTTGCTCTTGTCGAAATACTTATTCGAATGCGCCGCCATCCACAACAGCATGCCAAGCGCACTGACCATAGAAGCCCCCAGCGAAACGGTGATCCCAAAAGGTTCGCAGTCTTCACGATTTACGTATATAACGAAGATAGAGATATATGGCAGGCACATTCACCAAAATGATACTGGCCAGCAAAATTATCACCCCTCCTGCATAACTGAAATCTCCAAAAACTATTAGCGCAAATAATCCCGCATACACGACCAAACTACCCAGCATCCAACACAACGCCCATATACGCTGACTCTTGGAAGTCGGGCTATCTGTAAGCTGGCGATTAATTCGCGCAGGAGTATAGCCAATGCGACGGGCTTGCCAGCCAAGGAGCGCACCGAGCAACAGGGCAGGTAGCCCTACACATCTGGTCACTGTCGGAGCGTGGGGAAAGACCACCAACAAAATTCCACTTATAAAAAATGCATACCCACACCAATAAAGCAGGCGCCATTTGGTTGCTTGAGAAATCTTTATCATGGTTCATCACATGGTATCCCTTTCGGGATTAGCCCTCCGAGAACTCGAGCTGTCAAGCTGGAATAAAACTTAGAAAACTCGTCTATACCCGGAACGCCTTTCAACACACGCGAATTGAGTTGTCCCATCGCCATTTCGCTTCCGTACTTCATGAAATAACTAAAGTTGCCCCCACTGGCATACGTGTTCAAACTTGCTGAGAGAAACGCAGCGGTGGAGCTAACTGCACCCGCCTGTTCAGCGACGTCTACCGCCGCCGCCCTAACTCGAAGATTGGACTTCCCGGCGAACCCACCATATATTTGAGAACCTGCGGCAACAGCAAGACCCCCAAGTTCAACGTCACTAGCTTCATCTGAAAATTTTTCCAGCTTTCCAGCTTTTCAGCTGCCTTTGCTGCGGCTTTTTGCGTGTTGCTGCAACACAAACCGAGTGGGTCGACATAGGTAAGTGGGTTGTTGCCGATATAGGCATAGGTATTGACCCCGCCCGCCAATCCAATCGGATCGCTCTCGATGAATCGCCCCAGCGCGGCGTCATAGTCGCGCGCGCCGTTGTGGTACAGGCCGTCTTCACTGTCGAAGTACTGCCCCGGGAACCCGATGTTGAAATCGCCGAAGGTGTTGGTCGTGACTTGCCGATCGAACGGCAGGCCGGTTGCCGCCCAAACGACTGCTTGACTGCTCGGCGCGGTGACGGCGATGGGTCGCCCGGTTTGGTCGTCGTGGATCGAATACACGCTTCCGGCTTTCACCAGCGATACCAGCCGCCCGTTTAGCCAAACGTAGTCGACCCAATTGCCAGCATCGTCTTCGGCCAGCATGGCTCCGCCGCCGCCCGGCGCGAAGTACGTGGTGGCTCCGCCGAAGGTCTTGGCCAGCCGCTGACCTTCGGCGCTGATCACGAAACTGGCGCCGCTGGCGTCGACCAGACGATTGAAGGGACCGTACTGGTACGCGGCGTTGCCGTTGACGGTGGTGGTGTTGCCGTCGGCGTCGTAGCCGTAGCTCGCGTTGCTGCCGCCGCTGGTGGTAATCAGGCGGTTGCTGGCGGCGGCGTAACTGAAGTTCGTGGTGGTTCCATTCACGGTCTGCGTGATGCGGTTGCCATCGGCATCGTAACCGTAGCTTGCCGTTTGCACCCCGGACGTCACGCTGTTCAATCTTCCCAGCGCGTCATAA
>DASSRT010000107.1:0-5776 GCA_035701705.1 Rhodanobacteraceae bacterium
CGCGCGGCGATTGTGCCGTTCGGCCGTGCCCGTGTACATTCTGGCGTTGCGTTTTGCTCAGGGGTCGGGTTGCAATGCCATCAAGGGTTCTCGCGGGGACACAGCGCGGCTGGATCGTGCCGATCGGCGGTGCCGAGGAAAAGGAAGGCGATCGCCGCATCCTCGCACGCTTCGTGCAGTTGTGCGGGGCGAGCACCGCCGACATCGTGGTGATCCCGACGGCCAGCCGGCTGGCCGACACCGGCCAGAACTACGAACGCATTTTCAGCGACCTTGGCGCGGCCAAGGTCACCACGCTCGATTTCGACACTCGCCGCGACGCGCTGGAGACGAACCGCCTCGATCGGCTGCGCCGCGCCAGTGGCATCTTCTTCACCGGCGGCAACCAGCTGCGGATCGCGACCACGCTCGGCGGCACCCCGATCGCCAAGCTGGTGCGTGAACGCAACGCCATGGGCGTGCCGGTGGGCGGCACCAGCGCCGGCGCCAGCATTCTTTCCGACCACATGATCGTGTCGGGCACCGAAGGCGGCTCGCCCACCGCCGACAGCGTGCGCCTGGCGCCGGGGCTCGGGCTCACCAACCGCTTCGTGATCGACCAGCATTTCCGCCAGCGCGACCGCCTCGGACGCCTGCTGGCTGCGCTCGCCTACAACCCGTTCGAAATCGGCATCGGGCTCGACGAAGACACGGCCGCCTTCATCGGCCCGGACAACACGCTGGAAGTCGAAGGTTCGGGCGCCGTCACCGTGGTCGACGCCAGCGAGTTGCAATTCTCGTCGATGGCGCAGGTGGGCGAAGACCAGCCGGTCTGCCTGCTTGGGCTGAAGGTGCACATCCTCACCGCCGGGGCTACCTTCAACTTGAGCACGCGTCACGCTTCGGCGGGCAAGCTGGCGGAATCGAAGCAGACGAATTGACGGCGGGCGGTCGCGCACCGCTCGCCATGCACGAGGGAGGGTCCACGATGCGCATTCTCGACCGTTCGGTATTCGTCGGCCCGTCGTTGTATGCCCACTTTCCGGTGATCCGGCTGCAGCTGGACCTGGGCGTTCTGGAAGCATGGCCGACCGCCAAACTTGGCGGCACTTTCATCGACGGATTGATCGCGGCGCTGCCCGGGCTCGCCGAACACGGCTGCTCGTACCGCGAAGCCGGCGGCTTCATCCGCCGCATGCGCGAAGGTGAAGGCACCTGGCTCGGCCACGTGCTCGAACACACCGCGATCGAACTGCAGAACATCGCCGGCGAGGAAGTCACCTTCGGCAAGACCCGCAGCGCGGACGCGCCGGGCGTGTACACCGTGGTGTACGAATACGAACAGCGCGAGGAAGGCATGGCCGCCGGCGAGCTGGCGCTGAAGTTGCTCGAATCCCTGTTGCCGGCCGAGCTGCGCACGGCCGGGGCCGTGCCCGAAGACTGGCAATGGGAAAGCGCGCGCGACGCGTTCATCCGCTACGCGCAGCGGCGGGCGCTGGGGCCGTCCACCGCCTCGCTGGCGAAGGCCGCCGAGCAACGCAACATTCCATGGCTGCGCCTCAACGAGCAATCGTTGCTGCAGCTCGGTCACGGCAAGTACCAGCAGCGCATCCAGGCGACCATCACCGGCCGCACGCCGCACATCGCGGTGGAACTGGCCAGCGACAAGGAAGAAACCAACAAGATCCTCGGCGCGCTCGGCCTGCCGGTGCCCAAACAGGAATTGGTGCGCAGCGCGGAGGCCGCGGTGCGCGCGGCGCGGCGCATCGGTTTTCCGGTCGTGACCAAGCCCTACAACGGCAACCACGGTCGCGGCATCTCGATCCACCTGACCACGGACGCCGAAGTCAGCGCCGGCTTCGAAGCGGCCAAGGAACACTCGCGTTCGGTCATCGTCGAAACCTACCGGAGCGGCGCCGACCATCGCCTGCTGGTCGTCAATGGCGAACTGGTCGCGGCGACCCGGCGCACGCCGGGCCACGTGATCGGCGATGGCACCCACACCATCACCGAACTGGTCGACATCGTGAACCAGGACCCGCGCCGTGGCGTCGGCCACGAAAAAGTGCTGACGCGGCTGGAACTCGACCGCGAAGCGCAGATGATGCTGGAGCGCGTGCAGATGGCGCCCGCTTCGGTGCCTGCCGACGGCCAGGAAGTGTTCCTGCGCTCGACCGCGAACCTCTCGACCGGCGGCACCGCGACCGACGTCACCGACGTGATCCATCCCGACAACCGCGACATGGCGGTGCGCGCGATCCGCGCGATCGGGCTCGATGTCGGCGGCGTCGACTTCCTCATCACCGACATCACGCAGAGCTACAAGAAGATCGGCGGCGGCATCTGCGAAGTCAACGCCGCGCCCGGATTCCGCATGCACGTCGCGCCCAGCGAAGGCACGCCGCGCGATGTCGCCGGCCCCGTCATCGACATGCTGTTTCCGCCCGGCACCGCCGCGCGCGTGCCGATCGCCGCGGTCACCGGCACCAACGGCAAGACCACCACCGCGCGCATGCTCGCACACATCGCCAAGATGGCGGGCTACACGCCGGGTCTCACCACCACCGACGGCGTCTACATCGACGGCCAACGCACCGTCGAGGGTGACATGACCGGGCCGGTGTCGGCGCGCATGGTGCTGGCCGATCCGCAGATCGACCTCGCGGTGCTGGAAACCGCGCGCGGCGGCTTGTTGCGCGCCGGCATGGGCGTGCCCGAGGTGAACGTCGGCGCGGTGCTGAACGTGCAATCCGACCACCTCGGCATGAAGGGCATCGACACCGTCGAGCAGCTGGCCGAGGTCAAGCGCATCGTGGTGGAAGTGGCGAAGGATTGCGCGGTGTTGAACGCCGACGATCCGAACGTGCTGAAGATGTCCGGTTACACCGACGCCAAAGTCATCTGCTACGTCACGCTGACTGCCGCGCATCCGCTGGTGCGCGAACACGTGCGCGCCGGCGGGCGCGCCTGCGCGCTCGAAGCCGGCGTCAACGGCCAGATGATCACGCTGTACGACAAGGGCGGGCACATTCCGCTGTTGTGGACGCACCTGATCCCGGCGACGCTGGAAGGCCGCGCGATCCACAACGTGCAGAACGCGATGTTCGCCGCGGCGATGGCGTTTTCGCTCGGCATCAAGCTGGACGCGATCCGGCAAGGCCTGCGCACCTTCGACACCACGTTCTTCCAGGCGCCGGGTCGCATGAACGTGTTCAACGAGCATCCCTTCAAGGTGCTGTTCGACTACGGCCACAACGCGCACGCGGTAGCGGCCATGGCCGACCTCGCTCAACGCCTCGACGTGACGGGGCGCCGGATCGTGGTGCTGGCCGGCCCCGGCGATCGCCGCGACGAAGACCTGGTCGCGATCGCCAACGCGGTGGCGGGCAAGTTCGATCATTACATTTGCCGGCGCGACGACAGCCTGCGTGGCCGCGATGGCGACGAAGTGCCGCGCATCATCGCCAAGGCGTTGTACGCCGCCGGCGTGCCCGAGTCCGCGGTCGCCACCATCCCGGACGAACAGCAAGCCATCGACGCCGCCTTGCGGATGGCCAGGCCCGGCGACCTGCTGCTGGTGTTTGCCGATGCGCTGGTGCGCTCGTGGAAGCAGATCATCCAGTTCCGTCCCGAGGGCATGCCCGCGCCAGCCACGACCCGCGCTGCGCCGGTCGCGGTGGCGGCGACCAGCGAGCCGGAACTCGAGGAAGCCAGGCTTGCCGATCTCGGTGACGTGATGCGCGATGAGCGTGGCATCTACCTGTCGCGGGAGGAATCCGATTGAGGTCTCCCGACGCCGCACCCCCGTTTGACGATTCACGTCGGCTGACCGGTTGCAACCTCTTCTTCGACGGCCCGGGCGCAGTGCTCGAAGCCGCGCCGGTTGCGCTCGCCGCGGGCGTCATCCAGGCGTGGCATGCGCGTGTCGCGCAGGCGCGCGACACGCTGGATTGGCCCGCCGCGACGCTCGCCGCGCGCCGCCATGCGCACGGCGCAACGCTGGCGTTGGCGGCGCCGCTGGACCAGTTGTTCACCGCGACCGAAGTGAACGAGTGGGCGCTGCGCGCCGCGCTGCAACAGTGCGGGGTCGAAGCAGGCCCACGGCTGCACGCACCGGGCGACCCGGCCGCGTGGGATGACGAAGAGGCGTTGGCGACGCTCGCGGCGATGGCCCGCGCCGAATGCGATCCTGCATTGCCTGCGCTCGCCGAAGCCGCGGCGCAACACGGCATCGACATGCTCGTCGACGACGACACCGTGAGTCTCGGCAGCGGCCGTGGCGGCCGTAGCTGGCCGCGCCATTCCGTGCCCGGTATCGACGCCGTCGAATGGGGCGCGTTGTCGGACGTGCCGATCACCCTGGTCACCGGCTCCAACGGCAAGACCACCACCACCCGCCTCGTCGCCACGATGTTGCAGGCGCATGGCTTGCGCACCGCGCACACCTGCACCGATGGCGTGTTCGTCGATGGCACCGCGATCGAACCCGGGGACTATTCCGGCCCGGCCGGCGCACGCCTCGCACTGCGACAGCCGGACATCGACGCGGCGGTGCTGGAAACCGCGCGCGGCGGCATCCTGCGCCGCGGCATCGCGCCCACCCGCGCCGACGTCGCGATCGTCACCAACATCAGCGACGACCACTTCGGTGAGTACGGCATCGACAACCTCGATGACCTTGCCGACGTGAAGCTGACGGTGGTGCGACCGCTGGGGGAACACGGCACGCTGGTGCTGAACGCCGACGATGCATTGCTGCGTGCACGCGCCCCTGCCGTGCACGCGCGACTGGCGCTGTTCGCGCTCGACGCCGACGCTCCGGCGCTGGTCGAGCTGCGCGCACGTGGCGGCAGCACCTGCGGACTACGCGACGGCCGCTTGCTGCTTGAACACCTTGGCGACAGCCACGACCTCGGCGCGATCGAGGCGATGCCGCTGAGCTTTGGCGGCGCGGCGCACTACAACGTGTCGAACATCGCCGCGGCAGTGCTGGCCGCCGACGTCTTGGACGTAGGCGCGGATACGTTGCGCGCGGTGCTTGCATCGTTCGGATCCCGGCGCGGCGACAATCCCGGCCGCCTGGAACACTTCTCCGTGGGGGGTATCGAGATCCTCATCGACTACGCGCACAATCCTGACGGCATGCGCTCGCTGCTGGCCGCGGCCGCGCACGTACGCCGGGGCCGGATGGGACTCCTGCTCGGCCAGGCCGGCGATCGCGACGATGACGAGGTGCGCGCGCTGGCGAATGTGGCCGCCGCCGAAGGCCCCGACTTCGTGGTGCTGAAAGACCTGCCCGGTTACCTGCGCGGACGCGCCGATGGCGAAGTGCCTCGGATCCTGCGCGACGCGTTGCTCAAGCGCGGCGTCGAAGCCGCCCGCATCACCATCGAGCTCGACGAATGGCAGGCACTGCGGAACCTGCTGGCATGGGCGCGCGCGGGAGACACCCTGGTGCTGCCGGTGCACGGCAAGCACAATCGTCCGCGCGTGACGGCCCTGCTCGAAACACTTGCGCGCAGCGGTTGGCGCGCCGGCGACGCGCTGCCCGCGGACGCTCGCTGATCCGCAGCACGACCCCACTTGGCTGATTGCTCCCCCGTGTGCGGCGGCGCGCGCCAGCATCCTGCACCGCCAGCCCGCAACGGCTTCGACCCTCATTGCGACGCATGATCGCTGCGCCACAGCATACGCAGCCACGACGTACTTCGTACGCAAGACATTGTTTTTCATACATATACATAAATGTTCCATGAACACGAGGAAATTTATGTTGCACTGCACAAATGTCTGCGCT
>DASSRT010000108.1:0-29489 GCA_035701705.1 Rhodanobacteraceae bacterium
GGCGTCGAAGCCGCCCACATCACCATCGAGCTCGACGAATGGCAGGCACTGCGGAACCTGCTGGCATGGGCGCGCGCGGGAGACACCCTGGTGCTGCCGGTGCACGGCAAGCGCAATCGTCCGCGCGTGACGAGCCTGCTCGAAACGCTTGCGCGCAACGGTTGGCACGCAGGCGACGCGCTGCCCACGGACGCCCGCTGATCCGCAGCGCGACCCCACTTGGCTGATTGCTCCCCCCGTGCGCGGCGGCGCGCGCCAGCATCCTGCACCGCCAACCCGCAACGGCTTCAACCCTCATTGCGACGCATGATCGCTGCGCCACAGCATACGCAGCCACGACGCACTTCGTATACAAGACATTGTTTTTCATACATATATATAAATGTTCCATGAACACGAGGAAATTTATGTTGCACTGCACAAATGTCTGCGCTAGGATAGTCGCCAGTCCCAACCCACTCCTGCAAAGAGGGAGCACACCATGTACAGCCAGATCCAGAAGCAGACGCTCGACTTCGGCAAGCAGTTCGCCGAACAGGCCTACAAGGCGCAGGTCGCCACGCTGAAGAGCCTTTCCGAAATCCAGACCCTGCAGGTCAAGGCGCTGGAAGCGCAGGCCAAGTCGAATCTCGCGTTCGTCGCCGATTCGCTGGAAGCCCGCGAAATCCAGGACGTCACCGCGCTGTGGCCGAAGGGCCTCGACTTCGCGCGTGACAGCGTCGAAGCGGCTTACGCCACCGGCCAGGAAATCCTGGGCGTCGCGCAGAAGTCCGCCGAGCAGCTTGGCGAGATGACCCGCAGCAACCTCAAGGCGGCCAACGAAGCCGCCGTCGCGCCCGCCAAGAAGGCGCGCTGATACCCCGTCAGGTATCGCAAGAAAGCACGCGTCGCGGAGACCCCCCTCCCTCCTGCAGCGCGGCTCCAACCGGACGATGCAAATCGTCCGGTTTTTTTTGGGTGTCAGGGAACGGGGTTTCCCAACAAATCCTTTCGCCGGATGAACGGGCATCGCAGTATTGGCAGGAGCGCCGGAAGCCGCGATACATGCTTGCAATGACCCGCTTTTCGCAACGCGGGTCGCGGCTGCCGCCGTTCCTGCGGTGGTCACCGGGTCTTTCGGGTGCGGGCAGCGCCTGGCCGCAGTTCATCCCCCCGCGCCTGCGGCGCGACCCCCTTCCGCGGAAGGGGGTGAAATGCACCGCGCTCGTCCCGAGTCCCGAGTCCCGGCCTTCAGAACCTTCCAGCTTGATAATCCTGCATCGCCTGCACGATCTGCTCGGGCGTGTTCATCACGAACGGGCCGTAACGGGCAACCTGCTCGTTGAGCGGACGGCCCGCGACCAGCAGCACGCGCGCGGGCCTGGCATCGGCCGGCACCGCCAGCTCGACGGACTCGCCCTTCGACAGCACGCCGAGTTCACGCAGGCCCAACACTTCGGCGCCAACGTGCACCGCATCGCCTTCGAACACGTACGCAAAGGCGCTGTGGCCTTCCGGCAGCGGCACCGCGATCGAGGCACCCGGTTGCAACGCAAGATCAAGGTACACCGGTGCAATCGCGATCCCGCTGACCGGGCCGGTGACGCCAAACTGCTCGCCCGCAACTACGCGAACTGTCACGCCCGGCGCGGGTTCGACGCTGGGGATCTTCGCCGGCGCGATGTCCTGGTAGCGCGGTTCGATCATCTTGTCCTTCGCGGCCAGGTTCACCCACAGCTGGAAGCCGCGCATCAGGCCGTGTTCCTGCTCGGGCATTTCCGAATGCACGATGCCGCGGCCCGCGGTCATCCACTGCACGCTGCCCGATTCCAGCAAACCCGAATTGCCGTGGTTGTCGCGATGGCGCATGCGCCCATCGAGCATGTAGGTGACGGTTTCGAAGCCACGATGCGGATGATCGGGAAAACCGGCGATGTAATCGTTGGCCGAATCCGAGCCGAACTCGTCCAGCAACAGGAACGGATCCAGCGAATCGAGCATCGGCTGGCCGATCACGCGGGTCAGCTTGACGCCGGCGCCGTCGGACGTCGGGATGCCGCGCACACGGCGGGTGATGGTACGGGAACTCATGGGACACCTCCTTGGGTTTCGATGCGCCCAAGATGCGCCCACGCGGCAACGGAAACAATGGCTATGGCGGAAACGCAGCGTTCACGGATGCACGCACATCAATGCACCCAGCGTCCGCCACGCCGCGCGGGAACGCTTCCGAACACCGTGGACGACGCCCCGCCGCCAGCGGTGCGCTCGCGCTCGGTCGGTGGTCGCACGCGCCAGTAGTGCGCGACAGCTTCCACGGCGTCGGGAATCTGCGCGAGGCAGGATTCGTATTCGTTGTCGTCAAGCTTTTCGATCGGCACGTCGGCGGTGAGCACGCCTTCGTCGACCGCCAACGCCATGATCGGCGAGAGCATCTCCAGCAACTCGCCATCCTCGGCGAGGCGCGATTCCCAGATCGACGCACGCAGATCGATGCCGCGGCTGAAACCTTCGCACCAACCCGCGGCGGTCAAGTCGCTGTGCACGGTTTGTTCGGCCGCAGCGTCGGCGCCGACTTCGCCCAGCACCGGTTCGTACATCTCGCCTTCCAGCTCGGCCGGAATCGAGTCGTTGAGCTTGGCCAGCAAACCCAGCACCGCCTCGCCCTGCTCGGGGTCTTCGAACGGCGCGTGCAACACCTCCGGCAGCCACTCTTCCGGCAGCGCCGGATCAGGTCCGATCGCGAGCGCGGTCAGCAGGCCGTGCACACCGTCCAGCAACATGGTCTCGTCGGAATCGCGGGCGTGGCCGCGCAAATACCGGTCGAGGACTTCGAGTTCGGTGTCGTCGATGATTTCGCGATCGGCAGGTGCGGCGTCCATGGATCAATGGTGGGGGCAGCCGGCTCAGTTGGCAAGCGTCAGCATCACCGGGGCGTGGTCGGAGGGACGCTCCCAGGTACGCGGGCTGCGGTCGATGGTTGACGCCGTCATCCGCTCGCGCAAGCCCTCGCTGGCGAGCAGCAGGTCGATGCGCAAGCCGATGTTGCGGCGGAAGGCGCCCTGGCGATAGTCCCACCAGCTGAAGTGGCCACCGTCTTCGACGAAGGCGCGGAACGAATCGATGAAGCCGAGTTCGAGGATGCCGCGCAGCGCCGCGCGTTCGGGTTCCGAGCACAGGATCTGGCCACGCCATGCGTCGGGATCGTGCACGTCACGGTCATCCGGCGCGATGTTGAAGTCGCCGAGTACCACCACGTTCCCGTGGCGTTGCAATTCCGCGCGCAGGTAGTCGGTGACCGCGCGCAGCCATTCGAGCTTCCACGCATATTTTTCGCTGCCGACGGCCTGGCCGTTGACGACGTACAAGTCGACGATGCGCACGCCACCGACGGTCGCTGCCAGCACCCGTCGTTGCGGATCGTCGAAACCCGGCACGCCCGCGACCACGTCCTGCAGCGGTTCGCGCGCGAGGATCGCCACGCCGTTGTAGGTTTTCTGGCCCGAATAGGCGACGTGGTAACCGAGCGCCTCGATTTCCGCCTGCGGAAACCTGGCGTCTTCGGTCTTGGTCTCCTGCAACGCCAGCACGTCCGGCTGCGCGTCGCGGCACCACTGCTCGACGTGCGGCAAACGGACCTTCAGCGAATTGACGTTCCACGATGCGATACGCACGGCGCCATTGTAAGGGCTACGGCACGATGGCGCGCAGACCGGGACCGGGGATCGACGGCCGGAAGATCGTACTGCTCTCATCGCCTTCCGCAGGACGGAGCTTGTCTTCCCCCTTCGGCACGAAGTGCGATTGAGGGGGATGGCTTTCGCTGCGAGCGATTCCGCGTCACATGTGGCGTGACCACATCCCCCCGGCGCTGTGCGCCGCCCCCTTCCGGCGGAAGGGGTGATTGAAGCATCGGCTTTGGCTTGCCTGCCTCGGTTCAAATCAGGCGGTGAGGCCGTACGAGCGCAGCAACGCGTCCGGCCGCGGCGCACGGCCGCGGAACGCGATGAAACTTTCCAGCGCCGGGCGGCTGGCGCCGACCGCCAACACCTCGTCGCGGAAACGTGCGCCGGTGGCGGCATCGAGCACTGCGCCGCCGGCGTCGGCTTGGTCCTCGAACGCACTGAATACGTCGGCCGACAACACCTCCGCCCACAGGTAACTGTAGTAGCCCGCCGCGTAGCCACCGCCGAAGATGTGCGTGAACGCATGCGGGAAGCGTTGCCACGCCGGCGGGTGCAACACGGCGGCTTCGTGGCGCGCGGCTTCCAGCGTTTCCAGCACGCGCGCACCCTGCGCCGGATCGTAGTCGACGTGCAAGAGAAAATCGAACAAGCCGAATTCCAGTTGCCGGCACAGGAACATGCCGGCCTGGAAATGCCGCGCTGCCAGCATCTTCCCGAACAACTCGTCGGGCAGCGGCGCGCCGGATGACCAGTGCTTCGCGAACAAATCCAGCGCCTGCCGGTTCCAGCAGAAGTTTTCCATGAACTGACTGGGCAGTTCCACCGCATCCCACTCGACACCATCGATGCCCCCGATCGAGGGCAGGTCGATGCGGGTCAGCATGTGATGCAGGCCGTGGCCGAACTCGTGGAACATCGTCAGCACGTCATCGTGCGTCAGCAGCGAGGGGTGCCCGCCCGCAGGCGGCGCGAAATTGCAGGTGAGGAAGGCGATCGGCAACTGCGTGTCGTCGCCATCACGGAAGCGCGCGCGGCAGACGTCCATCCACGCGCCGCCGCGCTTGCCGCTGCGCGCGTACAAGTCCAGGTACACGCCGGCAAGCAGCTTTCCATCCGCATCACGCACCTCGCAGTAGCGCACGTCGGGATGCCAGACGTCGACGCGTTCGCGCGAGGGTTCCACGGTGATGCCGTACAACTTGCCAGCCACCGCGAACAGTCCGTTCAACACCGACGGCAGCGGGAAATACGCCTTCAACTGTTCCTCGTCGAGCGCGTAGCGCGCCAGTCGCAATTTCTCCGAGGCGTAACCGACGTCCCACGACTCCAGCGTTTGCAGGCCCAGTTGATTGCGCGCGAATTCGCGCAGTTCTTCGAGTTCGGCGTGCGCCACCGGTTTGGCGCGGGCAATGAGGTCGCGCAGGAACGCCAATACCTCGTCGGTGCTGGCAGCCATCTTGGTTGCCAATGATTCTTCCGCCGCGTTCGCAAACCCCAGCAACTGCGCGGCTTCGTGGCGCAACGCCAGGATCCGCGCCATCCGCTCCGAATTGTCGAACTTGCCGGCATCCGGCCCCTGCTCCGAGGCGCGCGTCTGGTAGGCCCAGTACACGCGTTCGCGCAAACTGCGGTTGTCGGCGTAGGTCAGCACCGCCTGCACCGAGGGCTGTTTCAACGTGACCAGCCAGCCGCCGAGGTCGCGTTCGGCCGCGTATTCGCGCAGCACCGCGCGACCCGACGCGGGAATGCCGGCCAGATCGCGTTCGTCCTCGATGTGCTCGTGCCAGGCATCGCTGGCATCCAGCACCGCGTTCGAGAACGCGGTGGTGAGTTTGGCGAGTTCGTTGGCAATTTCCCGGAAACGCGAACGCGCGGGCTCTTCCAGCGCCACCCCCGACAGCTTGAAGTCGCGCAGCGCATGTTCGACCAGCGCGCGTTGTGGCCGCGTGCGCGCGCCGAAGTCCGCAGCATCGGCGACGGCTTGCACCGCCGCGTACAGGTCGCGGTTCTGGCCGAGCGCGCTTTCGTAGTCGGTCAGTTTCTCCAGCGCCTCGTCATAGGCCGCGCGCAATTCCCTGGTGTCTGCCACCGCATGCAGGTGCGACACCGGCGCCCAGGCCCGCGCGAGGCGCTGGTCGAGGCGTTCCTGCTCCAGCATCACGTGGTCGAAATCATGCGGCGCGCCGGCGGCCGTGATGGCGTCGATGCCGGCCTGACTGTCGGCAAGGATCGTGTCGATCGCCGGCACCACATCGGCCGCGCGGATTTTCGAGAACGCCGGCAATGGCGCATGGTCGAGCAAGGGGTTGGCGTTGGACATAAGCACTCCGGAAGATTCTCCAGCGTGGCGTTGCCGGCACGCGAAATCAAGCTAGCATCGTTGCATGGATGAGACGCAGGCCCCGGAACTGCGCGCGCTGCTGCAGCGCACCCAGGTGTTCGGCCATCTGAAAGCCCAGGAACTGGACGCGCTGATCGGCGAGATGGCGTGGTTCTGGCTACCCGGCGGCGGCACGCTGTATCTGCGCGGCGAAGCATCCACTTCCTTGTACCTGCTGAAGTCCGGCAGCGTCGGCGTGTTCGGCACACCGTTGCTGGGCGGCGACGAGCGCCTGCTCGGGGTGGTGCCCGCCGGAACCGTGATCGGCGAAGTCAGCCTGATCAGCGGCGAGGCGCGCCGGCACAGCGTGCGCGCGCTGCGCGATTCGGAACTGCTGCAGCTGTCCAGCGAGAGCTTCGAACGCCTGACGGCGCGGCACCCGCAGGCGATGCTGGGCGCCGCGCGGGTTGCGGTACGACGACTGTTGCGCGGTTCGGCGGGGTTTGCCACGCATCCACCGCGCACCTTCGCGATCCTGCGCACCGCTGCCGGCGTCGACGCACGCGACTTCGCGAGCCAGCTGCAACGACACCTGCAGGTTTGGGGCGCGTGCATGCTGATCGACGCGCAGGCCGGGTGCACGCGCGACACCGAATGGTTCGCCGCGCGCGAAGCGGAATCACGCTTCGTGCTGTACGTCGACGATGGCGACGCACCGTGGCGGCGCCTGTGCCGGCGCCAGGCCGACGCGCTGCTGATGCTTGCCAACGCCGGCAGCGATGCGGCAGCCTGGCCGGGACTCGCCGCTGATGGCGCACCCGCGTCCGACGGCTTGCCGGACGCGGAGATCGAGCTTGCGCACCTGCGCCCACGGCACCTGGTGCTGCGTCATCCGACTGGCCAACTCAGCCGCGGCGCCGCGCACGCATGGCGATCACGACTCGGCGATGGCGACCTGCAGCACCACCACTGGCGCCACCATGCCGACATCGGCCGCATCGCGCGGCGCTTGTCCGGCCACAGCACCGCGCTGGTGCTGTCCGGCGGCGGCGCCCGCGGCTTCGCTCAGATCGGCGTGGTGCAGGCGCTGCGCGAAACCGGGATCGAAGTGGACAGCGTGGTCGGCACCAGCATCGGCGCGATCATCGGTGCCGGCATCGCGCTGGAATGGAACGATGGCGAATTGCGCGCAACCTGCCGACGCACCATGGTCGACGGCAAGCCGCTGCGCGACTGGACCGTGCCACTGGTGGCCTTGACGCGCGGCGCGCGCACCACCGAGTTGCTGCGCGAAGCTTTCGGGGAAATCGACATCGAAGACATGCCGATGCGCTTTGCCTGCGTGTCCGCCGACCTCACCACCGGCACCACGGCGGTGCATCGCGAGGGCCTGCTGTGGCGCTGGCTGCGGGCCTCCAGCGCAGTGCCGGGGATCCTGCCGCCGCTGTTCCATGGCGGCCATGTGTACGTCGATGGCGCGGTGATCAACAACCTGCCAACCGACGTGCTGGCCGAGGAAATCTACGGTCGCGTGATCGCGGTGGACATCGGCGCCGACGACACCCTGAATGCCGGCGTGGACGAGGCCGCCTCGCCGTCGCTGCCGGTGCTGTGGGCCGAACGCCGGCGCCACGATTGGCGGCCCGGCGCGTTCGCCATTTTGGTGCGCGCCGGCATGGTCAATTCGGAAACCGGCAGCGCCATGCGACGCGAACTCGCCGACCTGGTGCTGCGCCCGGACATGCGGCAGATCGGCATGTTCGACTGGCACAAGTTCGATCGCGCCATCGAGATCGGCTACCGCTGCACGCGCGCGGCCTTGCGCCGCGAGGTTCACGCACGGCCGGACGACGCTACGATGCGTTGATTGGCCTCCAACGGACGACGCACGCGATGCCTGCACTGCGACCCTACAAAGGCGTGCTGCCGAAACTCGGCGCACGCGTCTACGTTGACCCGGCCGCGACCGTGATCGGCGATGTGGAACTGGGAGACGACGTGTCGATCTGGCCCGGCGCCGTGTTGCGCGGCGACGTCGAACGCATCCGCGTCGGTGCCCGCACGAACGTGCAGGACGGCGCGGTGTTGCACGTCACCCATGACGGGCCGTACACGCCGGGCGGTGCGGCATGCATTGTCGGCAGCGATGTCACCATTGGCCACGGCGCGGTGATCCACGCCTGCACGCTCGGCGACTGTTGCCTGATCGGCATGCACGCGACGGTGCTGGACGGCGCGGTGGTGCAACGCCACGCTTTCGTCGGTGCCGGCGCCCTGATCGCACCCGGCAAAGTCGTGGGCGAAGGCGAGTTGTGGGTCGGCAATCCGGCGCGCTGCGTGCGGCGGATGTCGGCGCGCGAAATCGAGGCACTGGATTACTCTGCACGCCACTACGTCAAGCTGAAGGACGACTATCTCGCGGCTTCATCGATGCAGGACTTGTAGCTGCAACGACCACCGCGACCCGAGCTGCAACGCCACGCGAAGTAGGCTCCGGCTACAGGGAATCCTCACGCAGCGTCCGCAACACCGCCTCGGTTTCAGGCCTTGTGCCATGCCAGCGTTCGAAGGACGCCGCGGCGGTTTCCACCAGCATCCCCAGTCCATCGGATGCGGCAGCGCAGCCGGCAGCACGCGTCCAGTCCATGAACGGGAGCGCAGCGGGGCCATAACTGAGGTCGTAGGCGCAGGTCTGCGCATTCGCCAATGACGCCGGCAACTCCAAGGCCGCATGCTGCACGCCGGACGAAGTGGCATTGACGATCAGGTCGAACGCGGCGCAGCGATCAAGTTCTGGCCAATCGCTCGCGACCACGCGTTGCGGTTGCGAGAGTGAGGCCGCCAACGCCTGCGCGCGTGCCGTGGTGCGATTGGCAATCACCAGCTTCGCCGCGCCCGCGTCCAGCAGCGCGAAGGCCGCCGCCCGCGCCGCGCCACCCGCACCCAGCAAGAGCACTTCGCGATCACGCGGATCGAAACCGTGCCTGTGCAAATCCGCCAGCATGCCCGCACCGTCGTTGCTGTCGGCTTCGATGCGGCCATCCGGCAAACGCGTCAACACGTTGGCGACGCCCAGCCGCTGCGCCGTCGGCGTCGCCACCTCGGCCAACGCGAAAGCCGCGCCCTTGTGCGGCAAAGTGACGTTGGCGCCCTGCCCTGCGCCATTGAAGAATGCGCGTACGGCAGCGACAAACGCCTCGGGCGAGGCATCGATCGTCGTGTAGTCCAGTGCAATCGCGCACTGCTCGCCGAACAGCGCATGCAGGTGCGGCGACAAGGAATGCGCGATCGGATGGCCGAAGACGGCGTAGCGTGGAATCGCGGGAGGCATGCCGGATGGAAGTCGGGATGGGTGACGGCTGACCGGCCAAGCGTAGCAAGACCGCGCAACGTATCGGCAGCTTTCGCACGCGGTCGCAATCGGTGAGACGCGGGCTACGCAGACTGGGCCTGAACCGACCCGCCGGAGACCACCATGCAACAGCGAATCCGCAGCATGCTCGATCGACAACCCGACCCGCTCACCCTCGCCGCGGGCACCTGGCTGGCTTCGGGCCTGGTGCTGCTCTGCCTCACGCCGTACCCGCTCCACGACACCAGCCTCGGCTGGACGGCGACGTTCTGGCTGGTGCTGGCGCCCGCCATCGTGCTGGGCGTACGTGCCTGGTCCACGCGCACGCGGCGCATCGCCAGCACGCCGCCCGCGCGCAGCAGGCACCCGCACGGTGCGCGGCCGCGCGATCGCAACATCAACGCCGCAACGGTTCGGCGCGAGCGCGGCGGTGTTCGCCAGCGCGCGCAACGGCGGACACGGCGGTTCGGCTGAAGCCGCGGTTCGCTCAGGCCACGGTGCCGTTGCGCTTGGCTTCCATCCGTCGCAGCAATTCGCGCATGATGCGCACGTACAACTCCTCGCCCAGCTCGGCATCTTCCACGCCGGCATCAATCGAGGGATTGTCGTTCACCTCGATCAGCACGGCGCGATCCTGCGTCTGCTTGATGTCGACGCCGTACAGGCCGTTGCCGATGGCGGCTGCGCCGCGCATCGCCAGCTTCACCACGTCCGCTGGCGCGTCCTCGATCTTCAGGCATTCGAAGCCGCCGGAACGCGCACTGCCGCGCGCGCTGTGGTTGTAGATCTGCCAATGCCCGCGCGACATGAAGTACTTGCAGGCGTACAACGGCTTGCGGTTGAGCAGGCCGATGCGCCAGTCGTATTCGGTGTACAGGAATTCCTGCGCGATCAAGAGCGCGGTGCTCTGGAACAGGTGCGCCGCGGATTTGGCCAGCTGCTCGGGGTCGTCGACCTTGACCACGCCGCGCGAGAATGAGCCATCGGGAATCTTCAGCACCAGCGGGAAGCCCAGTTTCTCCGGCAATTCGCGCAACTGCTTCGCATCTTCCTTGTACAGCACTTCCGAACGCGGCACGGCAACCTTGTGCGCGCGCAGCAGGTCGTTGAGGTAGATCTTGTTGGTGCAACGCAGGATCGAGGTCGGATCATCGATCACCACCAAACCCTCGCGCTCGGCCTTGTGCGCGAAGCGGTAAGTGTGGTCGTCGGGCGCGGTGGTCTCGCGGATGAACAGTCCGTCGTATTCGGCAAGCCGCGGATAGTCGTGCTTCTCGATCGGGTCCACCTCGACACCCAGGTCACGCCCCGCCGCGATGAACTGCTTCAACGCGCGCGCATTCGACGGCGGCATCGACTCCTTGGGATTGACCAGCATCGCAAGGTCGTAGCGGAACTGCTTGCGCGTGCGCGGCTTGCGCCACAGGCGCTTGGAGAAGGCATCCAGGGCCTGCGCAAACTTGTCTTCCTGCGCGTCATCGAGCGTATGCAAGCCGACCGGCTTGATTGCGCTGATCTGCCAGGTACGATCGCGTTCGAACTCGATGCGCACCAGCGGGCACGGGAAGGTTTCGAACACCTGGCGTGCAAGGTCCTGCAGCGCCGGATACGAGGTGACGCCGAAATACACCAGGATGCCGAGGTCGGTGGTGTCCTGGCCGCCGGCCGGCAGGAAGTGCGTGAGCTTCTGGTTCAAATCCTCGACATCGAGGCCGTACAACGCGCGCTTGCGCAGGTCGCTGATGGTGCGCACCGAGGGAATCACGCGATGCCCGCGCGCCTCGCCCAGCAACGACACGTAGTGACCGATGCCGAGGTACTTGTAGCTGCGGCACAGGTTGATGACGTGCGTCCGCTCGTCGCCGCCGATCGGTTCGCGCAGGTATTGCATCGCGGTGACGACATTGTCGGATGGGTAATACGAGCCCCAGTCCGAGGCCTTTTCAACAACGATGACGAGCCGGCTCATGACTATCCTTGCGATTGCATTCCGGCGGTCGTGCTGGCGATGCGGACGGCATCCGGCAATTCGCGCAGTCTCCACACCCGCAGCGGGGAACGCAAGCGGGCAACTTGCCGGCGGCGGGCGGCGGTTCAGGCTTGCCGGCACCCGCGCGGCCAGCCTACGCTTACGGCATGAATCGCCAAGCCCTCCGCGTGCGCCGTGCCGGCCGCGCCGATCTCGCTGCCCTGCTGGCGCTGGAGGAATCCACCTTCAGCAGCGACCGTATCAGCCGCCGCCAGTGGCGACGGCATCTCGACAGCCGCAGTGCGACGGTGCTCGCTTGCGGGGCAGTCGGTGATGTCGAAGCGGTGGCCGTGGTGTTCTACCGTCGGCATACGCGGCACGCGCGCCTGTATTCGCTGGCGGTGCGCAGCGACCGACGCGGCGAGGGTCTTGGCTTGCAGTTGCTGGCCGCAGCCGAAACCGATGCGCGCGGGCGCGGCTGTCACACCATCAGCCTCGAAGTCGGCACCCGCAACCGTGCTGCCATCGCGCTGTACGAACGCTCCGGCTACCAGCGCCTGGCACGCTTGCGGCGGTTCTACGAAGACGGCGGCGACGCCTGGCGCTGCGCAAAATCCTTGCAGCCTGCCTGACAGCTGTCAGGCCCGGATGCAATGACGTCCGGGACATGCGCCGCGCGCGACGCGCACCCATCATCGGCGACTGATCGCGCATGTCGTGATGGCCGACGAGATCTGTCAAGCATGCTTGACACTCGTCGAAACCGTCGCTATCGTATGTCAAGCAAACTTGACAAGGAGTCTTTACGATGAAACCCGTTCATTGCGTGGCGCTGCTGGCAGCCGCCATGCTTGCCTGCACCGGTACCGCCAAGGCGGTGCAGCCTGCACCCGCTGCTTCCACGGCAACGGCCGCGACGCTGGCCAAGCCCGTTGTTGCACGACCCGAGGCCGACGCGGAAACCGACAAGACCATTGCGGCCATGAACTCCGCGTCGACCTGGGGCCACCCCGATCTGTTTGGCGAATACGCCGGCATGCGGTTGTATTCGGAAGGCCACTACAAGGCGGCCATCAAGTATTTCAAATACGGCGCGCGCTATGCCGACAAACTCTCGCAACTCAGCATCGGCCTGATGTATGCCAATGGCCGTGGCGTCGAAAAAGATCCGGTAACTGCCTGCGCGTGGCTGGCGTTGGCAGCGGAACGCAAGTACGCAAGCTTCATCGCCACCCGCAACCGCGTGTGCGAAGCCTTGACGCCCGCGCAACACGACCAGGCCGTCGCGGTGCTGGACAAACTCATGCCCATCTACGGCGACAAGGTTGCGAAGCGGCGCATGACCACCGCGCTGAACCTGGCCAAGATGCAGTCCACCGGCTCACACCTCGGCTTTGACGCCGGCATCACCACGATTGGGGTCAACCAGAACTGCAGCGCGCGCACGATGGCCAATAGCCGTGCAGGCGTAGGTGGTCCAGTCGCCGGCTGCGGCAGCTCGGATTTCTGGAGTCCGTGGCGCTGGGATCCGAAGAAATACTTCGCCACCCGCGACGCGCACTGGACCGGCACCGTGACAGTTGGCGACCTGAAGAACGTGGCCGCACCAGCCACAAGCGCCAAGGCCACGCCAGCGCCGGCAAGTTCGTCGGGGCATTGATCGCCTACGCGTTCGGCGGCGGGCCACGGACGGCCCGCCGCGAACGGCAACCCTTATACTGGCCGCAGGTTCCACAACGGGTTGCGCACATGCGCCGTCACTTGATTTCAGGATCACTGTTGCTGCTCGGCCTCGGCTTGCTCGCTGGCTGCGGGCAGAAGGGCCCGTTGTTCATGCCTGGCGTGAAGCCCGCGGCTACGCAGCCCGGCCAAGCCGCCAAGGCGGCATCTGCGGCGCAGCCTGCCCCGGCCACGTCCGTGGCGCAGCCGGCGCCCGCGGCCAGCGCGGGCTGACCACGATCCGCATGGGCCTGCGCTTCACCAAGATGCATGGGCTGGGCAACGACTTCGTGGTGCTGGATGCGCGCGCCGTTCCATTGCCACTCGCTGACGCGGAAGTACGCGCCATGGCGAATCGCCATACGGGCATCGGCTTCGATCAGCTGTTGATCATCGAGGCGCCGCGCAATCCTGCGTGCGTTGCCGCCTATTCGATCCGCAACGCGGACGGCTCGCTCGCCGAGCAATGCGGCAACGGCGCACGCTGCATCGGCGCCTGGCTGCAGCGCGCCGGCGCGCTCGCCATCGACGCAGACGCCCGCCTCGAAAGTCCGGCCGGCGTGATCGGCATGCGTCTGGTCGACGAACGCAGGGTCACGGTCGAAATGGGCGAGCCGATATTCGAACCGGCACGCATTCCGTTCACCGCCGCGGCCACTGCCGATACGTACCCGCTCGACGTCGCGGGCGAGTCGATCACCATCGCCGCGGTTTCGATAGGCAACCCGCACGCGGTGTTGCAGGTCGCCGATCTCGCCGATGCGCGCATCGACCGGCTCGGCCCGGCGATCACCGCGCACCCGCGCTTTCCGCAAGGCGCCAACGCCGGATTCGCGCAGATCATCGAGCGCACGCACATCCGGCTGCGCGTGCACGAGCGCGGCGCCGGCTGGACCCAGGCCTGCGGCAGCGGTGCCTGTGCCGCGATGGCCACGTTGCATCAAGCCGGCGTGGTGGCCGATGACGTGCGCGTGGAACTACCCGGCGGCATGCTCGACATCGCATGGCGCGGCCCCGGCAGCGCGTTGTGGATGACCGGGCCCGCGGCGTTTGCCTTCGACGGTGAATGGCTGGGCGCGTAAGCGAGCGTCCTGCATCCGCGCAACTTGCAGATCCTGTGCGTGTCCCCGCGCCACGGTGTTTGCGTTCGCGCGTGCAAACAACCAAACTTCGCGACAGTTCCCGACCGGCCCGCCGCGCATGCCCGACCTGACCCTGAAGCAAAGCCTGCAAGCGATGGACATCGCCGAATATCTGCGCCAGCACCCGCGTTTCCTGGAGCACTTCCCGGACATCGCCACCGAGCTGGTGATCCCGCGCGAGAGCGGTCCCGCGGCATCGCTGGCGGCCTACCAACTGGAAGCGCTGCGTGCACGCAACCACGAACTCAACCAGCGCCTCGCCGACCTGGTCGCGATCGCCGCCGACAACGAACAGTTGGTGGTGCGCGTGCACACGCTCACGGTGGGTCTGCTGCGCGACGCGACCCTCGTCGACACCTGCAAGAGTTTCGTCGGCGCACTGAACGAGGACTTCCACACCAGCCTCGTGCGCCTGCTGCTGTTCCGCGAGGAACCGGGTTTGCACGACGCGCCATGGTTCATCAGCGTCCCGCAGGGCGCCGCGGCGCTGCCGCAATTCGCCGACTTTCTCAAGCGTGGCGACCCGGCCTGTGGCCGGCTGGCATCGGACAAGCTGGCGCGCCTGTTTGGCGCCGACGCCGGCAAGGTGCAATCGGTCGCGCTGCTGAAGATCGGCGCACAAGGCATGCTCGCGATCGGCAGCGACGATGCCAACCGTTTCCATCCCGGCATCGGCACGATCTTCCTCAAGTTGATCGCGCAGGCGCTGGATGCGGCGATTTCGCGATTTCCCGCCGAGGCGACATGAGCCACCCGCTGGCCGATGACGTCGCCCGTTTTCTCGCTTACCTCAAGATCGAGCGGCGTTACTCGTCCGGCACGCTGCGAAACTACAGCCACGCGCTGGCAGCGTTGACGCGCTTTGCCGAATCGCTGTCGCTCGCGCACTGGAACGAACTGCGCAGCGAGCAGTTGCAGACCCTGGTGGCGAACGAACACCGTCGCGGCCTCGAAGCACCTTCGCTGCGCGCGATGCTGTCGGCCTGCCGCAGCTTTTTCCGCTACCTCGCCCACGAAGGAAACATCCGGAACAACCCGGCCATGGGGGTACGTTCGCCCAAGGTGCGGCGCAAACTGCCCGAAGTGCTGGACGTGGATGAAGCCGCGACGCTCGTCGAAGTGGATGCGGGCGATCCCCTGGCGGTGCGCGACCACGCGATGCTGGAACTTCTGTATTCGAGCGGCCTGCGCGTATCGGAACTGTGCGGCGTGCGCTGGCGTGACCTCGACGTTGACGAAGGCCTGGTGCGCGTCACCGGCAAGGGCAACAAGACCCGGATCGTGCCGGTGGGACGCCACGCGCTCGCGGCGCTCGCGACGCTGCGCGAATCGCAACTGGCCGGCGCCGATGATCCGGTGCTGCGTGGCCGCGGTGGCCATGCCCTGACACCCGGTGCGGTGCGTGCCGCGATCAAACGCCGCGCGCGCAGCCAGGGTGTGTGGAAGCGCGTGTATCCGCATCTCCTGCGGCATTCCTGCGCCTCGCACCTGCTGGAATCCTCCGGCAACCTGCGCGCGGTGCAGGAAATGCTGGGCCATGCCGACATCGGCACCACCCAGATCTACACCCACCTCGACTTCCAGCACCTTGCCCGCGTCTACGACGCCGCGCACCCGCGCGCCAAGCGCAAGTAGGAGCGGTGTAGGAGCGGCGGAAGCCGCGACCAATGGTGCGACGTGGAGCCGCCGCAGGAGCGGCGGAAGCCGCGACCCATCCCTGCGTTCGATCGCCCTTCACACGCTGTAACCAAACCGCTCCAACCACGGCCGCAACACCGGCAACACCGGCTCGAAGTGCTCGCGATACGCAAGCCAGCGGCCGACCGACTTGCGATCGACCGGACCCGTGACACGCGCGTAACTGGGTGTGGCGATGAATCCCTTGCGTTGCGCGTGGCTCGAAAAGTCGAGCATCGACGATGCATCCTCGACATCCAGGAAGCCGCCGAGGCGGGACGCCGCGCCCGCCAGGTCATCCACCGCCGCCTCGTAGCGCCACTCGAGCACATGTGGATGGAGCACTTCGAGGTGCCCGCAGCACTGTTCGAACGCGTCCACGTAGCCGCGCGCGAGTCGCGGCAGCGTCGAACACATCACCATGAAGGCCGGCGAGCGGAACGCCTGCATGCAGCAACTCAACAGCACGTCGCAGGGATGCCGCAGGCACAGGATGATGCGGGCTTCCGGGAACAGCCGCAGGATCAGCGGCAGGCACAACATGTTGAGCGGGTTCTTGTCGACCAGCCGGCGCTGGCCGAGGTCCGGCAGCGTGTGGCCGACCAGCCGCCAGTACACCGCGCGCAATTGCTCCGCATCTTCCTGCGTCAGGCTGGCAAGGTCGGCTGGATAACGTTGACCCGCGTGTTCCATGCGTTCGATCAATTGGTAGATGAATCCGCGCTCGTCCATCGAGCGGAAATCGGGATGTGCATCGAGCATCTGCTCCAGCATGGTGGTGCCGGAGCGCGGAAAACCGATCACGAACACCGGACTCTGCAGCGCCGATGGTCCGCGCAATGGTCGCCATGCGGCGTACGTCTTGCTGTCGACGGTGCGATTGGCCATCGGCAAGGGTTGGCCATCGGGCGTCAGCGGCTCCGCGGAAGCCTGTTGCGCGATCTTCAATTGCGTGGCATGGGCGATGTCCAGCGCGTCCCACGCGGCGCGACGCAAGGCCTGCCGGTCACAGGCCGCGGCCAGACCGAACGCGCTGCTGGCACGACAACCCTCATCGCGGGTGAGGTCCAGCACACGCTGGTACAGCGTTGCCGCATCGGCGTAGCGGCGCTGGCGCGACGCCAGCACGGCATGCGCTTGCCAAGCGTCGATGCGCACCTGGTCCGCATCCGGCGGCAATGCATCCAAGGCATCCAGCGGCAGCTGTTGCAACTCGCGCTGTGCGCGTTCGAGCAGGTTGTTCCGCTCGTACAACGCAGCGCGCTGTGCCGTGAAACGCAATCGCATCAGCTCCGCTGCCGCCCCTTCCGGCAAGTGCGCCCGCGCCAACACAGCCAGCGCCGTGTCGATGCGTCCCAGCACGGACAAGATCGACGCCAGTACCAGGGCCTGTTCCGCGGGCTGTGGCGGCCAATCCTCGGCCCCTGCCAGCATCGCCTCCTCACCCTCGATGTTGCCGCAGACGTGGCAGGCATGGGCCGCCTCCAGCCGCGCCTCGATGAAACCCGGCGCGAGCTGCACGGCATCCAGCAGCACGTCGCGCGCCGCCGCCCAGCGCTGCTGCTGGATGTACAGCAAGCCGAGGTTGTAGTGCACTTCCGCGTCGACGGGTGCCAGCGATTGCGCCTTCAGCAGCGCCCGTTCCGACACCGCGGTCTCGCCCATGTTGCGGCAGGCGACACCGAGATTGTTCCACCACGCGGAAACCCCCGGTTGCATGCGTGTCAGGCGCTCGAACGTCTGCGCGGCACGCGCGTAGTCGCCGGTTTGCTGCTGCGCCACGCCCAGCAAGCCGAGGAACCCCGCGCTTTCGGTCTCGGTGCCGGATGCCCCGGCCGCCAGCGCGAGTACACGCGTCGCATCGCCGGCATTCCACGCAACGGCCATGGATTCGGTGATCGAGGTGACCGAAGCGGTCATGCGAGTCAGTCCTGCAAGGATGACGCCACTCTAGCGCACAAAAAAAGGGCACCGCTTGCGCGGTGCCCTTTTGGCCCAGTTCATTCGTTACTTCAAACGAAATCCCTGAAGAACCGTCGCGAGCGACGGCAGATTGCGCGACGCCGGAGCGCAGGAAGCGGAGTGTACACGTCAGTACATGAGCATTCCGAGCACCGCCGGCGCGCAAGCTGCCGAGCGCAGCAGGTTATCCAGGGATTTCAGAACTTCAGCGTCGCCCTCGCCCAGTAGTAACGACCCATGACATCGTAGGTCAGGGTGTCGGTATTCATCTGGCCGTTCTGGTAGATCAGCGGTGGCAGCCGGTTGAATACGTTGTCCGCGCCCACGTCGAAGCGCGTGTGGATCGCCGGCACCGTGTACCCGAGCTGGAGGTCGCTGTAGACCACCGATGCCACCTGCAGGCTCGCATTGGTGATGTAGTCCGCATTGAGGGCGGTCACGCCGCTGATGTAGCGGGTGCGCCACTGTGCATCCCAGTTGCCGCGGTTCCAGCCCAGCGTCGCCGTGGCACGCCAACGCGATATGTTGCCGAACTGCGCGTTCCAGGTGCCGGCCAGCTTCTCCACCGTCGAGCCGACCGCTCCCGGCGTGGCATCGTTGTTGAAGGTGGAAATGTAGCTGGTGGCCAGCCCGGCCTTGAAGTCGCCCGGATTGAAGCTGCCGAAATTGAAATGCGGGAGCTTGTAGTTGATCGTGAAGTCGATGCCGCTGGTGGAAAGGGTGCCGAGGTTGGAGACGGGTGTATCGATGTAGAAGACCTGGCCTGGTGTCTGGGTGGTGTCGTCGTAGCGATGGATGAACGAGCAGAAGCGGCTCGAGTTGTTGTTGAAACACGAGTTGACGACCGTGCGCCCGTCGATGGCCACCAGTGTGTCGTACAGGTAGATGTGCCAGAAATCGAGGCTGGTGTTGAGCCCGGGCGCCCAGCTCGGGTTGTACACCAGACCCAAATCCACCGACTTGCCATGCTCCGGCTTGAGCTTGGCACCCACCACGTTGGCGCCGGAGTAGTACGTGTTGACCTGCGCGATGTCATTGCCGCCCCAGTTCACCGGTACGAACTGGCAGGCATTCGCGTGCTGCGAAAGCTCCGCCGCAGTCAGGCCAACGCAAGGATCGTTGAGGTTCGGCTGCACCAGCGAACGCCCGTCGTAGAGCTGGTCGAGGTTCGGCGCGCGGAATACCTGCGAAATCGTGCCGCGCACCAGCAGGTCCTGGATCGGGCGCCATTCGATCGCGATCTTGCCGTTGGTGGTCGACCCGGCGCTGTCGTAATCGGAGTGACGCACGCCGAGATCCACATTCAACGAGTATGCACCGGGTACGTCCTTCAGCAATGGAATCAGGGTTTCGGCGAATGCCTCCTTGACGCTGTCATTGCCACGGCCCGGCGAACCGCAGGCTTCCTGCAGGATGCCGCAGGTGGCGGTGACGGGATTGAGCACGACGAACGAGTCGACCGTGTAGTTCAAACTCTGCTTGCGGTACAAGGCACCGACTGCCAACTGCACGGGTCCCGCAGGCAACGAGAAGATATCCCCGTTGGCGCCGGCACTGATCTGCCGCAGGATCTCGTACTTCTGGTAGGTCGCGGTGACCGCACCCGCGTCGAGCCCCTTGGCATTGGCCTGGTCGAAAATGTTGACACCCGAATCGATGGCAGCCTGCAGGGCCGGGATCGACAATTCGTTCTCGTCGCGCTGCGTGCGTGCGGTGTGGCCGTAATCGAGTGTCACGTTCCAGTTCCAGGTTTCGCCGAACGCACCGCGCACGCCGGTGATCACTTGCCCGGTACTGGTGGTGTACGGGTGGATGCGCGTGCCCACGCCGGTCAGGCGGGTCTGGAAGGTATAGCCGCTGTTGGGATCGTTGGGGACGGCACCCGGGGCGCTGAAGGTTACACCGAATGGGTTGAATGGCGCGGTTGCCGGGATGATCAGGCCATCGCCAGTGCCCACCGGCGACGAGGCATCCTGGCCGGCCGATTCGGTGTGGTTGTAGAAGGCGTCGATGAACGCCGTGACGTTGTCGGTGAGGTTGTAGCTGCCGAGCACGAATCCGTCGGTACGCTGCTGGCTGGTCTGGAGGTAGTTGTAGGCGGCATAATTGAAGGTGTCACTCGGGGTCCGGCACCGGTAGTCATCCATGCTGGTGCCATCGCCGCTTGCAAGCGTGACCTGGTTCGTATCCGGGCAACTGAACCGCTGGGCGAAGGGCAACGACGTGTCGGTCGGTATCTGCATCCTGCCGGATGGAATCGAGCTGGAACCGAACACGGTGACCACTCCACCATAGAGATACATCTGCTCTTTGGAGAAATCGCGGCGGGTGGCGGGCACGGCGTCGTACTTGTTGTAGTCGAGGCCGCCCACGAGGCTGAATTTCTCGCCGCTGTGGCCCAGCGTGAGGCTGAAGCCGTGGCGCTGGCCGTCGCCGTGGCTGGAGATGCCGTCGTTCAGTGACAGTTCGGCGCCTTCGAAATTCTTGCGCAGGATGATGTTGACGACGCCGCCGACGGCATCGGAACCGTAGGTGGTCGAGGCGCCTTCGGCCAACACGTCGATCCGCTCGATCATGTTCTGCGGGATCAGGTTCATGTCGGCATTGAGCATGCGCTGGCCGTTGATCAGCACCAGGGTGCGGCCGGTACCGAGGCCGCGCAGCGAAACGCGGGACGCGCCATCGCCGCCTTCGGTCAACGGCGAGGCCACGCCGCCGCCGTTGGAGTTGTTGTGGGTGTTGGTGGCGTTGCCGGCGATGCTGGGCAGTTGCTGCAGCACGTTGCCGAGGGTCAGGTTGCCGGAATTGGTGATGTTCTGGCGATCAATGACGGTGACGGGGCTGGCGGTTTCGGTATCCACGCGCCGGATCAGCGAACCGGTGACCACCATGGTTTGCAGCGTCTTGATCTTGCCCTTGGTATTCGTCGCCTCGGCCGGTTGCGATTGCGGGGCCGCGGCGGCGGATTGCTGATCGGGCGCGGCCGGTTGTTGTGCCTGCGCCATGCCTGCGGCGGTGATGAGGCCAGCCGTCAACGCCACGCGTACGGCCAGCGACAAGCGATTCATGTTGTTGTTCATTCGTGATCCCCAGCGGTTGTGGAAACGCCTGCGGCGCGGCGCGAACGACGCAGCGCAGTGAATGATTCGACACGCTTGACTGTGTCGCCCTGGCACCACCCCTGTTCGGCGGCGACTGTACCCCAGCGACTGGTAGTACGCAATTGGACGTCAAAACGGCTTGGGAGCAATGCATTGAACGCATGTTCCACGAATTGGTCTGGCCGCTTGGCATCGGCGCCCATCGTCCCCACCTAGAGTGAGCTCCCCTCTCAACCCGAGGCCCCCATGGAATCGTTCCACGCCACCACCATCCTGTCCGTGCGCAAGGGCGGCCGCGTCGTCCTCGGCGGCGACGGCCAGGTCACGCTGGGCAACACCGTGGTCAAGGCCAACGCGCGCAAGATCCGCCGGCTCGGCAAGAACGCCGACGTGCTGGCGGGATTCGCTGGCGCGACGGCCGATGCCTTCACCCTGTTCGAACTGTTCGAGGACAAGCTGACCAAGCACAACGGCCAATTGACCCGCGCCGCGGTGGAGATGGCCAAGGAATGGCGCACCGACCGCCGCCTCGGCCGTCTGGAAGCCATGCTGGCGGTCGCCGACAAGGAAGCCTCGCTGCTGATTTCCGGCAACGGCGACGTGCTGGAGCCCGAACACGGGCTGATCGCGATCGGCTCCGGCGGCCCCTACGCGCAATCCGCTGCGCGGGCGCTGATGGAAAACACCGACATGGATGCGCGCGCGATCGTCGAGAAGGCACTCGGCATCGCCGGCGACATCTGCATCTACACCAACCACAACGTGACGATCGAAGAGCTGGGGGTGGGGGATGCGTAGCGGGGGCGCAGGCCCTGCCTTGCAGCGAATTCCGACACCCCACGCAAAACCGGCGCTCGCCGACACACCCCCACTACCCGGCCCCCGTCCCCATGTCTGAACTCACTCCCCGCGAAATCGTCAACGAACTCGACCGCTTCATCATCGGCCAGCAAAACGCCAAGCGCGCGGTCGCCATCGCCCTGCGCGACCGCTGGCGGCGGATGCAGCTGGAGCCCGCGTTCCGCAACGAGGTCACGCCCAAGAACATCCTGATGATCGGCCCGACCGGCGTCGGCAAGACCGAGATCGCGCGCCGGCTCGCAACCCTCGCCAAGGCGCCGTTCGTGAAGGTGGAAGCCACCAAGTTCACCGAAGTCGGCTATGTCGGCCGGGATGTCGACTCGATCGTGCGCGATCTCGCCGACGTTGCCTACAAGCTGACCCGCGATGCTGCCAAGGAACGCGTGCACACGCAGGCCGAGGAAAGCGCCGATGAACGCATCCTCGACGCCTTGCTGCCACGCCGCGAGGCAAGCGGCGGTTGGGACGAACACGGCGACGCCCAGCAACTGGAGCACGATTCGTCCACCCGCGTGAAACTGCGCAAGCAGTTGCACGACGGTGCGCTGGACGAACGCGAGATCGAGCTGGAATTCGCCGCCAACGTCGGCGTCGAGATCATGGCGCCACCGGGTATGGAAGAAATGAGCCAACAGCTGCGCTCGATGTTCCAGAACATCGGCGGCGGCAAGACACAGAAAAGAAAACTGAAGATCAAGCTCGCGCGCCCGCTGCTGGTCGACGAGGAAGCCGGCAAGCTCTTGAACGACGACGAACTGCGCGCCGCGGCGGTCGAGAACGCCGAACAGAACGGCATCGTCTTCATCGACGAGATCGACAAGGTGGCCCAGCGCAGCGACTGGGGCGGCGCCGGCGTGTCGCGCGAAGGCGTGCAGCGCGACTTGCTGCCGCTGGTCGAAGGCTCGACGGTGTCCACCAAGTACGGCCCGATCAAGACCGACCATGTGCTGTTCATCGCTTCGGGCGCGTTCTCGATGGCGAAGCCGTCCGACCTGATTCCGGAACTGCAGGGCCGCCTGCCGATCCGGGTCGAGCTGTCGGCACTGTCGGTCGGCGATTTCGAGCGCATCCTGAAGGAGCCGCACAACGCCCTGACCAAGCAGTACACGGCGATGCTGGACACCGAGGGCGTCACCCTTGCCTTCAGCGACGATGGCATCGCCAAGCTGGCCGAGGTCGCGTTCAAGGTCAACGAGAGCACCGAAAACATCGGCGCCCGCCGCCTGCAGACCGTCATGGAACGGCTGCTGGAATCCATCTCCTTCGAGGCGGCCGACAAAAGCGGCGAAAAGTACGTGATCAACGCCGAATATGTCGACAAAAACCTGAAAGAACTCGCTTCGAACGAAGATCTTTCGCGCTATATCCTCTGAGATGACCATGGAGCCGGGCCATTCCCGCCCGGCTCCGCTAGAATGACCCCATGGGCAAGGTTCTCAAATTCCAGTCGCAGAGTCCCCGCCCGAAGCTGCGCGATGCGATGGAACGTGGCGAGCTGGTGCGGGTTTGGCGCAACCAGCTCGAAGACGGCAGCTTTTGTGGCTACCTCGCCGGGATCGGCCGGGAATGGCTGCTGCTGTGGGTAGTCGGCGACCAGATCAGCTTCGACGGCTTGTACGCGATGCGGCTGGCCGACATCACCGAAGTCGAGGCGCCGGACGGCCACGCCAAGTTCATCGAGAAGGCGCTGGCGGTCCGCAACATCCACCCGCGCCTGCCGCGCAACTTCCCGCTCGATGACATCACCCAGGTGATGCGCGCCTCCGCCGAATACGCGGCGGTGATGTGCGTGCATGTAGACACCGAAGACGAACACGAAGTGTGCTACATCGGCCGGCCACTCGGCATCGAGGACGACGGCTTCACCCTGCAGGAAATCACGCCCGACGCGGAATGGCTGCGCGAGCCTTCGTTTTTCGGCTGGGACGAGATTTCCACCGTCAGCTTCGACGAACCCTATGCGCAGGTGTTGCTGGATGTCGCAGGGCAACCGCCGCGGATCGACTTCGCCGGCACGGGCTTCGGCAGCAAGCAGCAGTGACGTCGCCTCGGGCCGCGCCGACTGTGACCCACCGCCCAACCATCGCATCCTGATTCGCACGGCTGCAGCGGACGTTCACGGGCGGGTACGCCGGGTGCCCTAAACTACGGCCTTTCCAGGGGAAGCGGATCACTGCGTGGACAAAGTCGCGCCCGTGTCAGGTGCGGACGAGGCGCTGGCGCCAGCGAGTCCGCGCAGCGTGTGGCTGCGCCGCATCGCCGGCCCGCTGGTGTCGCTGGCGATGGTGGCGCTCGCACTGTGGGCCTTGCACCTGCTCGCGCGCGACGTCACCTACCACCAGATTCGCCAGTACGTTGAAAGCGTCTCGCGACCGCGCCTGTTGCTGGCGATCGCCCTGACCACGCTCGGTTTCGGCGTGATGTCGCTGTACGACCGTTTCGGCCTGGCCGCGCTCGGCAAGTCGCTGCCGTGGCGCCGCGTCACCCTGATCTCCTTCATCAGTTACGCCTTCAGCAACGCGATCGGCATGTCGCTGCTGGTGTCCGGGTCGATCCGCTACCGCTTCTACCTGAAGAACGGCCTCGGCACCACCGAGATCGCGAAGCTGGTGCTGTATTGCACGTTGAGCTTCTGGCTGGGGCTACTGGCGCTGACCGGCGTGATCCTGCTGGTGGTGCCGTTGCCATCCGGCCTGCCCTTCAGCGATTGGCGAATCGTGTTGGCGAGCGTGATGACCGCGGTGCCACTGGTGTGGTTTGCGGGCAGCTTCATCCGGCGTCCGTTCAAGCTTTGGCGCTGGCAGCTGCAGTTGCCGACACCGCTGCACGCACTGCGGCAGATCGCGGTGGGCGCGCTCGACTGGGGGCTGGCCGCGGCGACCATGTACGTGCTGATGCCGGACCAGCTCAACGCCGGCTTCGGCCACTTCCTCGCGATCTTCGTGGTGGCGCAGATCGCGGGACTGATCAGCCACGTTCCCGGCGGACTGGGCGTGTTCGAAGCGGTGATGCTGGCCGGCTTCGGCGCCACCGGCAACGCGCACCTCGCCGCCCCGATCCTCGGCTCGCTGGCGGCGTTCCGCATCGTCTATTACCTGCTGCCGCTGGGCGCCGCGACCGTGCTGGTGTTGCAGCGCGAAACCCGCGAGCTGCGCCAGCATGCGGCGTGGCCGTCGTGGTTTGCCGGACTGCTGCCGCCGTTCTTCGCCGGCCTGACCCTGGTCTCGGGTGCGGTACTGCTGTTTTCCGGTGCCACCCACGCGCTGCCCGATCGCATGGCGATCCTGCGCAGCGTGTTGCCGCTCTCGGTGCTGGAGGTGTCGCACTTCCTCGCCAGCGTGATCGGCATGTTGCTGCTGATCCTCGCGCGCGGCCTGCAGCGCCGGCTGGACGCGGCCTACTGGCTGACCTTGCTGCTGCTGGTGGCGGGCGCGGTGTTCTCGCTGCTGAAGGGCATCGATTTCGAGGAAGCAACCTTCCTTGCGCTGCTGGCCCTTGCGTTGCTGCCGGCGCGCAAGCTGTTCTACCGGCGCGCCTCGCTGTTCAACGCCAACTTTTCCTGGGGCTGGATCGTCGCGATCGTTTCGGTGTTCGCCTGCACCGCGTGGCTGGTGATGTTCAGCTACAAGCACATCGAGTACAACAACAGCTTGTGGTGGGAGTTCAGCTTCCATCAGGGCGGCGCCTCGCGCGCCCTGCGCTCGCTGGTGGGTGCGGCGGCCGCGGGCCTGCTGTTTGCGCTGGCCAGTTTGATCCGGCCACAGCGCCCGCGGCACGCGCCGCCCGGCGAAACGGAGCTCGCACGTGCGTGGCCGCTGATCCGCCGCTACCGCTCGGCGCAGGCGCACCTTGCGCTGATGGGCGACAAGCACCTGTTGTTCGACACGCACGGCAAGGCCTTCCTGATGTACGACACCGAAGGCCGCAGCTGGGTGTGCCTGGGCGATCCGGTCGGCGAGGATGAGGATGCGCGGCGCGAACTGGTGTGGACCTTCATGGAGCAATGCGAGCGCGCGGGCGGCTGGCCGGTGTTCTACCAGGTCAGCCCGGGCGACCTCGACCTGTATCTCGAGGTCGGGATGAACCTCATGAAGATCGGCGAGGAAGCGCGCGTTCCGCTCGCGGCGTTCAACCTCGACGGCAAGCAACGCAAGACCCTGCGCAACACCATCAACAAACTGCAGCGCGAAGGCCTGCGCCTCGAAATCATTCCCGCCGAGGCCGTGCCACCGCTGGTGCCGCGGCTGAAAGCCATCTCGGATGCATGGTTGGCGGACAAGCACGCACGCGAGAAGCGCTTCTCGCTGGGCGCGTTCGATCCGGATTACCTCGCGCGCACGCCGATGGCACTGGTTTGGAAAGGCGAGCAACTGCTGGCATTCGCGAATTTGTTCCTCACCGAAACCCGGCAAGAAGCCTCGCTCGACTTGATGCGACATACCCCTGACGCACCGGCCGGCATCATGGATTTCCTGTTCGTTGAATTGCTGCAGTGGTCGCACCGGGAAGGCTACCAGTGGTTCAACCTCGGCATGGCGCCGCTGGCGGGACTCAGCACGCGACGCATGGCGCCGCTGTGGAACCGCTTCGGTGCGCTGGTGTTCGGCCGCGGCGAGCGCTTCTACAATTTCCAGGGGCTGAAGCGCTACAAGGACAAGTTCGATCCTGACTGGGAACCGCGCTACATGGCGGTACCGAGGGGAATCGCGCTGCCCCTGATCCTCACCAACGTGGCCAGCCTGATTGCAGGCGGTCTGAGCGGAGTCGTGCGGCGATGAGTTTGCGGAAAAGAACCCGATGGGCCGTGGCCCTCGCTGTTTGCGCAGCCCTGCTGACAGGATGTGCCGTGCTCTGGAATCCGTTTTCGCGACCCAGCCTCGACCGCTCCGCCATCGTGGTCGCGCCCGCGGCCGGCGTGACCGCGCCGGCCGGCAAGGATGACGTGCTGACGATCCTGTACTCGGGCGACGGCGGCTGGGCCGATCTCGACAAGCGGCTCGGCACCGAATTTGCCGCCCGCGGCATTCCGGTCATCGGCATCGACAGCTTCACGTACTTCTGGCGCAGCCGCTCGCCCGACATCGCTGCGCAGCAACTCGATGCGCTGATCAACCAATCGCTGGCGAAGTGGCACAAACAGCGGGTGTGGCTGGTGGGCTTCTCGTTCGGTGCGGACGTGCTGCCCAGCCTGATCGACCGCCTGCCCGCGGCCACGCGCGCACGCATCGCCCAGCTGGTGTTGCTGTCGCCCAGCCGTGACATCAATTTCGAGATCCAGTTCGAGGGTTACATGGAGGAACGGGGCCGCTTCAAGGCGTTCGTGAAAACCGTCACCGAGAAGTTCAACACGGTGCCGCATTATCCGGCGATGCCACCGCTCACCGCGCTGCAGGACCAGTTCCCGGTGGTTTGCTACTACGGCCTCGACGAAAAGGACGACAGCCTGTGCACCGAGTCCACCCTGCCGAAGTGGGTGCAAGTGCATGGCCAACCCGGTGGGCACCATTTCGACGAAGGCTACGTGGCCCTGGCCAGACAGATGATCGAGGGACTGCCCGCCGACACGCGCGCGCCCACAGCGGCCACGGCTGTCCACCCCACCGTAACACCTTGATGTTGGCACGCGAATCCAGCGCGCCTGACCCGCATCAGCGTGGCATCCACGCACACCGCTAAAATCCTCGCATGAGCACGCCCCGGCCCACCGACATCACCCTGCACAGGAAATCGCGCACGCTGGAAATCGTGTTCGATTCCAGCGAACGCTAATGCAAGGCACTCACCCCCTTCCGAAGGAAGGGGGGCGGCGCGCAGCGCCGGGGGGATGCCGCAAGTGCACCAAAGCCATCCCCCTCAATCCCCCTTCCTGCGGAAGGGGGAAGATGAAGCCAACGAAGTCAGCAACCGCCTGCGCCAGTGTTGCGCCCTCAATCCCCCTTCCTGCGGAAGGGGGAAGATGAACCCGGAACCGCACACCCACCTACGGCACGAGGGAGGCGCCATGATCGCGCCTGACCCGCATCAGCGTGGCATCCACGCACACCGCTAAAATCCCCGCATGAGCACGCCCCGGCCCACCGACATCACCCTGCACAGGAAATCGCGCACGCTGGAAATCGTGTTCGATTCAAATGAACACTTCATCCTGCCCGCCGAATACCTGCGCGTGTATTCGCCGTCCGCCGAAGTGCAGGGACACGGACCCGGCCAGCAGGTGCTGGTATCGGGCAAACGCGAAGTCGGGATCATGGAGATCGAACCGGTCGGCAACTACGCGGTGACGTTGCGCTTCAGCGACGGCCACGCGACCGGCATCTACTCGTGGGAAACCCTGCACGAACTTGGCGTCAGCCAGGAAAAAAACTGGCAGTCGTATCTTGCCGCACTGGAACAGAACAAGCTCTCTCGCGATCCGGCTTCACTGTACGGCCACCCGGTGCCGATGCGGGGACCGCGCAAGTCGTAGCTTGGGCCAAGCGGACGACGCTTCAACCCGCGGCGAACAGGGTGTCAAGGTCGGTTTCGTCGAACGCCAGCTTGTCGCGGGTGCCGCCGCCATCGAGCACGGCTTGCGCGAGTTCGGCCTTGCGCGCCTTCAGGTCCTCGATGCGTTCCTCGACGGTGCCGGCGCAGATCAGCCGGTACACGAACACCGGTTTGTCCTGGCCGATGCGATGCGCGCGGTCGGCGGCCTGCGTTTCGGCGGCGGGATTCCACCACGGGTCATAGTGGATCACGGTATCGGCCGCGGTGAGGTTCAACCCCACGCCGCCGGCCTTCAGTGACAACAGGAACAGCGGCACTTCGCCATCCTGGAACTTGCGCACCGGTTCGGCGCGATCGCGGGTGTCGCCGGTCAAGGTGACGTACTGCAGATGACGGCGATTCAATTCGCGCGCGATCAGCGCCAGCATTTCCGTGAACTGCGAAAACAGCAGCACGCGCCGGCCTTCGTTCAGGAGGTCCGGCAGCATGTCCATCAACAGTTCCAGCTTCGCCGAGTCGCGCACGTTGCGCGCCGACTCCAGCTTCACCAGGCGCGGATCGCAGCAGGTCTGGCGCAGCTTCAACAGCGCGTCCAGCACGATGATGCCGCTGTGCTCGATGCCGCGTTGGCGCACCACCTCGCGCACTTCCTCGCCGAGGCTGATGCGCAGCGAGTCATACAGTTCACGCTGTTTGCCGGACAGCACCACGCGGCGCGCGATCTCGGTTTTCGCCGGGAGATCCGAGGCTACCTGCACCTTGGTGCGGCGCAGGATGAAGGGCGCGATGCGGTGGTTGAGACGTGCCTGGCAATCGGCGTCGGCATGGCGTTCAATCGGAATGCGGTAGTGCCGGCGGAACGAGCCTTCGTCACCCAGCAAGCCGGGCACCGCAAGATCGACCTGCGACCACAGCTCGCCCAGATGGTTTTCCAGCGGCGTGCCGGTCATGCACACGCGCCGCTTCGATGCGATCGACAACAGCGCGCGGCGCGCCTGGGTGCGCGGGTTCTTGACCTGCTGCGCTTCGTCCAGCACCACCAGCGCGAAGGGCTGCTCGCGCAGCACGGACAGGTCGCGCGGCAGCAAGGCATAACTGGTCAGGATCACGTCGTTGCCGGCAAGCCGATCGAAACTCTTGACGCGCTCCGGCCCGTGCAGGGTCAGCATTTTCAGGGACGGCGCAAAGCGTTCGGTCTCGGCCTGCCAATTGGGGATCAGGCTGGTCGGCGCGAC
>DASSRT010000109.1:0-6117 GCA_035701705.1 Rhodanobacteraceae bacterium
GCAGGCACCTGCGCCGGTCGATGGTGCGATGGTACTGCACGTGATTGACCCAAGCGGCGTCCTGCTGGTATTCGTGCAGTAGGCGCTCGCTTCCGTACTGGGCAGCCGTACCCCCCACTTACGAGACCGACCACGCCATTCAACCCTTCGACACCGCAGCGTTCGAACGGCTCCAGCCGGAGCGCACGGCCACCGCCCTGCCCACGCCCATCGCGATCGAGCTCAAGTGCATGGCGCGGGTTGCACGCGCGTGACCTGCACGACACTCCGCCGTCGATGGCGGCATCCCATCTCCGGTTCGCCTGAAGCGGACCGACCCACCAGCAGGCTCAACACCGATCCATCTTGTCGTCGGGACGGTGCTCTTGACGGGTTGGTATGTTAGTGTATACTAACCGTTAGTGAAGACTAACCTTAAAACCAAGGTGCAGGCGCTGGGCGACCCGACCCGCATGGCGATCTTCGAATGTCTGGAAGGCGGCCCGTTGCCGGTCGGAGAAATCGCACGCGGCTTGCCGGTCACCCGCTCGGCGGTTTCCCAGCACCTCAAGATCCTCAAGATCGCGGGGCTGGTCACGAGCCAGCGCGCGGCCAACCGGCAGCTGTACCGGATCGACGCCGCAGGCGTGGCCGAGTTGCGCGATTACTTCGACCGCTTCTGGCACGAATCGCTGCAGGCATTCAAGCGCGCGGCGGAATCCTCATTGAAGGAAAAATCCCGATGATCGACCAGGATGCCATTCCACCCGTCCGCCACACGGTGATCGTGGACGCACCGCGCGCGCACGCATTCGAGGTGTTCACCCGCGGCTTCGACAGTTGGTGGTTTCGCGAACACCACATCGGCAAGGAACCAATGCAGGAAGCCGTGATGGAACCCCGCGAAGGCGGACGCGTGTACGAGCGCGGCATCCACGGCACCGAGTGCGACTGGGGCCGCGTGTTGGCGTGGGAACCGCCCGCACGGCTGGTGGTGTCGTGGAGCATCGGTGGCGACTGGCAATTCGACCCCGACCTCTCGCATGCCAGCGAATACGAAGTGCGCTTCATCGAGGAAACGCCCACCCGCACGCGCGTGGAATTCGAGCACCGTCATTTCGAGCGCCACGGCGCGGCTGGCCGCGCGATCCACGACGGCGTCGAATCCGGCTGGGCCAAACAACTGGCGGCCTTTGCGGCGGCGGCGAAGACCGGATGAGCCTTCCGCTGCGCACGTCCACGATCCCGTGACAGGCATCAGGAGGACATCGCATGTTCCGCAAAGTCGTTGCTTCGGCGCTGGCGCTGACCGGCCTCTTGATCGGCCTCGGGGCGTTCGGCCACAGCTTCATGGGTCGCAAGGCACTGGATACCGGGCTTGCAGGCATGCCCCTGTCGGCACACACCGAAAAACTCGTCTACCTGGTCTGGTACTTCTGCGGCGGCTGCATGCTGGTGCTTGGGCTGCTGGTGATCTGGAGCGCGTGGCAGGCCGGGCAAGGCGAGAACCGGGGCCTTTTCGCATCCACCCTGATCGGCATTTTCTACGTACTGACCGGCGCGCTGGCGCTCGGCTACATGCGCGAACCGTTCTGGAGCGTGTTCGTGATCCTGGGTGCCCTGGCGATGGTCCTGTCCGTCACCCTCCGCTTCCTGCCGGCGCGCGGGTTGCGGAGACCCGCAACGCGTGACTCAACGGGATGAGCCAGCACCCGTCGTCACTTGCGTGATGCAGGTTTCCAGCAGGGCGCGGATGATCGCCTGCACGGGTGCCGCGCGCTCGGGCAGGTAGTCGAAACTGTCTTCGTCCATGTAGGTGTACTGCGCGAGTTCCAGCTGCACCGCGTCGACGCCGTCAGCCGGACGCCCGTAATGGCGGGTGATGTAGCCGCCCTTGAAGCGGCCGTTGACGACGTGGCTGTACGCCGAGTCGCCGCCGCCGGCACGTTCGCGCAACACGGCCTCCAGGCGATCCTGCAAGGTGCGCGAGCAACTGCTGCCGCCGGCGGTGCCGAGATTGAAATCAGGCAACTGGCCGTCGAAGAACATCGGCACGCGGCTCCTGATGGAATGCCCGTCCCACAACACCACGCGCGGGTGCTGTGCGCGCATCCGCGCCAACTCGGCCTGCAAGGCGTCGTGGTACGGCTGCCAGTACAACTCACGGCGCAACGCCACTTCCTGGGCGCCCGGTTCATCCCCGGCGGAGTAGATCGGCGCGCCGGCAAAGGTCTTCACCGGCACCAGTGCGGTCTCGCTGCGGCCCGGATACAGCGCGTGGCCCGCGGGATCGCGGTTGAGGTCGGCCACGTAGCGCGACCAGCGCGGTGCGATCACCGAAGCGCCAAGCTCGCGCGCAAACGCATACAGGATCCCGACGTGCCAGTCGGTATCCGGTACCCGCCGCGCGGCATCGGTGGCGCGTGCCGCCATCGACTCCGGCAAGGCCGTCCCGTCATGCGGCAGGCTGACCAGCAGCGGGGCGACCCCTTCAGTGAGTGTGAAATCCGGCATCACCGCATTCTACCCGTGCGCCGCTGCTGCCAGGCGTCGCAGCGGCTGCTGTGGAAAGTCAGGGCGAAAGCGGATGCTTACGCGATGCCGGTGGCATCGCGTGGCCGCCTGACGAGGCGCGCCGGGAGCGCGCCCGAACGCCGCAGGCGGCCCGAAGGGTGAGCGCCAGGGATGGCGCGAGTAACGCCCGGCCAGGGATGGCCGGGCCGGCGCCCGCACCATGGATGGTTGCTCGCCGTCGATAACCAATCACTATCCAACGGGAACTCCAGACCGAAAAGCCGCGATCACGGACGATCGCATGAATTTGCGAAATCTTCAGGCAACCGGCCTTACCCTTGACGATCCTGCGCGGGGGCCGACCGGGAGCGCCCTTGACCTACATGCAAGCCATCGACGTGCGCCCCCATCGCGGCGCGTTGCTCACCGCGCTGTTGCTGGCGTTGCTGGTGGCTGCGCTGAATTTCGCGCTGTGGGCGATCTCGAACCGCCCGACCGACGTGGTGGCGTGGAATGGCCAGGCCGATGGCTTCGCCTACAGCCCGTTCCAACGTTACCAGAGTCCCTTCAACGGCACCTTTCCGAGCGACGCCCAGGTCGACGCCGACCTCGCCCTGATGGCAAAGCACACGCACCGCATCCGCGTGTACTCGGTGCTGCAGTACCCCGAGATCCCGCGCCTCGCGATGAAGCATCATCTGGACGTGCTGGCCGGCGCCTGGCTGGACCGCCGCACCGGCAACAACGAACGTGAAATCTCGGCGCTGATCGCGCAAGCCAACCGCTGGCCGGACATCAAGCGGGTGGAAGTCGGCAACGAAGTATTGCTGCGCCACGACCTGACCCCGGAACAGATGATGGCCTACCTCGACCGGGTGCGCGCGCACGTCCGCCAGCCGGTCTCCACCGCCGAACCGTGGGACATCTGGGAAAAATATCCGGAGCTCGCGCAACACGTCGACTTCATCACCGTGCACCTGCTGCCGTATTGGGACGGCGTGCCACGCAAGGACGCGATCGGCGAAGCGCTGCTGCACTACCAGCGCCTGCAGCAGATGTTTCCCGGCAAGCACATCGTGATCGGCGAGGTGGGCTGGCCCTCCAACGGCAACCGCTACGAGTTCGCCAAGCCGTCCACCGCCAACCAGGCGATCTTCCTGCGCCAATGGTTCGAGGTCGCGCGCGAACGGCACCTCGACTACTACATCATGGAAGCCATCGACCAGCCGTGGAAGGAACGCGTCTCCGGCCGCACCGAAGCCTACTGGGGCGTGTTCAACGCCAACCGGCAGTTGAAGTTCCCGCTGACCGGACCGGTGCTGGAAGACGCAACCTGGCCGTGGAAGGCGCTGGCGTCGGCGCTGCTGGCGTTGCTGCCAATGGTGTGGTTCGCGTGGCGCTTCGCGCGCTTCAAGGTGGCCGGCCGCTTCGTGTTCCTCGCCTTGATCCAGCTCGCCGCCGGCCTGATCGTGTGGTCGGTCACGGTGCCGTTCCAGTTCTACCTGAGCGTCGTCGACTGGGCGTTCCTGATCGTGCTGTTCCCCGCGCAGTTGGCGATCCTCGCGATCCTGCTGATCAACGGATTCGAATTCGTCGAAGTCTTGTGGCGCCGGAAATGGATGCGGCATTGCGGCCTGCTGGCGCCCGATCCGCCCGCGCAGCAGCCGTTCGTGTCGATCCATCTCGCCTGCTACAACGAGCCGCCGGAGATGGTGATTGCCACGCTCGATTCGCTGGCGGCACTCGATTACGCCAACTTCGAAGTGCTGGTGCTCGACAACAACACCAGGCGCGAGGAAATCTGGAAGCCGCTGGAAGCGCATTGCGCGAAACTCGGCGAACGTTTCCGCTTCTTCCACCTCGAACCGTGGCCGGGCTTCAAGGCGGGTGCGCTCAACTATGGCCTGAAGCAGACCGACCCGCGCGCCGACGTGATCGCGGTGATCGATTCCGACTACGTGGTGCGCCGCGATTGGCTGGCCGCGCTGACCGGCTACTTCCACGACCGCAACATCGCGGTGGTGCAATGCCCGCAGGCCAACCGTGGGTTCGAGAACAATGCGTTCCGCCGCATGACCGCGTGGGAATGCGACGGTTTCTTCCGCATCGGCATGCACCATCGCAACGAACGCAACGCCATCATCCAGCACGGCACCATGACCATGGTGCGGCGGGTCGCGCTGGAAGGCACCGGCGGCTGGTCGGAATGGACCATCTGCGAAGATGCCGAACTCGGTTTGCGCCTGATGCACGCCGGCTACGAGACCGTCTACGTCGACGAAGTGATGGGCAAGGGCGTCACGCCCGCGGATTTTCGCGCCTACAAGAGCCAGCGCTATCGCTGGGCCTTCGGCGCCATGCAGATCCTCAAGGGACGCTGGAGCTGGCTGGTGCACAAGGGGCCACTCAGCGTCGGCCAGCGCTTCCACTTCCTCACCGGCTGGTTCTCGTGGTTCGCCGACGCGCTGCACATGGTGTTCACCCTGATGGCGCTCGGCTGGACCGCCGGCATGCTGCTGGCGCCGACCATCTTCAGCCTGCCGATGCGCCTGTTCCTGATTCCGGTGATGGGATTCTTCGTCGCCAAGGCGGTGTTCGGCATCATTCTGTATCGCGCGCGCGTGCCGTGCGGTTGGCGCGACACGCTCATGGCCGCGATCGCCAGCATGAGCCTCTCGCACGCCATCGCGCGCGGCATCTGGATGGGCCTGATCAAGCAGAAAACCGCCTTCGTGCGCACCGCCAAGAGCCGGCGCCTGTCCGGCGGTGCGGCCGGTGCACTCGGACCGGTGCGCGAGGAATTGCTGATGTCGATGGCGTTGATCCTCGCCATCATCGGCATGGGCGTGGTGTTCGGCTCACGCTACATCGAAGGCCAGTTGTGGATGGTGATCCTGGCCGCACAGGCGGTGCCGTACCTGTCGGCCATTGTCGGCGCATTGGTGGCACACTACTCGCACGACGAGCCGGCGGCAGTCCCCCAGCCACTCGCAGCAGAACCCGAGGCACAATCCACGCATGCAGAGCCGGTCGAGGCCCGCACCGCCGCCACGTAATACGCAAAGGGATCGCGTGCACGCACGACGCACAGACAAGGATATGGTGGCGCGATGCACGCATCGCCTGACGCCAGCGTTGCCCGGACGCTGCCGTGCGCGCTTCCTGCGCAAGGCCTGGCCTCGAAGGACTCCTGACCCCGGCCCAGTTTCGATACCCCCTTCGGCACGAAGGGGGTCGCGGGCCGCAGGCGCGCGGGGGGATGTCGACGGACCTGTTTCTTCCGCCCCGTCAAACGGCAAAAGACGGTTCCACTCGCGGAGCGGCAGAAGAACGCCGCCGTCATCCCGGCGCAGGCCGGGATCCATCGTCGCTGTGTCGCCATGAACGACGTCCGTGTCTTTTTCCGCGCCGCTCCGGAGGCGCGTGTGCTGATCTCGCAAGAACGAGGTTCCGTCGTTTTGTTCCGCTCGCCTCGACGGCGAGCGGGCTACTTTTGTTTCGGCAAAAGTAGCCAAAACCATTGCGCCCGGCATGCCGGTTTCGGCAACGTCGTGTTGCCGAAACTGCCCTTGGTGCTCGCCGATCGCGCGCCGGCGCGAACTCGCACGTCCCTGTGCTCGGACA
>DASSRT010000110.1:0-9373 GCA_035701705.1 Rhodanobacteraceae bacterium
ACTTCAGTGGGTGGCACACGCGGGCACTCGTCTACGTGTTTCACCCGAAGCTGCAGCGCCATCGACGCCGGGCCGATGACATTGCCATTGCTCGATATCCAGCACTCGTCCAGCGTCGAGCAGTAACAGACATCGACGGCAAGTCGGTTCGTTGCCGCATCGTGGAATTGCTTCCACCGTTCCTTGTCAGGAAAGCGGATGGCCTGAAGCTCTTCCCCGGGGCTCAATACGTTCTGGTTCACCGCGGACTGGACGAAGTCATGTTTCAGCATCCCAAGCGAGGTCAGCACCTGGTTCCAGTCACGTTGCGGCTTGCCGTCGACACGTACCTGCACGCTGCGCACGATCGCCGGCCCCACGCCCTTGTTGTCCACGAACAGTGCCTGGGTGAGGCCATTGATTCCAATGATCAGGTACGGCCACACCTGCGCCTGGACCTGCCGGGTCTGGATCTGGGCGGTGTAGCGCTGAATGTAAGCCGTGTAGCCGGCCACGATCAGCGCCAGCAGGCCCACGAACGACGCGATGATCGCGGCCACGGCGTCCCATTTGATCTCGCGACGCCTGGATGCAGTCGGCGTCGGTTTTCCCGGGCTGGAAGACGGTTCGGACATGCTGCTCAATCGTGGAATTGTTGCGATTCCGGCACGGCCGGACATGTGTCGACAGGAAAGCGGGTGTTGCCGTCCCTGCGGGTGCCGTCGTTCACCCAGCAATCGCCCAACGTGGAGCAATAGCACACCTTGAAATCCATTCGTTTGCGGGCCGCTTGGCGAAACAACTGAAACTGGTCGTGGCTCTTGAAGATGATCCACGGCAGCGTCTCGCCTGCCGAAATCACGTTGTGGTTGAAGGTACTTTGTCCGTAATCGGGCGGGGCGATTCGCAGTGACTGCATCACCTCTTTCCAGTTGCGTTGCGGCTTGCCATCAATCAATACCAGCGTGCTCTTGACGATTGCCGGACCCACGCCCTTGTTGACCCAGAGGAAATCCGAGCTCGTGTCGCTACTGGCCCACAGCAGGTAAGGCCACACTTGCGCGCTCACCTGTTGGCGCTGGATATAGGCGGTGTAGCCGGCGACGATCAGCGCCAGCAGGCCCACGAACGACGCGATGATCGCGGCCAACGCGTCCCAGCGGATGCCGCGCTTCGCACTTGCGATCTGCGATTCGTCTGGTGGCAGCGGCGATTCCGGCATGCGCGTTCAATCCTTCCGGCCACCCGAGAACAACGCATCGAGCTTGTCCTCGTAAGCGTGGTAGCCGAGGAAGTCGTACAGCTCTTCACGCGTTTGCATCGCCGGCACGTACGCCTTTTGCGTGCCGTCGCGACGCACGGTTTCGTAGAAACCCAGCGCGGCCTTGTTCATGGCACGATAGGCGCCGCAGCAATACAGCGCGATGTCGACGTTGGCCGCACGCAATTCATCGACGGTGAAAAACGGCGTGGAACCGAACTCGGTGAGGTTGGCGAGGATTGGCACCCCGACCGCGGCCTTGAACTTGCGGTAATCGTCGAGCGTCTTCATCGCCTCGGGGAAGATCATGTCGGCGCCGGCTTCGACATAGGCCACCGCGCGCTCGATGGCGCTGTCGATGCCCTCGGCCGCGGCGGCGTCGGTGCGCGCCATCAGCACGAAATCCTTGTCGGTTTTTGCATCAACCGCGGCCTTCACGCGATCGACCATTTCCGTCTTCGACACCACTTCCTTTCCGGGCCGGTGGCCGCAGCGCTTCTGGCCCACCTGGTCTTCCATGTGCACGGCGGCGACGCCCACGCGCTCGAAGCTGCGGATGCTGCGGGCGATGTTGAAGGCGCCGCCCCAGCCGGTGTCGATGTCGACCAGCAGCGGCAGCTGCGTGGCTTCGACGATCCGGCGCGCGTCGGTGAGCACGTCTTCCATCGTCGAGATGCCAAGATCGGGCATGCCCAGCGAATTGGCGGCGACGCCGCCACCGGAGAGATACAGCGCCTTGTAGCCGACGCGCCTGGCCATCAGGCCAGCGTAAGCGGTGATCGCTCCGACAACTTGCAAGGGCGATTCGGCGGCCAGCGCCGCGCGGAAACGTGCCCCATTGGAAGCTGGCGCGCCCGCGGATTGGGATTCGCTCATGCGGCCTCCGGCAAAGCGGCCATTTTAGCGCATCCGCTTGCCCACCTACGATTTCGACGACGCCGCGTACGCGGCGACGTCGATCATTTGCTTCAGCGTGAGGTGGGAGACTTCCATACGCATCGGCGAGGCGCCCGTATTGGTCCGCCGGCCGAGGCGGAACAGGATCAGCTCGCGCACGATATAGGTCGGCGAGCGCCCGGCGAGATACGGAATGTCGCCGACACCCTGCAGTTTCGCGCCGTGGCAGGACTCACAAGCCGGCACCGCGCCCACGCCATGCGCCGCGATCCTGGCGCCGGCCGCAATGCTGCCCGGTGGCACGTAGGCGACGTATTCGGCGCGATTGTCGGAATGCGCGTAATCGTCAAAGTTCACGGGCGTTTCGATGATGCGCTCGCCAATCGGCTCGCGCACACCGTCCTTGTCCGGTACCAGCACGAAGAACTTCCAATGCGTTTTCGGCACGCTCGCGGCTTCGACCACACGCACGCGTGGAACGAATTTCGTGCGGGAGAAGTAATCGGCGGCCTGCTGGGCGTCGGCTGGCGTCAACGCGCGCGCTTCATCGAGCATGTCGTGCGTCGTCGCCGGGCCGCCCAGGCCACGCTCGCCGGCGCGGAACGCCGCGATCTGTTCGAGGATATAAGCCTTCGGCAACCAGTCCAGCGATGCCGTGGCGGGGACGCCGATGCCACTGACCATGTGGCACTCGGCGCACGGCCGCGCGGGATTGCGCCCTTCGCGGACGATGCGCGGCGCCGGCGGATGATCCTGCGGAAACCAGTCCGCATCATCAAGGGTGTTCAACTGCGCTTGCGTGTAGGTCACGGCGCTGCCCGTCACGTGCAAAATTTTGTTCGGGTCGGGTTTCGGCGCGTGCGGATCGGGCGGCGGCGGAAACGCCGGGAACGCCCATGCTTCGGCATTGACGAAAGCCGCGTTGGGCGACGCTGAGACCGTCTTGGGTGCGCCCGCCACGCCAACCACGCACACGGCAACGCAGGCCACCGCGCCAGCGGCAACCAGGACTGTTGAAGAGAAGCGCATGACACACCCCGCCACGGAAAAGGATTGACTCCCTACCTGACTCGAACCGCGCGTCATGCGCAGCCACGCATGCCTTGCACCATCCGTCGGGAGGCTTCACCGCGGACGCGCCACGCTACCCGGGTGGCCCTCAACGTACAAGTGCCGAACCCGTTCTGCTTGTGGCACCAAGCCATGTCGATCCCGACCGGATTCATGTACCGATCCATGCAACAGAAAAGGGCGGCCGAAGCCGCCCTTTCGATCAAGTGCGTCTGCAGCGCCTCAACCCAGCAGCGATTTGACGCTCTCGGCTTCTTCGTGCAGCTCCTTCGCGGTCGCATCCATGCGCGCGCGCGAGAATTCGCCGATGGCGAGGCCCTGCACGATCGCGTACTTGCCGTCCTTGCAGGTGACCGGGTAACCGTAGATCACGCCCGGCGCGATGCCGTAGGAGCCATCGGACGGAATGCCCATCGACACCCAGTCGCCCTCGGCGGTGCCGAGCGCCCACGAGCGCATGTGGTCGATCGCGGCGGAAGCGGCCGAGGCCGCCGACGAGGCGCCACGCGCCTTGATGATGGCGGCGCCGCGCTGCTGCACGGTCGGGATGAAGTCGTTCTCGTACCAGGCCTGGTCGACCTGCGGCAGCGCCGGCTGGCCCTTGACGGTGGTGTGATGGATGTCGGGATACTGCGTGGACGAATGGTTGCCCCAGATGATCATCTTCTTGACGTCGGTGTTGTGCGCGCCGAGCTTGGCCGCCAGCTGCGCCTTGGCGCGGTTGTGGTCGAGTCGCACCATCGCGGTGAAGCACTTCGGATCAAGATCCGGGGCGTTCGCCTGCGCGATCAGCGCGTTGGTGTTGGCCGGGTTGCCGACAACTAGAACCTTCACGTCGCGCTTGGCGTGCGCATTCAGCGCCTTGCCCTGCGGGCCGAAGATCGCGCCGTTGGCGGACAACAGGTCCTTGCGCTCCATGCCTGGGCCGCGCGGACGCGCGCCGACCAGCAGCGCGTAATCGACGTCCTTGAAGGCGACGTTGGCGTCGTCGGTGGCCACCACGCCCGCCAGCAGCGGGAAGGCGCAGTCGTCGAGTTCCATCACCACGCCGTGCAAGGCCGGCAGCGCGGGCGTGATTTCGAGCAGGTGCAGGATCACCGGCTGGTCGGGGCCGAGCATGTCGCCAGCGGCAATGCGGAACAGCAAGGCGTAACCGATCTGGCCGGCGGCGCCGGTGACTGCAACGCGAACGGGGGCTTTCATTGATGACTCCATTGAACAGAAGGGATGGGAAACCGATCGCGCCCTGCGGCGCGACCCATGGAACCGCGGCGCAGGCTCAGGCGTGGGCGGCAGCAGGCGCGACGCTGGCGTCGCTCAACTCGGCGAAGAACGACTGGATCCGGGCCAGGCCCTTTTGCAGCTGGTCGGGTGCACAGGTGTAGGAGATGCGCAGGCTGCGCGGTTCACCGAAGGCCGAACCCGGCACCGTGGCGACGAACTTTTCTTCCAGCAGCGCCTTGCAGAAATCCACGTCGTTGGCGATCAGCTTGCCGTTGTGTGACTTGCCAAAGGCGACCGAGATGTCCGGGAACGCGTAGAACGCACCCTGCGGACGCGGGCAGTGCACGCCCGGAATCGCCTGCAGTGCGGCAATGACGTCATCGCGGCGCTTCGAGAATTCCTCGCGCTTCGCCGCCGGGATGTCCTGCGGACCATTCAGGGCCGCCACGGCGGCAGCGCTGATGACTTCCGGCAGGCAGGTGATGTGGTTGGAGTTGAGCGTCACCAGCGCCTTGACGCCGGCCTCGGGGCCGGCGACGAAACCCACGCGCCAGCCCGGCATGCCATAGGTCTTCGAAAGCGAATCCATGATGAAGGTGCGCTCGCGCAGCTCCGGCCGCAGCTGCACGAAGTTGTGGTAGCCGATGCCGTCGAACACGAGGCGGTTGTAGATGTCGTCGGCGATGATCCATGTGTCCGGATGCTTCACCAGAACGTCCGCGAGCGCGGCGATTTCAGCGCACGTGTACACCATCCCGGTCGGGTTGGACGGGTTGTTGAACAGGAACACCTTCGGGTTCGAGGCCAGTGCCTTGTCGAGTTGTTCCGGCGTCAGCTTGTAGTGTTGCGACGAAGGGCACGGCAGGATCGTGGCCTTGGCGCCGAGGATTTCGGCGATGTCGACGTAGCTGGTCCAGTACGGCGCCGGAAACACGATCTCGTCGCCTTCATCGAGCAGCGCTTCGCACAGGTTGTACAGCACCTGCTTGGCGCCGATGCCGACGGTCACGTTGTTGCGGGAATAGCCGTCCAGACCACTTTGCTTCAGGTGCGCGACGATGGCGTCCAGCAGTTCGGGAGCACCGCGATTGGTGCCGTAACTGCCACTGTCATGCGCTGTCCAGTCGCGCACGGCGGCATACACATGCTCACCGGGCAGGAAGTTCGGCACCCCGATCGAGAAATTGACGACATCCTTGCCCTCGGCCTTCAACTGCTTGGCCTTGTCGGCAATGACCATGATCGCGCTGGGCTTGGCGCGGCCGGTGCGGGCGGCGAGCTTCAACATGGGAAATCCTCGACAGTGGCGGTGCAATCCAGCCGCCAATTCTAACACGTCACGGCTGCCGGCCCGGCCGCGCAAGCACATGCCGATCGGTGATCAGTGCTGCGCTTTCGGCGCGACCGCATGGGGCGGTTGCGCGCCGCAGCGAAGGGCGCCCACGCGGGTCTCCTCGATGCCTACGCCCGGCCCTTGCGGGTACGGCCACGACGTTTGCTAAGCTGCGCGGGCGGCGAAGCGGGGTCACGGCGAGCCGCAGGAGAACGCACCGGGGGTTCGGTCACAAGCGGCATCCATGCAACCGGAGGATTGAACATGCTGCATTGGCTTTGGATGATCATCATCGGTTTCATCATCGGCGTCATCGCCAAGCTCATCGACCGCGACAACGCGCCGGTGGGTTGGATCCTCACCATCATCATCGGCATCGTGGGTTCGGTGCTCGCGACCTGGGTCGGCGAACACCTGGGCTGGTGGGGGCCGACCGGCATCGTGCATTTCATCGCCTCGGTCATTGGCGCGGTGATCCTGTTGGCGGTCTACACGGCGTTCAAGCGCAAGGGTGGCGCACGCAGCTGAACGCGGATGCCTGCATTGGAACAAGCAAAAGGCGGGGCATGCCCCGCCTTTTGCCTGGGCGCAACGAGTGCAATCAGCCGCGTGCGTCGAGCACGGCGTTCCACTGACCGATGCGCTCCGCGTTGGCGGCGAGCAGTGCGGCCGTGTCGCCTTCGATCGTGAGCTTCTCGATCTTGTCACCCTGGCGGATCGCGTCGACCACCTTCTGGTCATCCGCGGCCACCACTTCGCCGAACACGGTGTGCTTGCCATCCAGCCACGGGGTCGGCACGTGGGTGATGAAGAACTGGCTGCCATTGGTGCCCGGCCCGGCGTTCGCCATCGACAGTTTGCCGGGCGCGTCGTGCTTCAGGTCGGCGCGGCATTCATCCTCGAAACGGTAACCGGGACCACCGGTACCGGTGCCTTGGGGGCAACCGCCTTGCACCATGAAATCGGCGATCACGCGGTGGAAGTTCAAGCCGTCGTAGAAACCGCGCTGCGCGAGGTTCACGAAATTGGCGACGGTCAACGGCGCCTTGTCGTCGAACAAACGCACGTGGATCGGGCCTTGCGATGTCTGGAAAGTTGCAGTGAGGCTCATGTCGGTTCCTGATGCTCTGCGCCCAAGCGGCGCCGGGCCGACAAGCATAGCGTGTCTCGCGCGCTGGTCTTCCTGATCGGTCGTGCGGGATCGGTTCTCAGCGCGGCAAATCAAGGTTGTCCAGTTCCAGCGCGCGTGCGCCGCGTGGCCTCGGTTGTGGCGTCGGCAGGTCCGCGAGCGGCGCAGCCTGCACCACATGCGCGTACATCCGGTCCAGTGCCACGTAACCGTAGGGCAGCAGCGGCACGTAACGGTCGCCGAACGCCGGCAACTGAAGGAACGCATCGAAGTGCTGCGCGTGCGGCACGCGCCAATAGCGTGGCTCGCGACCCTGCTCGCGCAGCCAGTCGACATAAATGTCGGACGAAAATGCCGTCGGGATCAATCCGTCCTCGGCGCCATGCACGATCCAGATCGGCAGCCCCTCGCGCGGCAGCCCGGCATCCAGTTTGGCAACCGCGGCGCGCAATGTTGCCGCGGCATCAGCATCGCCATCCCAGAGTTCACGCAACGCCAGCACGCCCGGCAAGGTCGGGTCGGTCGAAGCTTCGAGACCACCGAACACACCGATGCCGACGTCGGGCGGAATGCCGCTGCCATCGGCCCACCACGCCGCCCGCACGACCGGCGCCGGCACCGCCGGCACTTCGACTGGCCGAAACGCAAACCCGCACGGCATCGCACCCACGCCGGCACGCAGGTAGGCCGACGAATAGGTGACGGCGACCGCGCGCCAAAGGTCGAAGGCGACCGATGTGGCTGCCGTTGCCAGCGCTTCGTCGCACCAACCGGAAGCATGCAGGTAATCGCGCGCGGCTTCGGCGGCCGCGGCGGGCTCACCGGAGGGCAACAAGCCGCGCTCATGCAGGTTGCCGCGGCGCGCCGCCCACGCCGGCGGCGGCAGTCCGGCAGCGCGCGTGAATGGAATGCCGGCGAACCGTGCAGCGGTCAACGCCGCGGGCATCCACAACGCAGCTTCGCTGGCGTAGTCGTACAACGCGCGTCCGCGCACCGGTGCCTGCACGTTCGGTTCGATCGCCACGACTCCGTCCAGCCAGCCATCGCGATCGACACCGGCCGCCTGCAACACCGCGGCGCCGCCGTTGGAAATGCCGACGGCGATGATGCGCGTGTTGGCCGGCGTGAACGGCGCCTGCTCCGGGAAAGCCTCGTCGAGCATGGCCAGTCCGAACTCGACAGCCTGCAGCACGTGCGCGCCCCAATCGGCCTCGGGATGGTCGCCCGAGTGCGCGTGCTTGACCGCGATGCCTGCATCGGCGTGCGTCTCAGCGGGTTCGAATTCGAGCATCGCGCTGCCCGCGGCAACACGCGTGCCATCCAGCGCCACACCGGTGCCGCTCGCGCAATCGAAATAGCCGGAACCGGTGCCCTTGTCGGTGTAAACCACGGCGCAGCCGCGCGGCAAGGCCCAGCCACCGGCGAGCGCCATCGCACCATAAATGCCGCGCGAGCCTGACGAGGGCGCCACCACGAGACAGCGCGCGCGCGCATCGAAGGCGTCGGGCACCTGGCAAAGCACGCGATGCGGATGGCGTGCCTGCGCGAACCGCGCGAACGCGCTGTACTCGCGACCCGGCACATCCGGCACCGCGCCATAAAGACGTCCAAAACCACCCAGCGGACCGAGGTCGGCGATGCCCTTCCAGCCCGTCTGGATCGCGCGGCGCCGCAATTCAGCGGCCGTGGGTTGCGCCGGATCAGCGAAGCGCACCGGCAAGCCGGCGACGCCCGCGAGCCCCAACCCCGCGCTCAACAGGTCATCGTCGCCGCGATGTTCGCTGCGACGGATGCTGCCGGTTACAAAATCGAGTGCCATGTCGATGTCCTTGCGCGATGACGGCACGTTTGCCTACTTCTTCGCCGGCTTGCGATCGGGTTTTGCATCCGCACCCAACAGGCGCAAGGCGAATTCCGCGTAGCCCTCCGCCACTTGCTTGGCGCTCAACTTGTAGTCCGGTGAAAACCAGTACGCCACGCGCAAGCCCATGCCGCCGATCGCCGCCACCGCCAGCCAGCGGTCGCGCACACGGAAGTGTCCGCTGTCCATCCCGCGCGTGATGATGTCCTGCATCAGCGCCTCGGATTGGCGCCGCAACACGAAGGTCGCCGCGCCGAGTTCTTCGCTCAGCACGTGCAATTCCGAATTGGAAACCACCGCCAGCATCGGATAGGTGGTGTGGAATTCCACGTGCGCACGCACGTAGGCCACGATCTGCTCGCGCGGATCGCCGTTGCTGTCGAGGACGGCCGTGCGCACACCACGGTATTGCTCTTCGTGGCCGACCCGGCACAGCTCGGCAAGCATGTGCTCCTTGGACGGGTAATGCGCGTAGATGGTGGCGGCCTTCACGCCCGCGGCGGCGGCAACGTCGCGCACCGATGCACCGGCGTAGCCGCGCTCGGCGAACAACTTCAGCGCGGCCTCCAGCACGCGTCCTGACGCGCCGGATTCCCTCAATCCGGGCAGCAGGCGTGC
>DASSRT010000111.1:0-4815 GCA_035701705.1 Rhodanobacteraceae bacterium
TCACTTGTTCGGGCGTGGCTGCATTGGCGGGCCACGCATTGGCGTCCGGCGCGTCGGTGGGTGCAGCGGCCACGGCCACGCCAACGACGAGCAGCAAGGCGATGGCAGTGAGCCACTTCATGCGAGCTGGATGGCGTCGAAGTCGGCGACGCACGCATGTGCGCTGGCATCCGCGCAGGCCTGCGGCGGCCGGCACAGTTGCACGCTGGCCATGCCCGCGGCGCGGGCCGCGTCGAGTTCGGCGCCGATGTCGGAGAGGAACACGATGGCGGCCGCGGGCTGGCCAATCGCCGCGGCGATGTGCGTATACGACGCGGGCTCGCGCTTGCCGCCGGTTTCGGTGTCGAACCAGCCGTCGATCAGTGGGGCCAGGTTGCCCGCTTCGGTGTGGCCGAAGAACAACTGCTGCGCCGGCACCGAACCCGACGAATACACGTACAGCCCCAAACCTTGCGACTTCCAGTCGCGCAGCCGGCCGGGCACCTCGGGATACACGTGCGCGCGATACGCGCCGGACTCGTAGCCGGCCTTCCAGATCATGCCCTGCAGCGCTTTCAGCGGCGTGGCCTTGACGTCGGCGTCGATCCAGCCGAGCAGGGTGTCGATGACCCGCGGTGAATCGGGATCGTCGATACCGGCGTCAGCCGCAGTGGCGACGAGCCAGCGCCGTACCCCGGGGTCGTCCCGGTGTGCCGCGACGAATGCCGGCAGGTGTGCGCGCGCATGCGGAAACAGCACGTCCTTGACGAAGCTGATCGAGCTGGTGGTGCCTTCGATGTCGGTGAGGACGGCCCGGATGCCCGTGAGTTCCACACTCATGGGCGCGTCAGTTCTGCAACCGCGGGAAGTGCGTGGCGATGTCGTCACCAGTGAAGTTTGCGACCCAGCCTTCCGGATTGGTGAACAGGCGGATCGCGACGAAGTGCGGGTTGGGGCCCATGTCGAACCAATGGCGGGTGCCATCGGGCACGCCGATCAGGTCGCCCTTTTCGCACAGGATGTCGTAGACGCGCTCGCCGATGTGCAGCGTGAATTGGCCTTGTCCGGCGACGAAGAAGCGCACTTCATCTTCCGAGTGGGTGTGCTCGCTCAGGAACTTCTGGCGCAGCGCGTCTTTCTGGGGATGGTCGGCGTTGAGCGAAATCACGTCGACCGCCTGATAGCCCTTTTCCTGCTTCAGGCGTTCGATGTCGGCCTTGTATGCGGTGATGACCTCGTCCTGCGAGGCGCCGGGTTCGATCGGTTGCGCCGCATCCCAGCGTTCGAAGCGCACGCCGACTTCGTCCAGCGCATGGGCGATCATGGCGTGGTCGAACAGCGTGCCGATCGGGCGCGCGGGTTCGTTCTGGGCATACACACGCAGGCGGCTCATGTCGAGGGCCTGTTCACGCCATGCCACGTGCGCCGCGTTGCTTCCGCAGTGGTTGCCAGACGAGGCGCGCACCGCAGCGTCATGGTGGTGCCATGACCAAGGCGCGCACCGAAGTATGGTGGCCACTGCGGAGCAACCCCACGGGCCGGGGCCATTTGCCCGCATGGCTGCGTCATCATTCGTCTATGTATCGACATACATTGTCCTCACTCTTCCTTGCCCTGCACGCAAATGGTCTGCGGCGCGGCCGCGTGGCATGGTGTGAACAGGCCCTATGCTCCGAGACGTTTCAGATCGAGTTCGCAGGCCAGCATGAATTCCAGCGCCTCAAGGTGACGCCGGGACTCGGGCATGTCCCGCCCCCAAGTGTAAAGGCCGTGGCCCTCGATGAGGTAGGCGTACAGAGGCTTGCCGGCGTCGAGCCAGTGGTCGACGCGCGCCTCGATGTCCTCCATCGCCTGCGAGTTGGGGAACACCGGCAGCTGCAGTTCGCTTTCGTGGGTGGTGTATCCGGTGATCGCCTTCTGCAGCTCCCAACCGCGCAGGCGGATGACGCCTGCGGCGGCGAACAACCGGGAGGCGACCGTCTGGTTGTGCGAGTGGGTGTGCAGTACCGCGCCGGTTTCAGGCAGACGGCGATAGATCTGCAGATGCAACGCCGTTTCCGCCGAGGACTTCAGTGCGGGATCGAGCGCATGGCCGTCGAGATCCACCGCCATCACGTCGTCAGGCGTCAATGCGCCCTTGTCACGCCCCGAGATGGTGACCGCGACGTGGGTCGCGTCGATCCGCAGCGAGAAATTGCTGCTGGTTGCAGGCGTCCATCCGCGTGCCGCGAACTCGGCACCGACGCGGGCGATTTCCACGCCGCACGCATGCAGTTGCTCGGTGAATCCGGCTGGATGGGTGGCCATGCTGCGACACACGCTGGTTCAGGCCGCTGAATGTAGCATGCGGCCCACATCGACAATTCGCGCCGCCGTGCACAACTGGCGCTAAGATGGCGCGGTGCCCGTGTGTGTTCACCCGCAGAGGAGTATCGACATGACCGAAGAATCCCCGTCCAGCCGCCGCAGCTTCCTGAAGCTTGCCGGCGGTGCCGCTGCTGCAGTGACCCTGCTGGGTGCGTTGCCGCGGCGCGTGATGGCTGCCTTGCCACACCTCAGTGCTGCGACCAACGCCACCGCCAAGGCGCTGCATTACGTCGAGGACGACACCAAGGCGCCGGCGCCGCACAAGCCCGGGCAGGATTGCGCGGCGTGCGTGCACTATCAGGGCAAGCCAGGTGACGCCTACGGACCGTGCGCGATCTTCCCCGGTTTCGACGTGCACTCGAAGGGTTGGTGCGCAGGATTCCAGGCCAAGAGTTGATTCGGCTGCGCGCGCTTCGTGTCCTCAAGGCGCGTTGCAGGCGGTCGCAGACCACGAACCGGGGTGGCGGTAGGCTGCCCCGGTTTTTTGTGAGGGGAGAATGACGCCGCTGGGCGACCGCCGTCAGGCGTGCACTCTTGGCGAGGCGCAGGCGCGTTAAAAGTTGCTGCCCGGATACGGCAAGCGGAGGAGCTGACTACGCTTGCCGCACCGGGCGGCGGTCCGGGGTCCACTGCCAATGGGAAATCCCGCGGAGGACGAATCATAGCGCGGGCGAGGGTTGGGGGCCAAGAACGAGTTGGGACATTTTGCGGGCGAATTTTATTCACCGCAAAAGCAACAACTTGTGACGTTAATATTTCATTGAATCGAGAATCGCCGTCCATACGTGTGCGTATGGACGGCGATTTGGCGGGGTCGATCCGGACTCAGGGCTTGCGCAAGCGGCTATGCCGGAAACCGTAACCGAAGTAGATCAGGAGACCGATCAAGGTCCAGATGATCGCGCGCCACCAGGTGTCGTGCGGCAGGCTGAGGATCAGCACCACGCAGCCCAGCGCACCAATCACGCAGGTGAGCCATGGCCACGGCGTGCGGAACGGACGCGGCATGTCGGGGCGCGTGTAGCGCATCACCAGCACCGCAATGCAGACCACCAGGAATGCCAGCAGGGTGCCGATGTTGGTCAGCTCGGCGAGGATGTCGATCGGCAACAGGCCGGCGCCGATCGCCGCGATGATGCCGGTGATCAGCGTGGCAACGTGCGGCGTCTGGTGGCGCGGATGCACCTTGCCTAGCGCCGGTGGCAGCAGGCCGTCCTTGCTCATCGCATAGAAAATGCGCGGCTGGCCAATCACCATCACCAGGATCACCGACGACAACCCGGCCAGTGCGCCGATGTCGATCAGCGGCGCCAGCCAGTTGCGCAGCGCGGGCACTTGCTCGATGCCGAACGACACCGGGTTTGGCACGTTCAGTTCCTTGAACGGCACGATGCCGGTGAGCACCAGCGACACGATGATGTACAGGGCTGTGCAGATCAGCAGGCTGGCGAGGATGCCGATCGGCATGTCGCGCTTCGGATTCTTCGCTTCCTGCGCGGCGGTGGAGACCGCGTCGAAGCCGATGTAGGCGAAGAAGATGATCGCCGCGCCCTCGAACACCCCCATCCATCCGTACTTGCCGGGGCGGCACATGTCGCCGACGGCGCCGGCGGTCGAGCAGACGCGATCCGGCACGAACGGGTGCCAGTTTTCGGGCACGATGTAGTGCAGGCCGAAGATGATGAACAGGAAGATCACCGTCAGCTTGACGATGACGATCCAGATGTTCACGGTCGAAGAATGCTTGATGCCGACGTAGCACAGCGCGGTGATCGCCAGCACGATGAATACGGCCGGCAGGTTGATGACGTCCCCGGTCGCCACCACCGACATCGCACCGGCGCCCTTGGCGAGCGGTGCGTTGGCGAACGCGGCCGGAATCACGATGCCGATGTGTTTCAGCAACGACACGACGTAGCCCGACCAGCCGGCGGCCACGGCGGAGATCGAAACCAGGTATTCAAGCACCAGGTTCCAGCCGATGAACCAGGCGATCAGTTCGCCGAGGGTCGCATAGGAATACGAATAGGCACTGCCGGCGACGGGGATCATCGCGGCGAATTCTGCATAGCACAGTGCCGCCATCGCGCAGACGAAGCCTGCGATCACGAACGACACGGCGAGGGCCGGGCCGGCGTTGTTGGCGGCGGCCACGCCGGTCAGCACGAAGATGCCGGTGCCGACGATGGCGCCGATGCCAAGCGCGGTGAGTGCCCACGGTCCCAGCGTGCGTTTCAGTTCGTTGTCGCCGAGCTCGGCCTCGACCGACTTGGTCGTCCAGAGTTGCTTCCAGAGTGTCATGCGCGTCGTCTGCCTCTTTCAACGTGGCGGTGGTGTTCCGCACCACGCCCCCCTTCGAGGCCACGCGCGGGCTTGCGCTGATTCAGCGGCAAGCGCGCCGTAACATACTTGCGATACTTCTTCGCGACAAGCGCCGGATGTCACACACCACCCCGAAAGCCCGACTTT
>DASSRT010000112.1:0-23318 GCA_035701705.1 Rhodanobacteraceae bacterium
GGCAACGCGACCCCCTTCCCTCGGAAGGGGGTATTCAACGCGCAACGTCGCGACGCCTTTCCACCCCCTTCCTGCGGAAGGAGGTGTTACTGACGTGAATCGACTAGACGTTGGACCACGGAACAGGCGCAGCGACCCCCCCTTCCCTCGGGAGGGGGTATTCAACGTGCAACGTCGCAACGCCTTTCCACCCCCTTCCTGCGGAAGGAGGTGTTACTGACGTGAACCGACTAGACGTTGGACCACGGAACAGGCGCAGCGACCCCCCTTCCTGCGGCAGGGATATTCGACGTGCAACATCGCAACGCCTTTCTTCCCCCTTCCGCAGGAAGGGGGATCGAGGGGGATGGCTTTTTACTGTCGCGGATCGCGCAGGTTGGCGGGCGCGGCGGCGAAGCCGGGCGTCGCGCGCCACGGATTGATGTCGATGCCGCCGCGGCGCAGGAAGCGCGCGTACACCATGAGGTCCAGCGGCGCGCAGTGCTTTTGCACGTCCATGAAGATGTGCTCGACGCAGGCTTCGTGGAAATCCGGATGCTCGCGGAACGACACCAGGTAGCGCAGCAGTCCGTCGCGCTCGATCGGCAAGCCGCGATAGCGGACCTGCACGCTGGCCCAGTCGGGCTGGCCGGTGACCGGGCAGCGCGAGCGGAACAGGCGTGTCACCAGGGCTTCCTCGACGATGCGTGCGTGCGGCCGCGTGCGCAGCTGCGCCGGATCGGGCGCGTCGTATCGGGTGATGGCAAGCGCGGCTTCGTCGATGGATTCGCCCGCGAAATTGGTGACGCGCAACCGCTCGAAGTGATCGGGTTCGAACAGTTCGACGGCGACCTCGGCGTCCACGCAAACACCAATGTCCCGCGCGATGCGCGCGCGCACCGCATGCGCATCGTCAAAGCGCGTCATCGCGTAGCCGCCGAGGTACAGCTTCAGCGATTTCGACTCGACGATGTTCGGCGATCCCGCTGGCACCCGCAGCTCGGCCACCGCCACGCACGGTTTGCCACGCGCATCCAGCCACGACAGTTCCCACGCGTTCCAGATGTCGGCGCCGGTGAACGGCAACGCATTTTCCACGATGCCGAGCGGTTGGCGCGCCGCGGCACGCGCAACCGGAAACAACACCGTCGCGTCGACGCTGGCCGGATATTCGGTTTCACGGCCAAGCGGGATGGCGCGCGCGTCAGGTTTTGGATCGGTGGTGTGCATGATCTGGAATCAACTCGCGCGCGGATCGCGACGCCGGCAACGGACGCGCCCGGCCTACCAGTAATAAACCTGCAGCGACGCCGGTTTCGGCTTGGGCGGAATCGCGCCGAGGAAGGCGCGATGATCCGGAAAATTCAGCGCGCTGCGCGCGATCAGGGCATCGACCTCGGCCATGTCGTATTTCGACTCCACCGCCGTCGGTGCCCGCACGCCGTCGGGAAACAGGCCGACGCCGGCGAGCAGGCTGTACCACGACATGATCGGATAGCCGCGCCCGAAGGTGCCCTTGGCGATGCCGGCCGAGATCGGCTTGCTGGCAAGCCAGGTGCGCAGCAGCTGCTGCAACGGCGCCGACAGGTGCGTGTTCGCGGCATTCGCGCGCCAATAATCGGTATCGCTGCGAGTGTTGGTCTTGAAGTGGGTGACGATGTAGTCGCGCGTGCCTTCCACCTTGGCGTTGAGCGTTTCATTGAACTGCGTGCGGACGTCCTCGCCGAGGTCGCCCTGCTCCAGCGCCGCCACCAGCATCTCCGCGGTGCGTTGCACGAACAACAACGTGGTCGCTTCCAGCGGTTCAATGAAGCTTTGCGCCAGTCCGTTGGCGACGCAGTTGCGATTCCAGGGCTTGGCCACGCGCCCGGTGCGCACCTTCAAATGTCTGGCGGGAATCTTGCCATCCATGAGGCCAAGGTGTTCGCGCAGTTCCTGCTCCGCGGCATCGGGCGTGCAGAAATCCGTGCTGTAGACGTAACCGTAGCCGTAGCGGTCGGTCAACGGAATCTTCCACGCCCAGCCGTGGCGCAGCGCCGAGGAAATCGTCTTCGGCGTGATCGCGCCGCCGTGCGGAACCTGGATCGCGACCGCGGCGTTGTTGAACAGGTTTTCCTTGAACGACACGAACGGCGTGGCCAGCGCCTTGCCGGACAGCAGGGACGCGAAGCCGGTGCAGTCGACGTAGAAATCGCCCGCCAGCGTGGCGTCGCCGGCGAGGCGCAGCGAGGCGATGTCGCCTGCTTCGGTCAGCAGTACTTCGCTGACGTGGCCGGAGACGTGGCGCACGCCACGCGCGATGGCCTGCTTCTGCAGGAACTGCCCCAGCAGCAACGCATCGAAGTGGAAGCCGTACCACACGTCGAAGGGAAAGCTCTCCGGCGCCCGCGGCGCCTTGCACTGCTGGGCGAGTTTCGCGGAAACGAAAAACCGGTCCGGGTGCGCATGCACGTCGGCGCCGTCGAGGCGCGCGTGCACGTTGTCGATGAACGGCGCCATCGTCATGTTGTCGAGCATCGAGGCAAACGAATGGAAGTAATTTTCGTAGCCCGGCCGCGTCGACCAGCCGTCGAAACTGATGCCGGCCTTGTAGGTGGCGTGGCAGGCCGGCATCCATTCGCGCTCTTCGAACCCCAGCCCCTCCATGAAGCCGCGCAGCCAGGGCGTGGAACCCTCGCCGACACCAATCGCGCCCACCATCGGCGATTCCAGCACGGTCACTTGCAGGCGCTCACCGTAGGCCGAGTTCGCCAGCAGCAGCGCCGTCATCCAGCCGGCGGTGCCACCGCCCACGATCACGACGTGCTTGACCGGCGGTTCCGCCGCGGTGCGCGTGCCGGCGTGCTGCGCGGTGACGTTCTGGTTGAAAACGGTGGCGGTGGCGTCGGACACGAAGGTTTCGCTCGAAGTGAGATGGCGCGCATTGCGCAGCCGTTGACGATATCACCAACCAGCCCGCGCCGAGCCGGAATCTGCTACCGCAAACGAAACGGGGCGGCAAATGCCGCCCCGTTGCATCGCCACGGCCAAGTGGACGATCAATCCGCCTGCGGTGCGGGCAACAGGTGCTCGTCGTCGAGACCATCCTCATCCGCGCGTTCGGCGTGGTGGTTCTCGCCGATGATCAGGTACACCGCCGGCACCACGAACAAGGTGAACAGGGTGCCGATGGACAGGCCGGTGAAGATCACCAGGCCCATGTCGTGGCGGCCTGCCGCGCCGGCGCCACCGGCAAACACCAGCGGCACCACGCCCAGCACCATCGCCATCGTGGTCATCAGGATCGGCCGCAAACGGACGGAGGCGGCTTCCTCGATCGCATCGCGCTTGCCGTAGCCGTGCTCGCGCTGCAACTGGTTGGCGAATTCGACCATCAGGATGCCGTGCTTGCTGATCAGGCCGACCAGCGTCACCAGGCCCACCTGGGTGTAGATGTTGAGCGAGGAGAAACCGAGGTTGATGAAGAGCAGCGCGCCGAAGGTCGCCATCGGCACCGCCACCAGGATCACCAGCGGATCGCGGAAGCTCTCGAACTGCGCCGACAACGCCAGGAACACGATGATGATCGCGAACAGCAGCGTGAACAGGAAGCCGCCGGACTCCTGCATGAACTGGCGCGACTGGCCGGCGTAGTCCGCGGTGTAGCCCGTCGGCGCCACCTGTTTCAACGTGTCCTGCAAGAAGGTGAGCGCCTGGCTCAGCGACACGCTGGGCGCAATCACGCCGGAAATCGTGGCCGAGTTCAACTGCTGGAAGTGGTTGATCGACTCCGGCACCGTCTGGTAGGTCAGGTGCGCCACGGTCGAGGCCGGGATCATGCCGCCCGACGGCGTCTTGATGTAATAGTTGTCGAGCTGCGCCGGGTTCAACCGGTCCACCTGCGCGACCTGCGAGATCACGCGATACGAACGTCCCGAGATCGAGAAGTAGTTGACGTAGTTGCCGCCCAGTGCCGCCGACAAAGCGGCACCCACGCTCTGCTGCGTCATGCCGAGCGCGGCCACCTTGTCGCGATCCAGCGTCACGGTTGCCTGCGGCTGGTCGATCTTGAGGTCCGAGTCGACGAAGAAGTACATGCCCGACGCCTGCGCCTTCGCCAGCACCTGGTGCGCGACATCGTTGAGGTTCTGCAACGGCTCGGTGGTCTTGATCACGAACTGCACCGGCAGCCCGAACGCGCCGGGCAACGACGGGAACTGGAACACCGCCATGCGCGCGCCCGCGATCCCGTCGAGCTTGGGCTGGATCGCCTGCTGGATCTCGGTGGCGCTGCGGCTGCGGTCACCCCAGGGCTTCAGCATGATGCCCGAGAAGCCCTGGTTCACCGCGCCCATGCCGGTGAACTGGAAGGTGTGGGTGTATTCGGGCAGCGACTTGGCGATGTCGAACACCTGCCTGGTGTACATCTGCATCTGGGTGATGGTCGCGTTGGGCGGACCCTGGGTCTGCGCCAGCACGATGCCCTGGTCTTCCTGCGGCGCGAGCTCGGACTTCGCCGTCTTGAACAGGTACACGTTGCCCGCAAGGATCAGCGCGCCGAACACGATCGCCACCACCCAGGTGTCAAGCGAGGAATGCAGCATGCGCCGATAGCGGTCGCGCACGTAATTCGAAACCTTGTCGATGCGCTTGACGAACGGCTTCTCGTGGTCGGATTCGCGCAGCACCTTCGAGCACAGCATCGGCGACAGCGTCAACGCGATGATCGCCGAGATCACCACCGCGCCCGCCAGCGTGAATGCGAATTCGGTGAACAACGCGCCGGTCAGGCCGCCCTGGAAACCGACCGGCACGTACACCGCGATCAGCACGATGGTCATCGCGATGATCGGCGTGGCCAGTTCGCGCGCGGCCAGCAGCGCGGCCTTGAGCGGCGAATGCGCATCCTTCATGTGGCGGTCGACGTTTTCGACGATGATGATCGCGTCGTCCACCACCAGGCCGATCGCCAGCACCAGCGCCAACAACGTCAGCAGGTTGATCGAATAGCCGAGGACCAGCATCACCAGGAACGCGCCGATCAACGACAACGGCATCGCCAGCAATGGAATCAGCAGCGAACGCAGGGTGCCGAGGAACAGGAAGATGACCACGGCGACGATCAACAGCGTCTCGACCAGCGTTTGCACCACCTCGCTGATCGATGCGCGGATGAAGTCGGTGCCGTCGTAGGCGATGTTGCCCGACAACCCGGCCGGCAGTTGCGACTGGATCTGCGGGAACACCTTGCGCACGCGCGCGATCACGTCCAGCACGTTGGCGTCGGGCGCGGCCTTGATGCCGACCGCCACGGTGTTCTGGCCGTCGAACGAGAATTCGGAGTCGTAGTTCTCCGCGCCCAACTGGACATCGGCCACGTCCTTGAGGCGCACCATGTCGGCGCCGTCGGCCTTCACCACCAGGTTCTTGAATTCATCGACGGTGTGCAGGTCGGTGGCCGCGGTCAGGTTGACGCTGACCATCTGGCCCTTGGTGGTACCGATGGCCGAGAGATAGTTGTTCGCCGCCAGCGCCTGGTTGACGTCGGTGGCGGTCACGCCATGCGCGGCCATCTTCACGGGATCCAGCCACGCGCGCAGGGCAAACGTACGCGCGCCGATGATCTCGGCGCTTTGCACACCCTCCACGGCGCTCAACTGTGGCTGCACCACGCGGGTGAGGTAATCGGTGATCTTGTTGGCGGCCAGCGTCTTCGACGAGAAACCGAGGTACATCGACGCTACCTGCTCGCCCGTCTGCAGGGTAATCACCGGCTGTTGCGCCGCCTGCGGCAACTGGTTCTTCACCGAGTTGACCAGCGCGGAAATCTCGGTGAGCGCCTTGTTGCCGTCGTAGTTGAGGCGCAGCGTCACCGTGATCAGCGACACGCCCGGCGTCGACGACGAGGTCATGTAGTCGATGCCCTGCGCCTGCGCGATGGCCTGTTCCAGCGGCTGGGTGATGAACCCGCCCATCGTTTGCGCGTCGGCGCCGAAATAGACGGTCTGCACCACGATCGTCGCGCTTTCCGTCTTGGGATACTGGCGGATCGGCAGGGACGTCACCGCACGCAAACCCAGCACCAGGATCAGCAGGCTGACCGTGGCGGCGAGGACCGGGCGTTTGATGAAGAGATCGGTGAATTTCATGCGGGAGCCTGCTGCGGATTCATTACAAGGCGATTACTTCCAGCTCGTCATTCCGGCGAAAGCCGGAACCCAGTGCCTTTCAATCAAGAAGCAAAGACGCTGGGTTACTCGCGCCATCCTTGGCGCTCGCCCTGCGGGCCACCGGCTTCGCCGGTGTTCGCTTCGGCATCCTGCCTGCGCAGTCCGGGTTCCATCGCCGACGAAATCGGCGAAGGCCCCGGAATGACGAAATGAAAATCACTCTTCCACCGGATGCGGATTCGGACTGAACGCCGGTTGCACCTTGTTGTTGATGTTCACGGGCGTGCCGTTCCTGAGCTTCAACTGGCCGCTGGTGACGACCACGTCGCCCTGCTTGATGCCGGTGAGCACCGCGACCTGGTCGCCGCGCGTCGGCCCCACCGTCACCACCACCTGTTGCACGTAATGGTCGGGGGCATTCTTGTCCTTCGCCGCAGCCGCGGAAGCCTTGGCCGGCTTGCCGTCGTCACCGGACGCCGGTGGCTGGCCCTGGTGCACCACGAACACCGTGTCGCCGTACGGCGCGTACGAAATCGCGGTCTGCGGCAGGGTCAGGTAACGCTGGGCAGTGCCCGAATCCGCCGCGACCCTGGTGAACATGCCGGGCACCAGCAGCTTGTCGGGATTGGCCACGGTCGCCTCGACCCCGACGTTGCGGGTGGAGAGATCGACCTTGGGGTCGGTGGCGCTGACCGTGCCCGCGAACGCCTTGTCCTTGAACGCGTCGACGGTTACCGCGACCTTGCCGCCGGTGTGCAGCGTCGCCAACGAGGCCTGCGGCACCGTGAAGTCGACGTACACCGGATCGAGCTGCTGCAGGGTGACGACCGCCGTGCCAGCACTGATGTACTGGCCTGCGTTGGCAGTGATGATGCCGACGCGTCCGGCGAACGGCGCACGCAGCGTCTTCTTGTCGACCAGCGCCTGCTGCGCGGCGACGTTGGCCTCGGCGCTCTTCAGGTTGGCCATGTCGGTGTCGTACTGCGCCTTGCTGATCGCCTGCACCGCGATCTGCTTTTTCGAGCGCTCGGCGGTCAGCCTCGCCAGCTGCGCGGTGGCCTGCAGCGACGCCAGCTTGGCGCGGTCATCGGCGTCGACCAGCTTCACCAGCACCTGGCCTTTCTTCACATCGGCGCCGGATTTCACATCCACGCTTTCGACCAGGCCCGCGACGTCGAACGCGAGATCCGCGCCATGCACCGCACGCACGTTGCCGACCGCCTCGACGTGTGGCTGCCAATCCTGGTATTCGGCGGTCATGGCGCTGACCGTCTGCGCCGGGTTGGCCATGGACTTCATGAATTGGGCGATGAAATGACCCTTGAGGGTGTTCCAGCCGATCAGCAGCCCAAACAGGATCGCCACCGCCACGATCACGATGATCAGGCGCTTGCGTTGCTTGGGCCGTGCGGAAGATTCGTATGCGTTCATGGGGTCGTCCGGTTGTTTGCGCTGACTGCTCGCGACGCGCATTTCATTGTTGCGATCGCTCGTGATCGCCAGGATCAGAATGGGGAACCGTGGTCTTGGCTGGCGTCGATGCGGTAGCGGCGCGGCCTTCGGTGGCGCGGCTTTGCGGATCGTCCCGCCAGCCACCGCCGAGCGCGGCGTACAGCGCGGCGGTGTCGGCAAGCCGCGCGGTGCGCGACTTGATCAGCGCAACGTGGGCGGTCTGGTACGCCTGTTCGGCGGTCAGAAGGTTCACGTAGCCGACCGCACCGATGCGGTATTGCTTGCGGGTGAGGTCAAGCAGCTTCGAAGCATCATGATCGGCGGTCGCCAGCGCCTTCAACGAGGCGGCGTCGTACTCCAGTGCCTGCAGCGAATCCGCGACGTTCTGGAAGGAAGTCAGCACCACCTGTTGCCAGTTGGCGAGCGCCACATCCATGCCCGCCTTCGCCGCGCGCTTCTGGTGCAGCAACTGGCCGCCGTGGAACAACGGCTGCAGGATGTTGAGGCCGATCGACCACGCACCGGTGCCGGTGCTGAACAGGTCACCGCTGTGCAAGGCCTGCGAGCCGGCGCTGCCGGACAGCGTCAGCCGCGGCAGCATGTCGGCAGTCGCGACCCCGACCGCGGCGGTGGCTGCGTGCAACTGCGCGGCGGCGGCGCGGATGTCCGGGCGCTGCGCAACGACGGTGGACGGCAAGCTCACCGGGATGTCGGCCGGCAGCGTCACCTGGTCGAGCGTGATCGGATGGATGTCGAGTTGCGCCGGCGTGACGCCGAGGTAGGTCGCGAGCTGGTTCTGCGTGGCCGCGAGTTGCTGGCGCAGGCCCGGCAGGGCGACGGCGGCGGTCGCCAGTTCCGTGCGTACCGCCAGCGTGTCGGAGAACGACTTGCTGCCGATCGCCTGCTGCTGCTCCGCGATCGCGAGTTCCTTTTGCAGATCGTCCACGACTTTCGCCGCGGACTGCACCTGCTCGCGCAGCGAGGCTTCCTGCAAGGACGCCGTCACCACGTTGGTGGCGAGCATCAGGTAGGTCGCATCGAGCTTTGCGCGCTGCACGTCGGCCTCGGCGTCCTGCGCCTCGATGCCGCGGCGCACGCCGCCGAACAGGTCGAACACGTAGCCGACGCTGACGCCGGCGTTGATGACGTTGAACGGCTTCGAGCCGGACACGTTGCCGCCGAGGCCGGCGAACTGCGCGCCGGATTGCTTCTGGCGCGTGGCACCGGCGTTGGCGTCCAGCGACGGGAACAAGCCGCCGCGCGCGGCCCTGGCGGTTTCCTCGGCCTGCCGCAACGCGGCCTGCGCACCGGCAACGGTGGGACTGTGCGCAAAGGCCTGCTGCACGCGGCGATCGAGCTCGGCATTGCCGAATGCCGTCCACCATTGCCGCGGGACGTTCTGGCCCTCAAGGAATGCCTGCGCATCGCCACCGGCCGTGTCGGCGGCGGTCGTGGATTTCGGCAGCGGCGCCACGGTGTAGCGGTCGACCGCGGGCGCGGCCGGTTCGCGATAGTTCGGGCCGACGGCGCAGCCGGCAAGCGCAAGTACCGCGATCGCCACCGCGGCCCGCCGCAAGGCAGGCATCATTTTTGACATGGGGTGATTCATTCAGGCTGCGAAACGGTCTGAAGCAACGGGGAATACGCCGGGGCACGGGTTCATATAACTGAACCGCGCGGTATTGTAATTACACGCCCGCCAGTGTGCAAGCGTCGTCGATGATGCGTAAGGGCTGGACGTCACGGTTGGTCGACTGACAACTGTCAGGCCCTCATCTCATGACGAACGGGCCCCCCCCGTTTCGACAACGCGCGCTGCCGCCGTCGACAACTCAGCCCGCCGCGTGCGCACGGTGCGATTCTGCCAGATATTCGCGGCTTTGCATTTCGATCAGCCGGCTTGCCGTGCGCGCGAACTCGCCGCGCAAGCGCCGGCCATCGTACAACTCCACCGCAGGTACCTGCGCGGTGACGGCAAGCTTCACCCGGCGGTCGTACAACTCGTCGATCAGATGCACGAAACGCTGCGCCGCGTCTTCGCTGTACGGGGTGAACTGCGGCAGTCCTGAAACCAGGATCGCGGGCCAGGTGCGCGCAAGCTCGATGTAGTCCGCCGAACCATACGGCCCGTCGCAGAGCGCGGCGAAGTCGAACCACGCGGCCTGCGCGCAGACGCGGCGGACGCGAAAGCTGCGCTCATTGATGCGCAGCTCGACGGCCTCGCGCACCTCGCCCTGCGCCAGCTCCGCGAACAGCCGCGCCAGGGCTGCCTCGGCGTGCGCGTCGAGCGGCGTCAGGTACACCGGCGCACGGGTCAGCGCGCGCAGGCGCCAGTCGTGCAGCGAGGTCAGTTCCAGCACCTCGCAGTGCTGTTCGATCAGCGCGATCGCGGGCAGGAAGCGCGCCCGTTGCAGGCCATCGCGGTACAGCTCGGACGGTGGCGTGTTGGAGGTCGTGACCAGGGCCACGCCGCGCTCGAACAGCGCCCGCAGCAAACCGTCGAGGATCATCGCATCGCCAATGTCCGTGACCATGAACTCATCGAGGCACAGCACGCGTGCGCGCGCGGCGACGCGCGCAGCAACCTGCGGCAAGGGATCGGCGACCTCGCCGAGTTCGCGCAGCTGCGCGTGCACGTCCAGCATGAAGCGGTGGAAATGCACGCGCAGCGCCACGTCCGCCGGCAGCGACGCCGCGAAGGCGTCCATCAGCATGGTCTTGCCGCGCCCGACTTCGCCCCACAGGTAGATCCCGCGCAAAGGCGCCGGATCCGCGACACGCGCGCGCAGACGCGCGAACCAGCCGGCCTGCGGTGCGCACACCGCCGCACGCAGGCGATCGAACGCCGGCAACGCGGCGCGCTGCGCGGGATCGTCCTGCCAGGTACCGGCGGCGACGCCGTGGGCGTACATTCGTGCGATCGTCCCTGATCGCTGCGCTGCTGGAGGAAATGGCTTTTCCGGAATCTCCAGGCCATGAGCATCAAAACGTCCGTCCGTGGACCGACTTCTCACAACAGCTGCTTCCAACCGAGTATCTCGTGTTTCGCTCATCGCGACGGCGGGAGCCAGCTTCGCACCGCATTCTTCACCGCGCCGCGCAGGTCCATCAGCCGGCGGTGGAAGAAGTGCCCGGTGTCGGGCATGCGGATCAACACCGGTTTCGGATCGAGGGTTTCGATCCAGTCGAACACGCCTTGCGGAGCGACCACTTCGTCTTCCTCGCCCTGCACCACCAGCCAGCGGCAGCCCGGTGCCGACAGCTCGCCGAATTCGTAACGGCCCACCGGTGGCGCCACCGTGATCAGCGCATCGGCCGCCAGCGAACGCGCGCAGCGCAGCGCGATGTAGCTGCCGAAGGAAAATCCCGCCAGCCACAGGGCGTCATTCGGGCGCACCTTGCGCAGCCACTGTGCGACCGCCACCAGATCGCCGGTTTCGCCATCGCCATTGTCGAAGGCACCGGTGGAGGCGCCGATCCCGCGAAAGTTGAAGCGCACCGTCGACAGGCCCGATTCGCGCAGGCTGCGCTCGAGCATCGTCACCACCTTGTTGCGCATGGTGCCGCCCTGCGCGGGATTGGGGTGGCAGATCACCACGTTGCCGGCGCGCGCGCAGCCGGGCTCCGGCACGGCGGTCGCCACTTCCAGCACGCCGGCGGGGCTCGGCAGCAGGAAAGTCGCGGAATCATCGGGGAATCCGGCGGGCGCCGGCGGCAGGCTGTCTGGCATGGGCGCATCATATAGGAATGAACCACCTGGCCCACGCCCTGCTTGCCGATGCCGGCGGCGCCGAATTTGCGCTGGGAAGCGCGCTCGGCGATTTCCGGCATGGCCAGCCCGACCCCGCGTGGCCGCAGGCCCGCCAGGCCGGCCTGCGCTTCCACCGCGGCATCGACCGCTACACCGACAACCATCCGCAAGTCGTGGCCGCCCGCAACACCTTCCAGCCGCCCTTGCGCCGCTACGCCGGGATCCTGCTGGACGTCTGGTTCGACCACCTGCTGGTGTGCGACTGGGCGCGCTACTGCGACGAGCCGGCGGCGGTGTTCTGCAGGCGCTGGCTGGCCTTGCTGGATGCACACGCGGCCGAACTGCCACCGCAACTGGGCGGCTTCATCGACTGGATGCACGGCCACGGCCTGCCGCTGGCGTATGGCGATCCGGCGACGATCGCTGACGTCTTGCAGGGATTGTCGGCACGACTTTCACGGCCCTCGCCGATCGCGACGGCCTTGCCCGAGCTGCAGCGGCGCGCGGCGATCCTGCAGCCGCACTTCGACGCGTTCTTCCCCGAGCTGCTGCAACACGCCCGCAAGGCGCGCACAACGCTGCTGGATTCATCCAGCCCGAAGTGGCCGTCGTGAAAATTCAGGCCACGGATGGCCGTGCCGGCATGCGCCGGACTGCGACAGCTGCCCTCGCGCACCGTCCTGCCGAAACAGCGCTCACGAACGCTCGGACAACAACGGCGGCAACGGGCAGCCGAGCACCGCACACACCACCCGCAACATTTCCGATTCGGCGACGCTGACCTTGCCATCGGCGGCGATCGCGCGGGTCAGGGCCTGCACGGTGAGCTGCTTGCCTTCCGGCGCGAGCTGCTGCAGCGCCGCCAGCGAACGATCGAGTGCGGCCTGCCAGTCGTCGGGCACGGCGTACATGTACTGCGCGTTCGGCAGCGCCTCGGCGAGCGCCAGCTGGAAGGCGCGCTGGGCCTCGCCATCGTCGTCGTTGCCGAAATGCGCGACCAGGGCGGCGAGGTCGCGCAGGTCGTCGGCGAGATCCACCAGCTTGCGCGCGCCCGGCTTGAAACCCGCCGCCGGATCCAGTGCCGCGACCACTTGCGCCTGCACCAGTTTGGCGAGGCAATACTCGTCGAGATCCACCTGCCCGTCGGCATGCACGAGGTCGTCGAGTGCCTTCACGAAGGCCGTGACCTCCGGGCGCGGGCGCCGCTTCAACGCGGGGAACGCGAGTTGCGCGAGTGGCAGGCGCAGCATCGGATGCAGGTCGGCGATCTGCGGGGCAAGGCTGGCGACGGCACCGGCGAGGGCAGCATCGAAAGCCTGCGTCACGGCCTGCAATTGCTTCGGCAGCACGTCCGGATGATCGGACGCCGCCAGCGCCAGCACCACCGCCAGCGCGCCACGCGGATCGCGCGCGGCCACCGCCAGCGCGGAGGGTATCTGCGCATGCAACTGACTGGCCGCGTGGTAGTCATCGCTGCCGGGCGTGCCGACCTGCGAGGCCACCGCCGCCGCGGAGATTGCAAGTTCCGCACCGGCGGCAGGGATCACGCCGCCGATCGGCTTGGCGCCGCCGCCCGGCATCTTCGGGAAGCCCGGCAAGGCACCGCCCACGTTCAAGTCGCCGTCGACGGCCGCGGCCTCGTGCAGGCCCTGTTGCCACGGCGAAGCCTCGGCGTGCAAATCAATCGAGTTCGGATCGCCACCGCGGGCCAGCCATTGCTTGACGTAGGCATCCAGCTCCTCGGGTTTGAAGCCCGGCTCCAGCGCCTGGATGCGCTGGATGATCGGCGGATGCGTGGCGAACATCGAGCTCATCTCGGCGTCACCGAACAGCATGTGCCGCACTTCATCGCGGCGTGGCGACTGCAGCTGCGAACCCTGCTCGAACGCCGCGATTTTTTTCAGCGCACCGGCGATGCCGGAGGTCTGGCGGGTGAACTGCACGGCCGAAGCGTCGGCCAGCGACTCGCGCGAGCGCGCCACCGCCGCCTGGATGAGCTTGCCGAAAAACAGCCCGATGCCACCGACGATGAGCAGCGCCAGGCCGGCCAGCGCCACGTTGCCGCCGTCGCGCCGGCTGCGCCCCGAACCGCCATAGATCATGAAACGCCCGATCACGCCGATCGCCATGATCCCGAACAGCAAACCGATCAGGCGGATGTTGAGGCGCATGTCGCCGTTCAGCACGTGGCTGAATTCGTGTGCGATCACGCCTTGCAGTTCTTCGCGATTCAATTGGTCGAGACAACCCTGGGTCACGCAGACCACCGCGTCCGCGGGCGTATAGCCGGCCGCGAAGGCGTTGATCGCGGTTTCGTCCTGCATCACGTAGATGTCCGGCACCGGCACGCCCGAGGCGATCGCGACTTCCTCGATCACGTTGCGCAGGCGCTTCCATTGCGGGTTGCTGGTGTTGGCGGGAACCTCCACCGCGTGCATGCCCTGCGCCACCGCGGCACCGCCGCCGGCGAGGCTGGCCACGCGATATGCCGTGCACAGTCCGATCACCACCAGCACCGCGACCGACACGCCCAGCAACGGCAACGGGCGCAGCCCCACGCCAAGCAGGAACGCGCAGATCAGGTCCACCGCGATGACGATGGTCAGCACCGCCGCGATGAACAGCAGCACCAGGGTGCGGCTGGAACGGCGGACCTTGGCCTGTTGTGCGAAAAAATCCATCGCGGATTGTCAGATGCCCCGCCCGTGGCGGCTGTTGTGGAAAGTCAGGGCAGCAAGCCCGTTCCGGTGTACACGCGGTATCCGCGCACCCGCCCGCCCAACACCCCGGCACGGCTGCGATCAGGGACGCTCACATCAAGTGAAGCTGACCTTGGGCGCCTCGCGCTTGGCCGGATCGTCGATCTCGAGCGGCTGCGCCGCGCTGAAGCCGAACGGCCCGGCGATCAAGGTCGACGGGAACACCTGGACCTTGTTGTTGTAGTTCATCACCGAATCGTTGTACGCCTGCCGCGCGAAGGCGACGCGGTTTTCCGTGGAGGTCAGCTCCTCGGACAACTGCATCATGTTCTGGTTGGCCTTGAGGTCGGGATACGCCTCGCTGACAGCGAACAGGCGGCCCAGCGCCTGGGTCAACTGGTTTTCACCGCCGGACAGCTGCTGCATCGCACCGGGATCGCCCGGCTTGGCTTTGGCGGCGGCCAGCCCGTTCACCGCGGCGGTGCGCGCCTGGGTGACGGCTTCCAGCGTTTCGCGCTCGTGCGCCAGATATCCTTTGGCGGTCTCGACCAGGTTCGGAATCAGGTCGTGACGGCGGGTCAGCTGGACGTCGATCTGCGCGAACGCGTTCTTGTAGGCGTTGCGCGAGGTGACCAACCCGTTGTAGATCGCGATCAGGTAAATCACAATGATGGCGATGATGATCAGGATGATGATCAGACCCGTCATTGTCGTCTCCTTCGTTTGGATGGTTGGCCAAGGCGGCTGCAGTCGAACGTCAGGCCACGGATAGTCGAATTCAAGGCCGTGGCCGTCGCGGTCACCGCGCAGCTTGATGGCTGGCGGCGAGCGGCCAACCCGCCATGGCAGCGATCGGGATGATCGCACACAAATCGAGCATAGCATGCGTGTATTGGTTTTCTGCGCGGGCCTCGCCTGCGTGTTGTTCACGGGCGTGGCGATCGCCGCGCCCGAGTCGCAGCCAGAGGCGGTGCGCGCCGCCGCGTCGGCGCAGCTGCCAGCTGCGCGGGTCACTGCAGCACTCAAGGACTACAACCACTGGCTCGACCAGCTGGCCGCCGAGGATCGCACGGCCGGGCTCGCGACGGCGGTGATCGTCGACAACAAGGTGCGCTATCAGCGCACGCTCGGCTATGCCGATACCGCGACCGGCGAAAAGGTCACACCCGACACGGTGTTCCGGATGGCCTCGCTGTCGAAGGCATTCGCCACCGCCTTGACCGGCCTGCTGGTGCAGCAGGACGTGATGTCGTGGGACACCCGCCTCGCCAGCGTGCTGCCGTTCTTCAAGTTGCAGAGCGCCGACGCTTCGGAATCCGCCACGGTGCGCGACCTCCTCAGCCAGAGCAGCGGCTTGCCCTACCACGCCTACGACAACCTGCTTGCCAACGGCGTGCCGTACCGCGAGCTGGAACGCAAGCTCGACGCGGTGCCGCTGCGCTGCGATCCGGGCGCCTGCTACGGCTACCAGAACGTCGCCTTCTCGTTGATCAGCGACGTGATCCACGCCAAGACCGGACAGTTCTTCATCAGGCTGGTCGACCGCTACCTGTTCGTGCCGCTCGGCATGACCACCGCCAGTTACGGCCGCGACGGTCTGGAGTCCAGCCGCAGCTGGGCGCGCCCGCACTATCGGCATGGCGACCACTGGATCGCCTACGAACCCAACGACAACTTCTACGTGCCGGCGGCAGCCGGCGTGAACGCCAGCATCCGCGACATGGAGCAATGGCTGATCGCGCAGATGGGCGGCCGCCCGACGGTACTGCCGCACTCATTGCTGGAAGTGCTGCACGCGCCGATCGTCGACACTCCCGGCGAACGCTTCGTGTCGAACTGGCGACGCGTACGCGTGAGCCGGGCGGCGTATGCACTGGGCTGGCGAACCTACGATTACGCGGGGCACACGCTGGTGTTCCACGCCGGTGCCGTCAAGGGCTACCGCGCGATGATCGGATTCTTTCCCGAGTACCACGTCGGCGCCGTCGTGATGTGGAATTGCGAAGACGGCGCACCGGCGGGCCTGATGCCGATGCTGTTCGACGCGCTGCTCAGCCTGCCGCACCAGGACTGGTCCAACCTCGACAATTACAAGCGCGGCGACCGGCACAAGACCACCCGCCGTCACGCACGGCCGGCGCATCGGCGGAAGAAGTGACGGGGCATCGATCGCCACCCACGGACGCTGCCCTGCGCTGCGTCCGTGACGCGGTACGCGATGCCGATGACATCACGTACCGCGTCACGGGGTCTCACATCTTGAACACGATCCGGCGCTGCACCACCGCCGCCACCGCCTGACCGTTCTTCATGGCCGGCTCGAACTTCGAATGCTCGATGGCAGCGATGGCCGCCCGGTCGAACACGCGCCGCGGCGATGAATCGACCACATGGGCATTGGTCACGACGCCCTCGGCCGTCACGGTGAACTCGACGGTCACGTAGCCACCGGAAATCTGGTTGCGTGCAGCTTCCACCGGATATTGCGCCGCGGCCACCTTGAGCACCTTGACGCCATGTGTTTCACCCGAGGGCGCCGGTGCAGGCGTCGGTGCTGCCGCAGCCGGGCGTGGCGCCGGGCGGCTGGCCGCCGCAACCTTGGCAGCTTCCGCCGCAGCAGCCGCAGCCTTCGCGTTGGCAGCTTCCTGCGCAGCCTTGTTCTCGGCCGCCTTCTTGGCGGCTTCCTGCTGCGCGATTTGCTGCTGTTGCTGCTGTTGCTGGCGGGCCTGCAGCTTCTTTTGTGCATCCAGCTTCGAACGCAGCAGGGTCAAGGTGTAATTGGACGGATCGGCCTTGCCAAGCAGCTCGATTTCGCGACTGGCTTCATCGAAGTTGTTCTGCGAAATGGCGGATTCGACATCCGGGACGCCAAACGGGAAGGTTTCGCGCAAGGCGTCCTTGGCCACCTGGTTGTTGGGATCCTTGGCCAGCACCGCTTCGTAGTACTCCATGGCGTTGTCGCCCGCCGGTGCCACCACGCGGTGCTGGCTGTAGGCGTCGCGCGCCGCGGTCAACAGACTGGAAACGCTCATCGACGCCAACTTGGCCTTGGCCTCGGCTGCCTGCTTGGCGGCCAGCGCCGCCGATTGTGCGGCGGCCGAACTTGCAGCACTCGCTGCCGATGCCGGGACCGCGGCCGGCAATGCAGCCGGTGCCGAAGCCCTGGGAGCGGCCGAAGTCGCCGGTGAGGCACTGCCCGGAGCGGATGACGCGGGCGCCTGCTGGCCCTTGCCGCAACCGGCAAGCAGCAGCGCCATGCCCGCCACCACCAACGCGCCACGCAGGGCGGAGGACACCCCCGACGGCGCCGGAACGGAAAGTTTGGATGCAAAAGTGATCATGCGCCACCTGTGTGCAAAGTGATGGATTTCCCCCGCCCATTGTCATGCACAAACCGTTCCACAACGTGCGTTCCGTGCGGCCGTTACAAAAGTTCGCGGTAGCGGCATCCGCCGGGATGTGACGGACTCGACAGTCCGGCCGGAATCCAGCGAACCGCCAACGTGCGACCCGGCTTCAACAACGGCGCATTGAAGGGTGCACGCGGGCACTTCTCCGAGGCCCGGTCAGAACGTTAAAACGGAAAGCCCCGGGGTCACCGGGGCCAACGTCTGTACCTTTTGCCCGCGAACTCCTCGCGCTGGGCACCGCGAGGAGGGCAGGCTTTTCATTATTGAATGCGTTGAAGCGAAAAACAGCGCAACTCGTGCTTACTTCTTCGCCTTGGTCTTGCTGGCGCGCGCGGTCTTGGCCATCACGGCCTTCTTCGCAGTGCGCTTGCGCGCGGTCTTCTTGGCCGCCGGCTTGCGGGCCGGCTTCTTGGCCGCGGCCTTGCGGGCCGGCTTGCGTGCAGTCTTGCGTGCCGTGGCGGTCTTCGCCTTGGCAGACTTGCGGACGGTTTTCTTGGCCGCCTTCTTGGCGGGTTTCTTTGCAACCTTCTTCGCAGCTTTCTTGGTAGCCATGGTTCGTCTCAGCTCCTCATCAGTTGGCAGTGGTTGCCCAGTGAACGCATGCAGAAACGCCTCGCACAACAGATCGCTGTTCGTGGCGTGCCGCAGGTTGGACACTTGACGACGTGTGCGCTCGTCGGAGAGCAGCCGAAGTACATGGACTGGAATCGAAACGGTGATCTTCCGAACCCTTTCGGATTTATGACCGTGGTCGATGTACGGTTTTATGTACCTGGCAGTCGGCATGTTTCCCGTCGTGCTACATGTCGTCGGGCGGAACGCTAGCCCCGCGCAATCGTGGTGTCAACGAGTTTTTGCAACCGTTGCGATCGCTGCACCGGCCTTGCCCTGCCGCCCGAGCACGCGATCAACGCCCATCGCAGTCCCTTCACTGCATCACACCGCGGACGTCCAGACGTCCATATGGAAGATGCAACCCATGTACCGCATCGCGGTCGAAACCCGCACGGATGCTTGGCTTCGCGCCAACATCATGACAACGACGCGTCCTCGCATCACGCAACGGAACGTTCGCCGCGAACACGCGACATGCAAGCTGCCAGCAATCGCCCGAAGTGGCTGAACCGGCGACTAACCGGTGAACAAAATTTTTTGCATGCAGCGGTCGCGGAGCGATCTCACGACACCCGAATTGCGTTCGAACATCACGTCAACGCATCCGCGCATACCCGGCCTGCGTGTCATCAGTGCTCGTCGTTCTCGGCCAGTTCGGCGTACTCGTCGGCGCTCAGCAACGCGTCCAGCTCGTCGGCATCATCGATCTTCAGCACGAACAGCCAACCCTCGCCGAATGCATCTTCGTTGATGGTTTCCGGCTTGTCGGCGAGCGCTGTATTGACTTCCAGAACTTCGCCGCTGATCGGCGCATACACATCGGAAGCGGCCTTCACCGATTCGACTACCGCGCAACCATTGCCGGCTTCGACATGATCGCCGACGCCCGGCAATTCCACGTACACCAGATCGCCCAACAATTCCTGGGCATGGTCGGAAATGCCGATGCGCGCCTTGCCGCCCTCTTCCACGCGCACCCACTCGTGGGATTTCTGGAATTTGAGATCGCCGGGTATTTCGCTCATGTCGGATGTCCTGGGCTGCTCGAAGAATGGGAGATTCTAGCTTCAACGTTGGGGGATGCAGCAGGCCGGCCTGCCTAGATCCCGTCGCAGGCTTTCCCGTCGCGGACGAACGGGTACTTCACCACCCGCAACGGCAGTTCGCGTCCGCGGATGTCCACCCGCAGGCCGTCGCGCGCGCCCGCCGGCACCCGCGCGAAGCCGATGGCCTTGCCGAGTGTCGGGGAGAAGATGCCGGAAAGGATCTCGCCATCGCCTGCCGGCGTCGGCACCCGCTGGCCATGCCGCAGCACGCCCTTGTCGTCCAGCACCACGCCGACCAGTTCGCGCGGCACGCCTGTCGCCTTCTGCTTTTCCAGCGCGGCACGGCCGATGAAATCACGGCCTTCATCGAGCGACACCGTCCAGGCAAGGCCCGCTTCCCACGGCGTGACCTCTTCCGTCATGTCCTGGCCGTACAGGTTCATCCCGGCTTCGAGGCGCAGCGTGTCGCGCGCACCCAGACCCGCCGGGTGCACGCCCGCCACGGCCAGCGCGTTCCACAACGCCACGGCGTGCTGTTCGGGGACGATGATTTCGAAACCGTCCTCGCCGGTGTAGCCGGTGCGCGCGACGAACAGCGGCATGCCATCCGGACCGCGCGCCTCGGCGGCCACGAACTTGCCAAGTTTCTCGACCGCCGCGCGATCATCAGCCTGCAGCAGATCCAGAACCTTGGCGCGCGCATTCGGACCTTGCACCGCGATCATCGCCAACTCGGCGCGTTCGCGCACCCGCACGCCAAACGCCGCGGCCTGGCGTTCGATCCACGCCAGGTCCTTGTCGTGGGTGGCGGCGTTGACGACGACACGGAAAAAGTCTTCGGCAAGGAAATAGGTGATCAAGTCGTCGACCACCCCGCCGCGCTCGTTGAGCATGCACGAATACAGGGCCTTGCCCGGCTTCTTCAGCTTGTCGATGCCGTTGGCGAGCAGGTGGCGCAGGAATTCGCGGCAGCGCGCACCGTGCAGGTCGACCACGGTCATGTGCGACACGTCGAACATGCCGGCGTCGCGGCGCACGGCGTGGTGCTCCTCGATTTGCGAGCCGTAGTGCAACGGCATGTCCCAGCCGCCGAAGTCGACCATCTTCGCGCCGGCGGCGCGGTGGGTGGCATTGAGCACGGTGGGTCGGGTCATGGCGGGATGTCCGAATGCGGTGGCAGTCCGGCATTATCGCTGCCGCGCCCCGGAAATCTCCAGCGCGTGACCGTCTGCGCCAAGCCAGGCGATGGATGACGCGCGTTGAAACGTGCGGGACAGGACGCTGCGACAACCTGTTAGATTGGGCGGATGGAGCGCGCCGCAAGCACACCCGGCATCGTGGAATGGCTGCCGCTGGCGGAAACCGGCGAAAACGTGCTGCGCTTCACCGGCGACTGGACCTTGCCGCACTTCTCCACGCTCGAAGCACAACTGGACTCGCTGAAACCCGCGCTGCCGGAATGCCCGGACGTGGACTTCAACGATGTCGGCCGGGTGGATACCGCCGGCGCCGGCCTGATTGCGGTGGCGCTCGGACCCAAGGCGCTGCACTGGCTGGCCGACCACGACCGCGACGTGCCACGTGAATTGCGCGCCCTGCTCGGCACGGTCAGTGATGCGGTTGCGGAAATCTACGCACACCGCCCGACCCCGCGCCGCAACTTCGGCTTCATCGACTTGCTGGGCGACATCGGCAGCAGCGTCGCGCAGGTCCGCGAACTTGGCCTCAAACTGCTGGGCTTCATCGGCTTGACCCTGGAGACCCTGGCGCGCTGCATCTGGCAACCGCGGCGCTGGCGGGTGACCTCGCTGGTCGCCAACATGGAGCAGGCTGGGCTGCACGCGGTGCCGATCGTGGTGCTGCTGTCGTTCCTGATCGGCGCGGTGATCGCCTTCCTCGGCGCCACCGCCTTGCAACGCTACGGCGCCACGGTGTTCACGGTGGACCTGGTGAGCTACGCGTTCCTGCGCGAACTGGCGGTGTTGTTGACCGCGATCCTGCTGGCCGGCCGCACCGCCAGCGCCTTCACCGCGCAGATCGGTTCGATGAAGGTTGGCGAGGAAGTCGATGCGCTGCGCACGATGGGCATGGATCCGGTCGAGCTGCTGGTGCTGCCGCGCGTATTGGCCATGATCATCGTGACGCCATTGCTGACGTTCCTGTCGATGCTGGCCGGCATTTTCGGCGGCATGCTGGTGTGCTGGTACGCACTCAACATCTCGCCTTCGATGTTCGTGGCGGTGTTCCAGGCGGATACCCCGCTGCGCTATTTGTGGCTGGGACTCGCCAAGGCACCGATCTTCGCCTTCCTGATCGCGGTGATCGGTTGCCTCGAAGGCTTCAAGGTGAAGGGCAGCGCGCAATCGGTCGGCGAGCGCACGACTTCAAGCGTGGTGCAATCGATCTTTTTGGTGATCGTGGTGGACGCGCTGGCCGCGTTGTTCTTCATGGAGATGAACTGGTGAGCGCCACGCCTGCCGCCACGCGCGAAACGCTGGTGGAAGTGCGCGGCCTGCGCAGCCAGTTCGGCGCGCAGGTGGTGCATGACAATCTCGACCTCGATGTCCATCGCGGCGAGATCCTCGGCGTGGTCGGCGGCTCGGGCACCGGCAAGTCGGTACTGCTGCGCACGATCCTCGGCTTGCGCCGGCCGGACGCGGGCAGCGTCAAGCTGTTCGGCGAGAACCTGCACGCATTGCGCACGGCCGATCGCGTGGCGATCGAAAGCCGTTGCGGCGTGTTGTTCCAGAATGGCGCCTTGTTCTCGTCGTTGACGGTGAGCGAGAACGTCTGCGTCCCGCTGCGGGAACACACGCAACTGTCGGAGCACGATGCGATCCGGGTGGCGTCGCTGAAGATCGCGCTGGCCGACCTCTCGCCCGACGTGCGCCACAAGTATCCGGCGGAACTCTCGGGCGGCATGATCAAGCGCGCAGCGCTGGCGCGGGCGCTGGCGCTCGATCCCGACATCGTGTTCCTCGACGAGCCGACGTCCGGGCTCGATCCGATCGCGGCCGCCGCGTTCGACCAGCTGATCCGCACCCTGCGTGACGCGCTCGGCCTCACCGTCTTCATGATCACCCACGATCTCGACTCGCTGCACGCCATCTGCGATCGCGTCGCGGTGCTGGCGCACCAGCGCGTGATCGTGGCCGATTCGCTCGCCAAGGTGGAACGCTTCGACGATCCCTGGATCCGCGACTATTTCCAGGGCCCGCGCGGACGCGCCGCCAACTCCATCCATGCACTGGCATGAGGTAACGCCATGGAAACCAAGGCCCACCATGTCCTGATCGGCGCGTTCACCCTCGTGGTGGTCGTGCTCGGTGTGCTGTTCGCGTTGTGGCTGGCCCGCACCAGCCTCAGCCGCCAGTACAACCACTACGACATCATCTTCACCGAGGCGGTCACCGGCCTGTCCAAGGGCAGCCCGGTGCAATACAACGGCATCCAGGTCGGCGAGGTCAGCCAGCTGAAGCTCGACCCGAAGGACCCACGCAAGGTGATCGCACGCATCCAGGTCGCTGCCGACACGCCGATCAAGACCGACACCCGCGCCAAGCTCGGCCTGCTCGGATTGACCGGCGTGGCCTTCGTGCAATTGACCGGCGGCATGCCGAACAGTGCGCCGCTGATGCCCAGCGCCGAAGACCCGGTGCCGGTGATCCGCTCGGAGAGTTCGGCGCTGACCAAGCTGCTGGAATCGGGCGGCGACGTGGTGACATCGCTGAACGGCATCCTCGATCGGCTCGGCAAGATCGTGTCGCAGGACAACGTCGACCGCATCAACCACACGCTCAAGAACATCGACCAGACGACCACGGCGCTGGCCTCCGAGCGCGACGATCTGCGCACGCTGATCGCCCAGGCCGCGCAGGCCTCGAAGCAACTCAACGAGACACTGGCGGGCGCCAACCAGCTGGTCAACGGCCCGGGCCGCGAGACGCTGGAGCGCGCCGCGTCGGCGATGGCGTCACTGCAGAAAACCACGCAGACGCTGAACCAGCTGCTGGCGGAAAACCAGGGCTCGCTGCAGTCCGGATTGCGTGGCGTCGACCAGATCGGCCCGACCCTGCGCGAGTTGCGCTCCACCGTGCGCGACATCCACCGCATCACCAGCCAACTGCAGGCCAACCCCGCCGGCTACCTGCTCGGTCGCGACCAGGCCACCGAATTCACGCCAAAAAAATGAGGACGTGCCCATGACCCGATTCACT
>DASSRT010000113.1:0-3220 GCA_035701705.1 Rhodanobacteraceae bacterium
CTGCAGGTAGTACGCGATGCGCGGCCCGCGGAAACCGCCGTAGCTTTCGCCGACGACGTACTTCGGCGATTCCATGCGGCCGTTCTTCACCAGCCAGTCGTAGATGATGCGCGACAGGTAGTGGATGTCGGCGTCGGTGGAGTAGAAGTCCTTGGTGGCCTGCTTGTCGTCAACCAGTGCGCGGCTGTAGCCGGTGCCGACCGGATCGATGAAGACCAGATCGGTGAAGCCGAGCCAGGTGCTGGGGTTGTCGTGAAGTTTGGCTTGCTCGGACGGCGCATCGCCATCGACGCCGAAGTTCAGCTTCTTCGGTCCGATCGCGCCGAAGTTCAGGTACACCGAGGACGCACCGGGGCCGCCGTTGAATGCGAAGGTCACCGGGCGATCCTTGCCCGGCACGGTGTAGGCGGTGTACACGACCTGCGCGATCAGTTTGCCCTTTGCGTCGCGCACCGGCAGCCAGCCGACGGTGACGTTGTAACGCAGTGTGTGGCCGTTGACGACGGTGGATTGGGCAACGTGCGCATCGGCCGGAAACGCCGGCAGGTTGAACTCCTGCGACGCAGTGGCACTGGCGTGCTTGGATGTGGTGTCGGCGTGCGCGGCCGATGGCGTGGCGCAGGCGATCAGGCCAGCCGCGGCGAAAGCCGCGGTGAGCAGGTGTTTGTGCATCATCGGTGTTCCCCGGGACAGGCGAAAACCCGGGAGCTTAGGTATCGCCGTGCCCACGTGCGCGTGCCGAAAGGCACGGTCCCGCAGTGGACAAGCTGCGTCAGTGTGCAGCCGAGCTCGCCGACGCGGGCGCAGCCACCGACGCAGCCGAGGCAGGCGTGGCAGTGCTGGCGCCCGCGGCCGGTTGTGTGCGGTTGGTCGGGTACTGCCCGATCTGCAATGCATAACCGGAGGCTGCGCCCGGCGGCATCGACGCCGGATCCGCGTACACGCGGATGGTGTAGGTCGCGGCCGCCGTCACCGGCGTGGACCACGTGCTGCTGCCCGTCGTCGTGACCGCGGCGGTCGTGCTGGCGGCAGCCGGCGTAGCGGCAGTCGTGGCGGTATCAACCAGCACTGCCTGATCCGCACCCATGACCTTGAAATGCAGGTTGGCGTCCTTGGCGACGAGGTTCACCTGCAAGGTGTTGCCGGCCGCGACGGCGACCGTGAAATCGTGTGCCAAGGCGCCCGAATCGATCCGGCCGAGTTCCTGCGCCCACGGGTTGCCGGGCTGGAAGGTCACCTCGGTGCTGGCGGGTCGCATGTCGTTGGCGCCGTAGGCGCCGACCTGCAGCGCGTACTTGACGGTATCGCCCCGCTCCAGTGCGGCCGGGTCGGCATACACGTGGATCGTGAAGGTCGCCGCAGCAGGGACGACTTCCGACCACGTGGTGGCGCCGGTCTGCATCGTGTCGACCAGTTTCTTGTCCTGGGTATCGTTTCTGATCTTCAGGAACACGTTGGGATTGCGGGTGAACAACTTGACGTGCAGCGTCTTGCCGGCGGCGACGGCCACGCTGTAATCGTGCGACGCGTTGAAGTGGTCGATGGTTCCGACTTCCTGCGCCCAGGGATTGTTGGCCTGGAACGTCACGGGGGTCGCGGCGTCCGCCAGCACGGCGGGACTCACGCCAGCGACGGCAAGCGCCAGTGTGGCCAGCAGGGCGATGCGGAAGTGGGACGTTACGGAAATCATCGCGGAATCCTCTGGCGTTGCGGACGTTTGGACGAGGCGCGGCGACGCAGTCACCGCGGGTGTGCCGGTCGAGTCTAGCATTCAACGCCACATCGCGGTTATACATGGCGCCGTGTGCGCGGGCTGCGCCCGCCGTTTCGACCAGGAACCTGCCTGCAATGACTTCAATGCTGACCTTCGCGCTGATCGCCGTCACCTGCATCGTGTCGTGGATGGCTTTCAAGGATGGCAAGCTGATGCAGCGGCTGCTGCTGTGGCCACCCGCGATCCAGCGCAAGCACGAGTACTGGCGGTTGTTGAGCTACGGGTTCGTGCACGCCGACTTCCAGCACCTGCTGTTCAACATGATCACGCTGTTTTTCTTCGGGCGCGCGATGGAAGGCCTGTACGCGCGATATCTCGGACCGCTCGGCTTCCTGTGGTTCTACCTCGGCGGCTTGCTGGTTTCGATCCTGCCGACCTACATCGCCAACCGCAGCAACCCGAATTACCGCAGCCTCGGCGCCTCGGGTGCGGTCTCGGCCGTGCTGTTCGCCTTCATCCTGAAGTCGCCGTGGTCGCTGATCATCGTTTTCGTGATCCCGCTGCCCGCGATCCTTTATGCAGTGGGCTTCCTCGCGTACTCCATCTACATGGATCACCGTGGTGGCGGTTACATCAACCACAGTGCGCATTCCTGGGGCGCGGCGTACGGCGTCGTGTTCACCGCGATCATGGACCCGGGGCTGATCGCGCACTTCCTGCAGCAGCTGGCGAACCCGCATTTTTGAATGCGATCGTCCCTGCTCGCGGCTTCGGTGTGCACCAGGTTCGCTTTGCCAACACGGCGGCCAAATGACACCAGAACGACCATCCATGGCCTGACTTTCCACAACAGCCGCTTCGATTGAACCGTTAGAATGCAAGGATGAGCGAATCCATCAACAACGCCCGGCCCGCGCCGGGCGCCAAGTTCACCAGCCCGCAGGGCACGCGTGCCGTCAAGGACGGCATTCGCCCGAGTGCGCAGAGCCGCGTGCCCGACGCCGCCCGCAAGCCGCCGTGGCTGCGCGTGAAGCTGCCGGCGGGCGCGAAGTACGAAGAGATCCGCGACATCGTGCGCAGCCACAAGCTGTCGACCGTGTGCGCGGAATCGAAGTGCCCCAACATCGCCGAGTGCTGGGGGCGCGGCACCGCAACCTTGATGCTGATGGGCTCGGTCTGCACCCGCGCCTGCCGGTTCTGTTCGGTGTCGACCGGCAACCCGCAGGGCTGGCTGGACCCGCTGGAACCGGTCAACGTGGCCGATGCCGTGGCCTTGATGGGCCTCAAGTACGTGGTGCTGACGTCGGTCGACCGCGACGATTTGCGCGATGGCGGCGCCGGCCATTACGCCGCCTGCATCCGCGCGATCCACCAGCGCACGCCGGCCACCGCGGTGGAGGCCTTGACCCCGGATTTCGCCGGGCGGCATGAGTTGGTTGCCGAGGTCCTCGATGCCGGATTGGCTACTTACGCGCAAAACATCGAAACCGTTGAACGATTGACCCA
>DASSRT010000114.1:0-20669 GCA_035701705.1 Rhodanobacteraceae bacterium
GCGCCCCACTCGGGTTGGTGTTGTGGTCGAAGGTCAGGCGGCTGTTGAGGTAGGTGCCCTTGGTCGTGCCGTAGTCGTAGTAGTTGTTGAGGTCCATCGAGTACAGGCTGACCGACAACAGGCCACGATGCGAGAAGTACCACTCCAGCGATCCCGAGAAGTTGGTCGACAGGATCGGCTTCAGGCGCGGGTTGGGGCCACTGCCGGAACCAAGCACGGTGGCGGTTTGCGGATCAGACAAGCTCAGGAACCCGGCCAATTGGCCGTAATCCTGGCGGGTCAACGTCTGCGAAGCCGAGAAACGGGTCAGCAGGCTGCCGTCCTGGTTGAGCTCGAACTTCACGTTGAAGCTCGGCAACACCTTGCTGTAGTGGTGCTTGTAGTAGTTCCAGTACCAGCCGTTCGGATAGAACGCCGAATTCAGGATCGGGCCCTGGAAGTCCGCTTCCTGTGGCGACAACCCGGTGTAGCCGATGTTCTCGTCGGTTGCGACCCAGCGCAGGCCGGCATTCGCGGTCCAGTGGTCCCCCTGGAAGTTGGCCTGCACATAGGCAGCGCTGTTCTTCTCGGACATCGAGTACAGGTAATTCGGATACAGGCGCGAGCTGAGGTCACCCGTGACCGCGCGGTTGGCGTACAAGGCATTCAATTGCGCCAATTGCGCCGGCGTCCAGTACCACACATCGCTCGGCGCCTCGCCGACACCCAGCTTGCTGCCCCAGTCGCTCGGATAGTTGCCGCCCGCGGCCGGATAGACAGTGGAGTTCTGGCCGAACACGACGGTCGCCCAGTTGACGCCCTGGGCCGCACCGGTCGGGCTGTCGTGGTCATGCTTGGCGTAACGCACGCCGAATTGCAGCGACTGCAGCGAACCCGCGCTGTCGAAATCGTATTCGCCATCGGCGCTGAACCAGCGTTCCTTGTCGATCACGTGGATGTTCTGCGCACCGAAGATCCAGTCCAGACCCGCAGTCGCCGGGTCGAATTTCGAATTGTCGCCGCTCATGTTCCAGTCGATCGGACTACCCAGTCCGTTCATCGAATAGTGGGCGGTCGAACCATAAGCCGTGTCCATCTCCATGATGTCCTGGGTCGGCGTATCGCCGGTGCCCTTGGTGGTACCGACCTGGAACTTGAAGCTCAGGTTCTCGGTTGCCATCCAGTCGGCATCGAGGGTGATGAAGCGGCTCGATTCGGCCTCGCCCGGACGCGAGATCATGTCGTAGATGCCCTGCGAAATGTTCGAGGCGCCCGCCATCTGTGCGCTGGTCAGCACGTTGTCGACGATGGTGCCGGTGACGACCTGATTGGGCAGCTGGTCACGCGCGCGCAGCATGTAGTTGCGGTTGTAGTCGGATGCGTCCATCTTGGAATAGAACGCATCGAGGTTCAGGGTGAGGTTGTCGCTGGGCCGCCACTGGAAGTCGAGCATGCCGCCCTTGCGCTTGCGCACCTGCGTGAACAACACGTCACCAATGAGGTTGGGATAGAACACGCCGGTGCTGGGGCTGCCCGGTGTCGCGGGACTCAAGTTCAGGCTAGTCGCTGCGGCCGAACCCGATGGGATGAACGAATAGCCGAGCATTTCCTGCCCGTTGCGCTGCAGCGCACGCTCCTCATAGAAGCCCTGCACCATCACGCCGAACGTGCCGGAAGCATTCTTCCAGTTGAACAGGCCGTTGAATTGCGGCTTGGTCGTGCCCGGGAGATCTGCGTACACGGCGCCCACGCTGGCTTCGGCGGAAACTCCGTTGCGGAATTCCAGCGGCTTGCGGGTGATGATGTCGATGGTGCCGGCGGCGCCGCCTTCCAGCAGCTTCGCCTCAGGGGTCATGTGCACCACCACCTGATTGACGATTTCCGACGGGAACATCGCGTAGCTGACGCTGCGCGAACCGCCGCCACCCAGGATGAACCAGTCGCCCGAGGCCACGGTGTGGCCGTTCAAGGTGGTCAGCGCCAGCGACGGCGCACTGCCGCGGATGCTGGCGCGATCCGCCTCGTCGAAGCCACCTTCCGCACCCGCCGCGTCGGCGATGTTCACGCCCGGCAACTGCGCAATGGTGTCGGCGATGTTCTTCGCCGGCAGCTTGCCGATGTCGACCGCGGACACCACTTCAACCTGCGAATTGGCTGCCTTCTTGGTTTCCAGCGACAGCGCCTGACTGTTGCGGATGCCGATGACCTCGACGGTGCCGAGTGTCTGCGGCTCCTGTTCCTTGTCAGACTTCTTGGCCTGATCGGTCGCAGCCTGCCCCTGCGGCTGGTCCGCATTGGTGGCCGGTATTTGTGGGGGCGCGTTCTGCGCCTGGGCCGCTGCCGTGAACAACAGCGCGGCGGCGATACTCGCCGAAAGCATGCTCTTGCGGAATGTCATGACCTGCCTCTCCTCGCTCGCGAAATGTAAGACGCCCCCGTTGCTCTCACGGCGTCGTGGATTGAATGCCTGTGGATCACCGTCACCTACGCCTCCGTGCCTTCGCCCAAGGCGCGGGGCCCGGCACCGCCCTGCTGGGTTCCATCCAGATACCAGTGCGCCGCACCCAGCACACCGTGCCGCCCGTGTTCGATCAACCTGATCGGCACGCGCAACAGGAACTCGCGCATGCCGCCCTTGTTGAGAAACCGATCGACGAACCGGCTCGACCGCAGGGCCCTCTTGATCTGCGGCAACACACCACCCGCCAGATACACGCCGCCGCTGGCCATGTAGGCCAGCGTCAGGTTTCCGACGAAGCTTCCAAGCAAGGCGCAAAACATTTCCTGCGCCTCGACGGCATCGGCGTCGCTGCCGGCCTCGGCGGCGGCAGTGACTGCCTCCGGCGAATCCAGGCGCGGCGCCTGGCCGCGCAGGCTGCACAGGGCGTTGTAGAGATTCAGCAACCCGGGACCCGACAGGACCTTTTCGTACGCAACGTATCCATCCGTCGGCGCGAGGCGCGCCAGCACTTCACGTTCGCGCGCCGTGCCCGGCGCCAGATCCATTTGTCCCGCCTCGGTCGCAAGTACATGCACGCCTTGCGGACCGCTCAGCCGCACCGCGGCGCCGAGTCCCGTGCCCGGTCCCACCACCACCACCGGCCCTTCGCAGCGGACGGACGGGCCACACAACAGGAGGGTGTCGGATTCCTCGATGTTGTCGATGGCGTAGCCGAGCGCTTCGAAATCATTGAGCAGCGCGACGTCATCCAGATCCAGGGCATCGCGCAAGCCCGTCAGGCTCACGCGCCACGCGAGGTTGTCGTTGACGATCACATCGTCGATGACCTGCCCCGCCGAGGCGATGACGCAACGGTGCACCGGAATCGTGACGTCCTGCTCGATGAATACCCGCAGCAACTCCGACAGCTTGCCGAACTCCGCGCAGGTGAACTTGCGGTAGGCCAGCACTTCGACATCACGCAGGCCTGCCGCCCGCACCAGCGCAACGCGCGCGTGGGTGCCGCCGACATCCGCCGCAAGGAAGGGCTGGACGCGCTGGTTGACACGCTGGCTCAGGTGGCTGACGGGCACAATCATCCTGCTGGCGGGTGGTTGGGTCGGCGAGGAGTATGGTCATTGAAGACAACGTTGTCAATTTGCGATGCAACATTCATGGAGCGCTGCAAGCGCGCCGCATCCAACGCAGGAGACATGCCAGTTTTCGGCTTTGTCACTGGGATTTGTCGATGCATTCAATGTTGCATCGCACAATTCCATCCAACATGCGTCGCGCCCCTGTTTTTGCACGTCGCCTCGTGCGATACTCCGAACCGGACATTGGCATGACAACGTTGCCGTCATGGACATGCCCGAGCGACGACCCTGCCCATCAGCGGAGCCTCGACTTGATTCCCACGACCAGCCATTGGACGCACCCCGCCGGTATTCCGATGTCGCCAGCGCGCCGGCGGTACATTGCGTATCTCCGCCTGCGTGACCGTGATGCGGGATGGGTAATGGCCCGGGTACCGGGGCCGTCCACCGATCCCGTACCCGGCACCTGACACAACGCAATCAACTGCCAAGGAATCGATGTGGGAACCGCCACCATCCGTGATGTCGCCAGACAGGCTCGTGTCTCCCTGAAGACAGTTTCGCGGGTCATCAACCGCGAGAGTTCGGTCCGCGACGAAACCCGCGAACGCGTGCTGCGCGCCATCGAAGTACTCGACTACCAGCCCGACCTGTCGGCCCGCAGCTTGCGCAGCGCGAAGTCCTACGCGATCGGCCTGGTCTACGACAACCCCAACCCGTACTACATCATCGCGGTGCAGGAAGGCGCGCTGCGCTCATGCCGCGAGATGGGGTTCGGCCTGCAGATCCATCCGTGTGATTCCAAAAGCCCGCGCCTCGCGGAAGAATTGCGCGACCTCGCGCATCGCTCGCGCCTCGCCGGCCTGGTGCTCGCGCCACCCATGTCCGAAGAGATGGAACTGCTGCGCGAGCTGGCCGCGCTCGGCATCCCGCTGGTGCGCATCATTTCGGCCGCCGAAGATCCCGCCGACGGTTTCCCGTGCGTGTTCGTGGACGACCGCGATGCCGCCTACGAAATCACCGCCTACCTGATCAAGCTGGGCCACACGCGCATCGGCTTCCTGTGGGGCGGGCGCCAGCATCGGTCGAGCCCCGAGCGCTTCAAGGGCTACGCGAAGGCCCTCGAAGAATACGGCATCGCGATGGACAACGAGCTCGTGCTGGAAGGCGACTACAGCTTCGACGATGGCTTTCGCGGAGCGCGCCGACTGCTCGCGCTCGGCGATCCACCCACCGCGATTTTCGGATCCAACGATGAAATCGCCGCAGGCGTACTGGCAGCCGCGCGCGCCGCGGGCCTGCACGTGCCCTACGACCTGTCGGTGGCCGGCTTCGAGGACAGCCCGTTCTCGCGCCATTCCTGGCCATCACTGACCACCGCGCGCCAGCGCACCGAATTGATTGCCGAGCGCGCTACCCGGCAATTGATCGCATCCTTCCGCGGCGAGCCGATCGGCAACGAGGGCTTCAGTCCGGAACTGGTGGTGCGCGGATCCACCGCACCACCGCGACCGCTGCACGGGACGCGCGACGCCGGCGGCGACAACACGTGACGACGGCGCAGCAAGCATCCTTCAATCCAACCCAAGCGACCACCATGACGGGGGCATCATGATCGAACAGACAACGGCAACACGCAGCACGCGGATGACCGGAACCACGCTCGCCGTCATTGCGTTTGCCGGGCTCGGGGGCATCCTTTACGGCTTCGACATCGGCGTGATCTCGGGCGCACTGATCTTCATGCAGGACAGCCTGTCGATCAGCGCCAACGACGCCTCCCTGATCGTCGCGGCGGTGCTCGGCGGCGGCGCGCTGGCGACGTTGTTGTCCGGACCGTTCGCCGATCGCTTCGGCCGCCGTTTCGCGATCAACGTTTCTGCGGTGGTGTTCATCATCGGCGTGCTGATCCTGGTGTTCTCGGTGAACTTCGCGACGGTGATGCTCGGCCGCCTCGTGCAGGGCATCGGCATCGGCATCATCACCATCGTGATTCCGTTGTACATGGCCGAAACCATCCCGCCGAAGTTGCGCGGACGCGGCATCGCGCTGTTCCAGCTGTGCCTGACCTTCGGCATCCTGCTCGGCTACGTCGTCAATTACGGCTTGAAGGGAACCGGCGACTGGCGCCTGATGTTCGCGACCGCGCTGGTGCCGTCCCTCGTGTTCCTCGCCGGCGGGTTGTTCCTGCTGCCACGCTCGCCACGCTGGCTGGTCCAGAAGGGCTTGGTCGATGAAGCACGCGACGTGCTGACGCGCGTGCAGGGCGCCGCCGAAGTGGAACAGGCCATGGCGGAGATGCGGGCGGTCGTCGCGGAGGAAGGCAAGGTGGCCGGCGGTTCCTGGTCGCTGTTGCTGCGCGGCGGCTACCGCAAGGCGTTCCTGATCGCGCTGGCGGTCGGCATCCTCAACCAGCTGAGCGGCGTCAACGTGTTGCTGCAGTTCAACGCCACGATCCTCGGCGCATCCGGCCTGCACCACACCGCCCTGCTCGGCAGCGTCGGCATCGGTCTGGTGAATTTCGTCGTCACCATCATCGCGATGTCGCTGGTGGACAAGCTGGGCCGCAAGCCCTTGCTCACGATCGGCACGGCGGGTGTCACCGTCGCGCTGTTGTTCATCGGCGTGATCCACCTGTTCTTCCCGCCGTCATTGTTCTCCGGCTACGCCACGCTGGCAGGATTCATCACCTTCATCATCTTCTTCGCCGTCGGTCCGGGCGTGGTGGTATGGCTGGCCATTTCCGAGATCCTGCCGCTGGCGATCCGAGCCAAGGGCATGGCGGTGGCCCTGTTTGCCAACTCGCTGGCATCGGCAGGCCTTGCCGCAGGCTTCATGCTGATCGTCGGCGCCATCGGTTACAGCGGGATGTTCTTCCTGCTGGCGTTCTTCGTGTTCCTGTACCTGCTGATCGCGATTTTCGCGCTGCCCGAAACCAAGGGCCGCTCACTGGAAGAAATCGAAAAGACGCACTTCGCGGGCATCGGGGTCCACTGACCCGCCGTACCCATCGTCCACCCACGACACTCGGGCAACCATGACTGCAAGCACCATTCCCCAGGCCAACGCAACCTCGCTGCACACGGAAGCCGCCGAAGCCGCGGACACCGTGGCGCGCCAGCTTGAACTCAACGACGCGAGCGTGCGTGCGCTCGCCGCGAGTTTGCGTGCCAACCCGCCGCCGTTCGTCGTGACCTGCGCGCGCGGCAGTTCCGACCACGCCGCGACATACGCGAAGTACGCAATCGAAACGCAAACGGGGTGCGTGACCGCTTCGGCTTCGCCGTCGGTCGAATCCATCTACGCGGTCCCGCTGCAGCTCCCGGGCGCGCTGTATCTCGTCATCTCGCAATCGGGCGCCAGCCCCGACTTGCTGCGCAGTGCGCAGGCGGCACGCGCTGCCGGTGCGCGCGTGGTGGCCATGGTCAACGCCGAGGATTCGCCGCTGGCCGCACTTGCCGACACGGTGATCCCGCTGTGTGCCGGCCCGGAACGCAGCGTCGCGGCGACCAAGAGCTTCATTGGATCACTGAGTGCCGTGTTGCATCTGGTCGCGCACTGGCGCCAGGACGCGAGCTTGCTGCAGGCACTCGCGGACCTTCCCGCACAATTGCGCCTTGCCTTCGCGCTGGATTGGCCGGGGCTGGTCGCGGGCCTGCTGCACGCCGAGGGACTGTTCGTGCTGGGCCGCGGCTACGGGCTTGGCGCGGCCCAGGAAGCCGCATTGAAACTGAAGGAAACCTGCGCTCTGCACGCCGAGGCGTTCAGCAGCGCCGAGGTCCGGCACGGGCCGATGGAACTGGTGGGTGCGCATTTCCCGGTGCTGGCGCTCGGCCAGGACGATGGCGCGCTGGCAGGCGTGTTGCAGACCGCCGATGACTTCCGCCAACGCGGCGCGCACGTGTGGACGGCGGCACCCGGATTCCACGGTCCCGGTGCCCTGCCGGTGATCGCGGGCGCGCATCCCCTGTGCGCGCCGATCCTCGCGATCCAGACGTTCTATCGTGCCGTCAACGCCCTCGCGATTGCGCGCGGTCGCGACCCCGACCGGCCACCGCACCTCAACAAGGTGACCGAGACCGTCTGATGCGCGACGTCATCGCCAACGCCCGCACCCTGACGCCCGAAGGTTGGCGCAGCGATCTCGCCGTGCTGGTCGAGGACGGCTGGATCCGCGCGCTGGCGCCGATGGGCGAGATGCCTGCCGATGCGCAACGCCACGACCGCAGCGGGCGCAGTCTGCTGCCGGGTTTCATCGACTGCCAGGTCAACGGCGGCGGCGGTGTGCTGCTCAATGACACACCGACGCCCGACGGCGTCCGCGCGATCGGCGCGGCGCACCGCCGCTTCGGCACCACCGGATACCTGCCGACCCTGATCAGCGACACGCCGGAAAAGATGCGCACCGCGATCAGCGCGGTGGATGCCGCGATCGCGGCGAACGTCCCCGGCGTCCTCGGGATCCACCTCGAAGGCCCATTCCTCAGCGACGCCCGCAAGGGCGTGCACGACCCGCGTTTCTTCCACAGCCCGAACGCCCCCGAGCTGCTGCTCGCAGAGTCGCTACAACGCGGCGTGACCCTGCTGACCCTTGCGCCGGAATGCGTGCCCGCCGACGACATTCGCAAGCTCGCCGACGCCGGCGTGGTCATCGCGGCCGGACACTCCAACGCCGATTACGCCACGACGCGCGCCGCGCTTGCTGCCGGCGTGCGCGGATTCACCCACCTGTTCAATGCGATGTCGCCCCTTGCCAGTCGCGCGCCCGGCATGGTCGGCGCCGCGCTGGAAGATGACAACGCATGGTGCGGCGTGATCGTCGATGGCCACCACGTCGATCCCGCCACCCTGCGCGTGGCGCTGAAGGCCAAGCCGCGCGGAAAAATTTTTCTCGTCACCGACGCGATGCCTCCGGTCGGCGCAAGCGATGCCACGTTTGTCCTGAACGGTGAAACCATCACCATGCGCAACGGCATCTGCCAGACCGCGACCGGTACGCTTGCAGGCTCGGCGCTCGGCATGATCGACGCCGTGCGCAACGCCATCGACATGCTGGACGTCCCGCTCGACGAAGCCGCACGGATGGCCTCGACCTACCCCGCGCAATTCCTCGGACTCGACGCGACGCATGGCCGGATCGCCGAGGGCTGCCGCGCCGACTTCACCGTGGTCGACGATTCCTTGCGGGTGACCGAGACCTGGATCGCGGGCGCGTCGCTGGCTGCCTGAGCGCGGTGGCGCGCGCCGTCTTGGGTGTGCAATCACTCGCCAACGTCGACACTTCAGCCAGGCTCAGGCGACGCCAAGCGCCTTTCGGCAGTTCGCCCAGCGCCAGCGTTCCGATTGCCACGCGCAATAGCCGCAGCACGTCGTGCCCGCAGACACCAAGCATGCGGCGGATCTGACGGTTCCTGCCCTCGGCAAGCACGATTCCAAGCCACGCGTTCTTGTCGCCGCCACCGACCTGCCGCACCGACTGCAAGCGCAGCAACTCACCGCGATCGTGGATACCCTCGCGCAATTGCTGCAGCGTTTCGTCGCTCGGCAGGCCGCGCACCTGCACGCGATAGGTCTTTTCAACGTGTGATTGTGGATCGGTGATTCGCGCGGCCCATGCCGGGTCATTGCTCAGCAACAGCAGGCCTTCGCTGGCCTGGTCGAGCCGGCCGACCGGCGCCAGCCACGGCAAGCCGGCATCGGCAATCAACGAATACACCGTGTCCCGGCCGCGCTCGTCGCTGGCGCTCACCACCAACCCGCGCGGCTTGTTGATCGCAACGTAAACGCGCTCGGACGCGCACACCTTGCGGCCGTCCACCGTCATCCTGTCTACGCCCTCGACGACCGGCATCTCGGGATCCAGCACGACGGCACCATTCAAGGCAACGCGTCCGGCGCGGACCAACCGCGCCGCTTCGCTGCGCGAACAGAAACCCATGCGCGAGAGCGCCCGTGCCACGCCATGGCGCGGGCCGCCGTGTGCGCTGGCCTCGATTGGCGCAGGCGCTGGTGCCTTGTCCGGTGGGCGGCGACGACTACGCACGCATTGCCGCCTGCATCACATGCATCAGGGCATCTCCCAAAAAAGAAGCCCGGCTTGCGCCGGGCTTCCCTGCAACTACGGATTTGCACCAGCGACGCTGGCTCCATCCACGAGCGAATTACATGCCGTCGCCCGGCTGTTCAACCTTGAACTCGACGCGACGATTGCGCTGACGGCCTTCCTTGGTCTTGTTGGTATCGACCGGATTGGTCTCGCCAAAGCCCTTGACCGAGGTGATGCGGCTTGCATCGATGCCATGCGCGGTCAGGTACGCGTCGACGATGTTCGCACGGCGCTCGGACAGGCCCTGGTTGTACTTGTCGGAGCCCACCGAGTCGGTGTAACCGTCGATCTCGATCTTGACGTCCGGATAGCGGTTCAACGTGTCGACCGCCTGATCGAGGATGGCCAGCGAATCGGATGCCGGCGCCTTCAGCGTCGGGCCGATGTTCTTCTCGCCATGACGCGGACGATCGAACTTGAAGTTGACGCCACGCAGGTCGATGACCACATGCTGGGCCGGCGGCGGCGGCGGTGGCACGACCGGCGGCGGCGGCGGGGTCACGGGCGGCGGCGGTGGCGCCGGGTGGCTCATGTTGAACACCACGCCGAGGGTCGCCAGAGCATCCAGCCACTGCTTTGGACCATAGGTGTGCGGCAGGCCCGGCCCGGCAAACCCGGTTGCTTGCGCCGACTCGGTATCGCGGTAGTAACGTGCGGCGAGTTCACCACGCAGGGCGACACGATCGCTGACGTTGTACAGCACACCCACGCCTGCAGTCACACCCGGGCCCCAGCCCGAATTCCCGGCCACGGCAGCGTGACGCCACGCGCCGACGCCGGCCATGATGTACGGACGCCACTGTTCGGTCGGCGCGCGGAAGTACCAACGGCCCGCGACATCCAGGCCCAGGGTTTCCCACTGCTTGCCGGCGCGCGTGGACGAATCCTTGTAATCGGCGTTGTCAGCCGTGGCTTCCAGATCCATCGTGAAGCTCGGGTTCACCCAGAAACCGATGCCAAGGCCGTAGACCGGATCGGCCTGAACCTGGCGATCACTGTCGCCAAACACCACACCGATACGCGGGACGATGTACCAGTTGCTGTAATTCGGGTTCGCCAAGCTACCCGTGGTTGCAGCCGCACCTGTGTCCTGGGCCTGGGCGACCGAGACCACGCCCATCGTTCCCAGAGCAAGCGCGATGACCGCGAACAAGCCGTTACGTTTCATCGGAGAGTCTCCTCGTTGTTGATTCTTGCAGCGCCACACCGAAATGGTTCGGCACCGTGATTCCTGACTGCAACAGTACACGGACCAGTCCCTTGCGGCGACTCACTCCGTGACGGCGGCAACAGTTTAGCAAAAAACAAACAATTCAGCTTGCAGCCGCATGGCCCTGTTCATCCAAAGCTCAGGCGCGCGCGAACAAGCGCATGAAGTCCGGGACTGGCATCGCACCCATCACTGCTTCATCGTCGCAAATGCGCGTAATTTCATCGACTTGCGCAGGATTAAGGTATCCAGCCAGAGCTCGCTTGAACTTGGTCACCAACACCGGAATCCCTTCATCCCGGCGACGCCGGTGGCCGATCGGGTAGTCGATCGAGACTTTTTCGGTCGAACTGCCATCCCTGAAGAACACCTGTACCGAGTTCCCGATGTAGCGTTTTTCAGGATCGAAATAATCCTTGGTGAATTGCGGATTCTCACGCACCGCCATCTTCGCGCGCAGTGCGTCGATGCGCGGATCGGTGGCCACGGCGTCGCTGTAGTCGTCGGCGACGAGTCGTCCGAAGATCAGCGGCACGGCCACCATGTACTGGATGCAGTGATCGCGGTCGGCATAGTTGGCGAGCGGGCCGGTCTTGTCGATGATGCGCGCGCCGGCTTCCTGGGTCTCGATTTCGATCCGCTCGATGTCCTCGATGCGATCGCGCACATCCGCATGCAACTGCATCGCACACTCCACCGCCGTCTGCGCGTGGAACTCGGCCGGGAACGAAATCTTGAACAGGACGTTCTCCATCACGTAGCTGCCGAACGGCCGCTCGAACTCGAACGGCTTGCCACCGAACGCGACATCGTAGAAACCCCAGGTCTTCGCGCTCAAGGCCGAGGGGTAGCTCGGCTCATCGGTGTCGATGGCGTTCAGCGCATGCATCACCGCGCGCCGGCAGGCATCGCCCGCGGCCCAGCTCTTGCGCGGCCCGGTGTTGGGCGCATGCCGATAGGTGCGCAACGCGCCGTTGTCGATCCAGCTGTTCGATACCGCCGTGATCACCTGCTCGCGATTGCCGCCCATCATCGCGGTTGCAACCGCCGTCGAGGCGAGGCGCACCAGGATCACGTGGTCCATGCCGGCGCGATTGAACGAATTCTTCAGCGCGTAGCAGCCCTGGATCTCGTGCGCCTTGATCGCCCAGCCCAGCACGTCATGGATCGTGAGCGGCTTGCCGCCTTCGCGCACCGCCTTGCGTGAAAGCCAGTCGGCGACGGCGAGGATGGTGCCGAGGTTGTCGGACGGGTGGCCCCATTCGGCGGCCAGCCAGGTGTCGTTGAAATCGAGCCAGCGTATCTGGGTACCGATGCAGAACGCGGCCTGCGCGGGATCGAGTTCCAACGCAGTACCCGGCACGCGCGCGCCACCGGCGAGCGTCGCACCCGGCACGATTGGCGCAAGATGCTTCACGCACTGCGGAAACTTCATCGCCAGCATCGCGCAGCCGAGCGCATCCATCAGCATGTAGCGCGCGGTGGCGTAGGCCTCGCGCGAATCGATCCGGTAGTCGAGCACGTAATCGGCGATATCGGCCAGCGGCTGGTCGGGCGCGGGTCGCGCGGCGGATCGAATGTCGGGTGCGCTCATGGGCGGCTTGCCTTTGAAATGGAATGGGACAGCCGCCTATTGTGCCAGAGGCGCGCCCCGTTCCGCCCGCGAAACAGCCTGCCATGGCGGCAAGATCGCTTGACCTGTGCGGCTGCAAGCAACGACAATCGCGGGTACCCGAAAGGGAGTAGCACCGGACCCGGATCACCCGGGCTCGCGTGGCAATCGTCAGCACGGGCGCAAAACGTCCCGGTTGTCACGGCGGTCAAACCCCGCGCGCGAGACTTTCGACACCCACGCATCGCATCGCATCGCGATGCGTGGTTGCGATTGTTCGTCCGCCGGAACGCCGCGCATGCCCTTGATCGAAGCCGTTTTCCAAAACCCGCTGGACGCCACGTTCTGGAGCGGGCTCGCCTCGATCATCGTGATCGACCTCGTGCTGGCCGGCGACAACGCCATCGTCATCGCACTGGCGGCACGCAACCTGCCGCGCGATCACCAGTTCCGCGCAATCTTCTGGGGAACCGCGGGCGCGATCCTGGTGCGGGTGGCGATGACGGCCGGCGTGATCTGGCTGTTGAAGATCCCGGGCCTGATGCTGGTCGGCGGGCTGCTTCTGATTCCGATCGCATGGCGGCTGCTGAAGCACAACGACACCGAGAGCCACGAGACCCACGCCGCGCACGGATTCTGGGGAGCGATCTTCACGATCATGGTGGCCGATGCCTTGATGGGACTCGACAACGTGCTCGGCATCGCCGGCGCTTCCGGTGGCCACCTTGGTCTGGTGGTGTTGGGCTTGCTGGTAAGCGTGCCACTGGTGGTATGGGGATCGACCCTGCTGTTGCGCCTGATCGAACGGTTCCCCGTGATCATCCTGATCGGCGCCGGCGCGATTGCGTGGACCGCTGCGCGCATGCTCACGCACGACCAACTGGTCGAGCCGTGGTTCGATGCGCCGGGCCACGACTGGACACGCTATGTCGTGGATGCCGTACTTGTCATCGGCGTGGTCGGCTTCGGCTGGCTGACGCGACGCCGGGAAACGCAACACGCCTGAACGTCTGCGTCCGCCGCATCAAAACGATGAGCCGGGTCCCTGCAGGAATTCCGTTTCTTCCGCGCTCGAGGTGCGGCCCAGCACCGCGTTGCGGTGCGGGTAACGGCCGAAGCGGTCGATGATCGCCCTGTGCTTCAACTCGAAGTCGTAGTTGTGTTCGAGGCCCGGCTGCTTGAACAGGCGCTCGGCCACGTCGTGGATCGCCCGCGATTCCGAGTGCATGAACGGCATGTACAGGAAGGCCCGGCGCGCCGCCGGCAGCCCACGGTCGGCACCGGCGCGGATGGCTTCCTGCGCCAATGCCAGTGCCAGCGGATCGGTCGCAAAGGCGCGCGCATCATCGCGGAACAGATTGCGCGAGAACTGGTCCAGCACGATGACCTCGGCGAGGCGGCCATCGGCCGTATCACGCCAGGCGGACAATTCACAGCGCGCCGCCGCGGCGTGGGTATCGGCAAATCGCGCGCGGATCGCCGCGTCGAACGCCGCGTCCTTCTTGAAGTGCTGTGCCGGCGTGGCTTCGTCAAACCAGAACGCCAATACGTCATGCGAGCCCACGCTCATGCTTCCTCCAATCGGTTACCACGCGGCATGGGTCAGAGCCAGCGGCGTTTCGGCTTTTCGCGAAATGCTTCGGCTACCAATTGGTTGTTGAAGCCAACGGGCGCCTCACCGGTCGCCGCGTAGCAGTAAATCGCGGCCTGGTAGATCGTCTGCAAGGTGGATTGCACCAGCCCAAGCAAGACCAGCCAGACCACCAGGATCGCGCCGACCGCGAAAAACGCCGCGGTGCCGCCGAGCGCCGCGAGGAAGATCAGGATCACCGCCGGGACCAGCCCGAACAACGCAAAAATGAGGCCGAAGCTGACGTTGCCGATGATCTGCTCGCCCCAGGTCTTCTTCAACAATTGCACCGACCGCTTGTATGACTCGATCGGCCCGGTGCCCTCCGCAACCAGCACCGGCACGACCAGGAACGACGTGACCGACCATGCCATGCCGAGCAACCCGACCACGATGCGCCCGAGGATTCCGACCTTTTCCTCAAGCATGCGCAGCAACATGCCGACGCTGCTCGCGAGCAAGGCCCAGCCGCATATCTGCGGCAACCGCTGCCATGCGAACGACAAGCCGAAGCCGATGCTGGGTTGCTCGCCATCCATCTGCTTCATCACGCACGCGATCAGCGCCGAATTGAAGAAAAAGATCACGAAGTAAGCGAGGAAGTAGAACACGAACGCGCCGAGGTACATTGCCGGCGAGGCGTGCGCCTGCGCGGCTGCCTGAACGCCGCGGCTGAGCACGACCGGTACCGCGAACAACACGATCAATACCGTGAGCGCCACGCCCGAGATTGCCGGGAAAATGATCAGGCGTTTGTCCTGCATCAGCATCCGCCAGGACGCCCGCATCAGGTCCCAGGTACGTGCGAATTTACCCACGTCGTCGCTCCCATGCGTGTCTTGCAGCCACGATATCGTGCTTCGGTTTGCTTGGCAAAACGTGTCATCCGTCGACGACCCACGGGCGCCACGGCGCCAGCGCCTCGCGCAGCCGGAAACCGCTCTCGGTGACCTGCAATGCGTCGTTGAGTTCAGGGCACCACACACTTGCCGAGGCCGGCTCGCGACGGCATGCTCGCCACAATGATCACGACCACCGCCACGCCCTGCCCGCACCTGCTTGCGCCGCTGGATCTCGGTTTCTGCACGCTGCCGAACCGGGTGTTGATGGGCTCGATGCACACCGGCCTCGAAGACCATGCCCGCGATTTCGGCAAGCTGGCCGAATACTTCTCGGCACGCGCACGCGGCGGGGTCGGCTTGATGGTGACCGGCGGTTTCTCGCCGAACATCCGCGGCTGGTTGAAGCCATTTGCGAGCCGGCTTTCATCGCGCTGGCAAGTGGCCCCGCACCGACGCATCACCGATGCCGTGCACGCCGCCGGTGGACGCATCTGCCTGCAGATCCTGCACGCCGGCCGCTACGGCTATCACCCACTCTCGGTGGCCCCCTCGAAGATCAAATCGCCGATCACGCCCTTCACGCCACGCGCGCTTTCCACCAGCGGCGTCGAACGCACCATCCGCGACTTTGCCCGCTGCGCGAAGCTGGCGCAGGACGCCGGCTACGACGGCGTCGAGATCATGGGTTCGGAGGGTTACCTGATCAACGAGTTCCTCGCCGAGCGCAGCAACCAGCGCAGCGACCGCTGGGGCGGTTCGGCGGAAAACCGGATGCGCTTCCCTGTCGAGATCGTGCGCCGCACGCGCGAAGCCGTGGGCCGCGACTTCATCATCATCTACCGGCTGTCGATGCTGGACCTGGTCGACCGCGCACAGGCCTGGGATGAAATCGTCGCGCTGGCGAAGCAGGTCGAGAACGCCGGCGCAACGCTCATCAACACCGGCATCGGCTGGCACGAGGCGCGCATCCCCACCATCGTCACGTCGGTGCCGCGCGCGGCATTCACGTGGGTGACGCGGCGCATGAAGGAGCACGTCGGCATCCCGCTGATCACCACCAACCGCATCAACATGCCGGACGTGGCGGAAGCCGTGATCGCCCGCGGCGACGCCGACATGGTCTCGATGGCGCGCCCGCTGCTGGCCGATCCCGACTGGGTGGCGAAAGCGCGCGACGGCCACACGGCGTTGATCAATCCGTGCATCGCCTGCAACCAGGCCTGTCTCGACCACGTGTTCGAGAACAAGCGTGCGTCGTGCCTGATGAATCCGCGCGCGTGCTTCGAAACCGAATTGGTGGATGCGCCGGTCACGCAGAAGAAACGTTTCGCCGTGGTCGGCGCAGGCCCCGCCGGGCTCGCCTGCGCAACCACGCTGGCGCAGCGCGGCTACGCCGTGACGCTGTACGAACAGTCGAATGAAATCGGCGGCCAGTTCAATCTCGCCAGACGCATTCCCGGCAAGGAGGAATACGCCGAACCGATGCGCTACTGGGGCAACCTGCTCGCGCAACACGGCGTCGAAGTCCACCTCGGCACGCGCGCCGATGCAGCGACGTTGCAGGCGAAGGGGTTCGACGCGGTGGTCGTCGCCACCGGCGTGACGCCGCGCGATCCCGGGATTCCGGGCCAGGACCATCCGATGGTGTTGGGCTATCACGACGCAATCGCGAGTGGCCAACCCATCGGCAAGCGCGTCGCGATCATCGGCGCCGGCGGCATCGGTTTCGACGTCGCCGAGTTCTTGACGCAGGACCCGCCCTCGCCCACCACCGACATCGCGCGCTGGACCCGCGAATGGGGCGTCGACACCACGCTGGAGCAGCGCGGAGGCCTCGACACACCGCACGCGGAAACATCACCCCGCGAAGTGTGGCTGCTGCAGCGCAGCGCCGGGCGCCCCGGCAAGCGCCTCAACAAGACCACCGGCTGGGTACACCGCGCGGCATTGAAAGCGAAAGGCGTGAAGATGCTGGGTGGCGCCGTGTACGAAAAGATCGACGACGCCGGGCTGCACGTCAATATTGATGGCAAGCCGCAGACGCTGGCCGTCGACAACGTGATCATCTGCGCGGGCCAGGAGTCCAACCGCACGCTGGCGGACGAACTGATCGCGGCCGGCGTCACGGTGCACGTCATCGGCGGCGCCGACGTCGCCGCCGAGCTCGATGCCAAGCGTGCGATCCGGCAAGCCACCGAGCTCGCCGCACAACTGTAGGGGTGCCCGAGGCCCGCGACCCAAGGCTGCCGGGCACGCTCCGTCAACACTGCGTCCACGCCGCGCGACTTGATCGGGCGGCGCACCGTGCCCATATTGCGCGCAGACCCCAACCAACAAGGAGACGCCCATGAAGCTCTACAGTTTTGCCGGATCCTGCGCACTCGGCACCCACATCGTGCTGGAGTGGATCGGCAAACCCTACGACGTGCAGATGGTCCAGAAGGCCGATCTGTCCACGCCGGAAATGCTGAAGCTCAATCCAAACCACCAGGTGCCCATCCTCGATGACGGCGGCTGGACGCTGGTCGAGAACGCGGCGATCCTCAACTATCTCGCCGACAAGTTCCCGGGCGCCGGGCTGGGCGGCGACGGCACGCCGCGCGGCCGGGCCGAAGTCAACCGCTGGCTGGCGATGCTGAATTCCGACGTGCATCCGGCCTTCAAGCCGCTGTTCGGCGCGACCGCCTACCTCGAGGATCCGGTGATGATCGAGAAATCCCACGCGAACGCGCGGAAAGTCCTGCGCCGCTACTTCGAGGAATTCGATGCCCAGCTCGGCAAGCATGACTGGCTGGCCGGCACACGTTCGATCGCCGATCCCTACCTGTTCGTGGTGCTGCGCTGGGCCAAGGGCGTCAAGGTGGATCTCTCCGGCCTCGACAACCTCAAGAAGTTCGAGCAACGCATGCGCGCCGATGCGGGCGTGCAACGCGCGTTGACGGCCCAAGGCCTCGATCAGGCCAAGGCAGCATGAATCCCGCCGCATTCTGTCGAAGAGGCAGCGCCATTTCTCCCGCGCATGCATTTCGCGGGGTAGCCGGGAGGACACCGGAGCAGTAGCTCCCTCTCCCCCGAGCGACCTTTGCTCGGGGGAGAGGGTTGGGGTGAGGGGGCGGGCACTTCGCCCAGCCGAAACGGCCACGCTGCGCTGAGTATTTCCCCCTCACCCCTTGCCCTCTCCCCCAAATTGACAGCCATTTGGGGGAGAGGGGGAGTTGGTGCCGTGCGGTTTCGACCTTGGAAGCAAGTCAACTTTCTTCGGCCCGAAACTCCGGTCAGCGTTTTTCAATGGGCACATACGCCTGATCTTCCGGCCCGGTGTAATTCGCGCTGGGACGGATGATCTTGCCATCCTGGCGCTGCTCGATCACGTGTGCGCTCCAGCCCGCGGTGCGCGAGATCACGAACAGCGGGGTGAACATCGCGGTCGGCACGCCCAGCATGTGGTAGGTGCTGGCCGAGAACCAGTCGAGGTTCGGGAACATCTTCTTGAGTTCCATCATCACGTTCTCGATCCGCTCGGAGATGTCGAACAGGCGCATGTCGCCGGCATCGCTGCACAGCTTGCGCGAGATCTCCTTGATGATGGTGTTGCGCGGGTCGACGATCGTGTACACCGGATGGCCGAAGCCGATCACGATTTCCTTGTTGGCGACGCGCTGGCGGATGTCGGCCTCGGCCTCGTCCGCGTTGCGGTAGCGCGAGATGATCTCCATCGCCACCTCGTTGGCACCGCCGTGCTTGGGGCCGCGCAGCGCGCCGATCGCGCCGGTGATCGCCGAATACATGTCCGAACCGGTACCCGCGATCACGCGCGCGGTGAAGGTGCTGGCGTTGAACTCGTGCTCGGCGTACAGGATCAGCGATTTGTCCAGCGCGTTCGCCTGCAGCTCGCTCGGCGGCTTGCCGTGCAGCAGGTGCAGGAAGTGCGCGGCGACGGTCTCGTCGTCGGTCTCGACGTCGATCTTCCGCCCGTTGTGGGAGGCGTGGTACCAGTACAGCAGCATCGAGCCGAAGCTCGCCATCAGGCGATCGGCGATGTCGCGCGCGCCGGTGACGTTGTGGTCCGCCGCTTCCGGCAGCACCGTGCCGAGCATGGAACAGCCGGTGCGCAGCACGTCCATCGGGTGGGTGGACGCCGGCAGCAGCTCGAGGGCTGCGGTGACCCGCCGCGGAAGGCCGCGCAACCGCTGCAACTTGGCGCGATACGCGTTGAGCTCCGACCACGTCGGCAACCGTCCGTACACCAGCAGGTAGGCGACTTCCTCGAAGGTTGCCCTGGTGGCCAGGTCCTTGATGTCGTAGCCGCGGTAATGCAGGTCGTTGCCGCTGCGGCCGACCGTGCACAGCGCGGTGTTGCCGGCGGCGACACCGGAAAGCGCCACGGATTTCTTGGCCTTGGGAAGTACTTGTGCGTTGTCGCTCATCATCGGCTCCTGGGTCATTTCCTTACCGCGAACAATTCATCGAGTTTGTCTTCGTACGCGTGGTAGCCGAGGAAGTCATAGAGCTCCTCGCGCGTCTGCATCTGCGGCACACAGGCCTTTTGCGTGCCGTCGCGGCGCACGGTTTCGTAGAAGCCAAGCGCGGCCTTGTTCATGGCGCGGTAGGCACCACAGCAATACAGCGCGATGTCGACGTTGGCGGAACGCAATTCGTCGACGGTGAAGAACGGCGTCGAACCAAACTCCGTGAGGTTGGCGAGAATCGGCACCTGCACCGCCGCCTTGAATTTGCGGTAATCGTCCAGCGTCTTCATCGCCTCGGGAAAGATCATGTCGGCACCGGCCTCGACGTAGGCCACGGCGCGCTCAATGGCGCTGTCGATGCCTTCCACCGCCGCGGCGTCGATGCGCGCCATCAGCACGAAATCCTTGTCGGTTTTCGCATCGACCGCGGCCTTCACGCGATCGACCATTTCGTCTTTCGACACCACTTCCTTGCCGGGGCGATGGCCGCAGCGCTTCTGGCCGACCTGGTCTTCCATGTGCACGGCGGCGACGCCGATGCGCTCGAAGTTGCGGATGGCACGCGCGATGTTGAAGGCGCCGCCCCAGCCGGTGTCGATGTCGACCAACAGTGGCAGCTGGGTGGCCTCGACGATGCGCCGCGCGTCGGTGAGCACGTCCTCCATCGTGGAGATGCCAAGGTCGGGCATGCCCAACGAATTGGCGGCGACGCCGCCACCCGAGAGATACAGTGCCTTGTAGCCGACGCGCCTGGCCATCAGGCCGGCGTAGGCGGTGATCGTGCCGACCACCTGCAGCGGCGACTCGGCGGCGAGCGCGGCGCGAAAGCATGCGCCTGCGGATGGGGATGCGCTCATGCAACCTCCGGCAAAACCGGCATTTTAGCGCATCCGCTTCCCCACCTACGACTTCAACGATGCCGCGTACGCGGCGACGTCGATCATTTCCTTCAGCGTGAGGCGGGAGACTTCCGTACGCATCGGCGAGGCGCCAGGATTGGTCCGCCTGCCGAGGCGGAACAGGATCAGCTCGCGCACGATATAGGTCGGCGAACGCCCGGCAAGATACGGAATGTCGCCGACTCCCTGCAATTTCGCACCGTGGCAAGACTCACAGGACGGCGTCGCGCCCACGCCATGCGCCGCGATCCTGGCACCGGCCGCAATGCTGCCCGGCGGCACGTAGGCGACGTATTCGACGCGATTGTCGGCATGCGTGTAATCGTCAAAGTTCACCGGCGTCTCGATGATGCGCTCGCCAATCGGTTCGCGCACACCGTCCTTG
>DASSRT010000115.1:0-2100 GCA_035701705.1 Rhodanobacteraceae bacterium
CGCGCGCGACTACCTTGCCGGCGCCAGCATCGAGGTGGACAAGGGCCGCGTGACGGCCGCGGCGGATCCCGAGGATCTCGACGCCATCCGCGAGTTCGCCGTCGCCTGGTTGCGGCGTGAACAGGACGCCGACCTGCGCGCGTTTGGCGTGGGCTTCGACGTGTACTTCCTCGAATCCTCGTTGTTCGTCGACGGCAAGGTGTTGCAGGTGGTCGAGCGCATCGCCGCCGAAGGCCATTCCTACGAGGCCGAGGGCGCGCTGTGGCTGCGCAGCACCGACTTCGGCGACGACAAGGACCGCGTGATGCGGAAGTCCGACGGCGCGTACACCTATTTCGTGCCCGACGTCGCCTATCACTTGTCGAAGTGGGAGCGCGGTTACAAGCACGCCGCCACCGTGCTCGGCGCCGATCACCACGGTTCGCTGACGCGCGTGAAGGCCGGCTTGCAGGCCCTTGCCGTCGGCATCCCGGCCGACTGGCCGGATTACGTGCTGTACCAGATGGTGACGGTGATGAAAGGCGGCGAGGAGGTGAAGATTTCCAAGCGCGCCGGCTCCTACGTCACCTTGCGCGATCTGGTCGAGATGGCCGGTCTCGATGCCACGCGCTATTTCCTGATCGCGCGCAAGGGCGACTCGCAACTGGTGTTCGACATCGACCTCGCGCGCTCGCAGACCAACGACAACCCGGTCTATTACATCCAGTACGCGCATGCGCGCGTGTGCAGCGTGGCCCGCCAGATGCACGAGCGTTCGATCGTGTTCGAGCAGACCCACGCGCTCAGGCACCTCGACCGGCTGGAAAGCGAACCGGCGCGCGTGGTGATGGTCGAGCTCTCGCGCTTTCCCGAAATCGTCGAGTACGCCGCCGCCCATCGGGAGCCGCATCTGCTGGCACAATACCTGCGCGAACTGGCCGGTGCCTTCCACGTCTGGTACAACGCCGAGCAGTTCCTGGTCGACGACGAGGACCTGCGCAATGCGCGCGTGGCGCTGGCCTATGCAACCCGGCAGGTGTTGGCGAACGGCCTCGGCATGCTCGGCGTGTCGGCGCCGGAGTCGATGTGACCCGGGCGGCCGTTTGAAGAATTGATGATGTCATCCGTGCGCGGATCGCGCGCGCATTCGATCACGAGGACAGGCAGTGGCAACGCAACGTGGCAGCAAACAGGCGGTACGCAACGGCGGTTCGGGTTTGCCCGGCTGGGGCCTGATCCTGATCGGCATCGTGATCGGCGGGGTGCTGGTGTTCATCGCGGCGCACCGCGGCTGGATTCCCAGCGTGCAGCGCAACGACCAGCCGCGCGCGAATCCCGATGCGGTGGCGGAACAGGGCAGCGGACCCGGCATTGCTGCCAGCGGAACATCGGCGAATGCCTCGAAATTCGACTTCTACAAGGTGCTGCCCGAGAAGGAAGTGGTGATTCCCAACGCGGAACTGTCGGCGATGGCCAAGGCCGAGCAGCAGAAGGCGGCGGCCGCAAACAACACCAGCGCCGCGGCGCCCGCCAGCGCCGGCGCGTCGGCATCCGTGGGTGGTTACGTATTGCAGGTCGGCGCATTCCCGAGTGCCGCCGATGCCGATGCGATGAAGGCAAAGTTGGCGTTGCAGGGCTTCACCGCGAACGTGCAGACGGTGACGCTCGATGGCCAGGTCTGGAACCGCGTGCGGCTGGGGCCGTTTGCGTCCGCCACGCAATTGCAGGATGTCCAGCAGCGGCTGACCGCGGCGGGCATCCATTCGATTCCGCTGAAGGAAAAGTAGGACGAGGATTCCGCGTTCGTGGCACGACGCGTGAGACGTGGCACTCGGTAGAGCAACATTATGAATGCCCCCTTCGGCACGAAGGGGGTCGCGCACCGCAGGTGCGCGGGGGATGTCGTGCCGCGCTGCGAAAAGCCATCCCCCTCGATCCCCCTTCCTGCGGAAGGGGGAAGGTTCACCCCTCTTCGGCACGAAGGGGGGTCGCGCGAAGCGCGGGGGAATGCCGTCACCCCGAGCGAACGCCATCCCCCTCGATCCCCCTGCCTGCGGAAGGGGGAAGGTTCACCCCTCTTCGGTACGAAGGGGGGTCGCGCGAAGCGCGGGGGAATGCCGT
>DASSRT010000116.1:0-8182 GCA_035701705.1 Rhodanobacteraceae bacterium
CACCACACCGACACCAACACCCTGCACCTGGTGAAGCGCCTGCACCCCAGCGTCGAAAACCGCTGAGCGATCACCGCAGTCTTCGGAAACCCCGCGGCGGCGAGGTGCGCAAGCGCCTCGCCGCTGCCGTATCGGCGTGAAGTAACATTGCATGCGTGACATTGCGGCAGGGGTTCGATGCGCAATTGGCGGCCATGGGTGTTGCTCGCGATCCTGCTGGTCGCGGGCTGGTTCTGGTGGAGTGGCCGCCCGGTCGCGCGCGCCGATGGCGTCATCGCTCCCGACGATCCGCTGCAGACCGATTTCGCATCGCCGCAGCCGCCGATCACGTTCAGGGATGCCACGCTGCACCCGCTCGCGAAGTTCTCGCTGACTGCGCGCGTGCTCTCGCGCGAGGACTACCACTTCGACGCCGAATCCGACCTGTCCCCCACCGACCTCGCCTTCGGCTGGGGTCGCATGTCCGACACCGCCGTGCTGCAACACATCAAGATCGGCCAGGGCGACCGCTTCTACTACTGGAGCACGCGGCAGTTCCCGATTCCGCAGCGTGAAATCGAAACCCACAGCGCCAACATGCACATGTTGCCGGCGAACGCGCTGGTCGCCTACGAGCTGAAGCGCGTGCGCGTGGGCGACGTGGTTACGCTCGACGGCCTGCTGGTCGAGGCGGACAAACAAGGCGGCTGGCGCTGGCGCAGTTCGATGACCCGCAACGACACCGGTGATGGCGCCTGCGAAGTCGTGTACGTGGAAGATTTGAGCATCGCCGCGCGCTGAAGCGCGGCGCCGCCAAAAACCTCAACGCGTGAGGATACGCCGGGGCTTGAATGGCAGCTTGCCGCGCCAGTATTGCAGCAGCAGGAAACCACCGACCGCGCCGCCAAGGTGTGCGAAGTGCGCAACCCCCGGCTCGTAGCCGCTGACGCCGAAGAACAACTCCAGCGCGATGTAACCAATCACGAAAATCCATGCCGGCATCGGGATCGGCAGGAAGATCAGGAACATCTTCACCTGCGGGTACATCAAGCCAAACGCCACCAGCAACCCGAAGATGGCCCCCGACGCGCCGAGCGTGGGATAGAACCCGTGCACGAAGAAGTGCGCGACCAGCATGTTCGCGAATGCGGCGGTAATGGCGCAGGCAAAGTAGTAGATGGTGTAGTGCTTCGCGCCCAGCAGGTGCTCGATCGGCCCGCCGAACATCCACAGCGCGAACATGTTGAAGGCGATGTGCGACCAACCGCCATGCAGGAACGCGTAGGTGACGAGCTGCCAGACGTGGAACCCGGCTTTCAGGAAGCTGCCGTCGGGGAATTGCATCATGTGCGCCGGCCCGACCGGCCACAAGGCGCCGTAGGCAATGATCACCCAATGCAATGACGGCACCAGCTCCAGCAGGAAGATCGCGACATTCGCGATCAACAGCGCGCGGGTGACCGGGGGCAAGTCGTAGTTCATCGCAACAACATCCCGTTCATGGTCGTGCAAGCCTAGCGGTGTTGGTGTGGCGTCACAGCGATTTGACGAACACCGCCTGCCACTTGCGCTCGCTGTAGCCCGCGCGCAAATAGAAGCGATGCGCGCGCTCGCGGACCACGTTCGAGCGCACGCGCACGGCCGAGAATCCGCGCTCGCGCGTCCATGTTTCGACGGCCGCCAGCAACGCATTGCCGACGCCTTGCCCGCGTGCGTTTTCGGATACCACCAGCGCGGCGAGTTCCGCGAAGGGTTCCGCGACCAGCAGATGTCGCGGCTCCACGTGGGCGAAACCACTCAACGCATGCTGGTCATCGACCGCCACCAGCACCACGCCAGCCTGGTGCGAAACCACGCCATCCAGCCGGCGCAAAACGGTGGCCGCGTCCGCGGGATAGCCGAGCTGGCCGGACAACACCGCCAATGGGACCGCATCGTCAGTGGTCGCTGCACGAATCAGCATTGACGATGTCCGGGATGGCCTTTCGCGGCCTCGGCATCCCCCCGGCGCTTCGCGCCGGCTCCCTTCCTGTGGAAGGGGGCGAGCTTTTCTTCCCCCTTCCGCAGGAAGGGGGATCGAGGGGGATGAAGTTTCGTTTCATGCAAGCCCGTCGGGCTCAGGTCAATCCCTGCGCACTCGCCTGCGCATGCGCCGCGACCACGCTCGCCACTACCGCCGTGACGTTCTTGCCGGTCGGGATGTGCAGGAATTCGTTGGGGCCATGTGCGTTGGAGTGCGGTCCAAGCACGCCGGTGATGAGGAACTGCGCGCGCGGGAATTTCTCGCCCAGCATGCCCATGAACGGAATCGAGCCACCCTCGCCCATGTAGGCCGCGGGCGCGCCGAATGCGTCCTGCGAGGCCTTGTCCACGGCGCCGTTCAACCACTCGGACAGCTGCGGCGCATTCCAGCCGCCGCCGTCTTTTTCGAGCTTGAAGCTGACCTTCGCGCCGTAGGGCGGATCGGCCTCCAGCAGTTGCTTCACGAACGCGCCCGCCTTGGCGCCGTTCGCCGTGGGCGGCAGGCGCAGGCTGAGTTTCAGCGAAGTGGACGGGCGCAACACGTTGCCCGCACTCGCGAGCGGCGGCAGGCCGTCGGCACCGGTGATCGCCAACTGCGGACGCCAGGTGCGATTGAGGATCAGCTCCACCCGGTCAGCGCTGACAGGCTGCATGCCGGGCGTCCACGGGAATTTGGCGAACACGTCATCGCCGAGGATTTCCGCGCATTGCTTCGCCTGTTCGATGCGCTCGGCCGGAACCTCGACGTACAGTTCCTTCGGCAGGATTTCGCCGGTGGCCGGGTTCTCGATCCGCGACAACAATTCGCGCATGATGCGGAAACTGTCGGGCACCACGCCCGACGCGTCGCCCGAATGCACGCCCTCGGTCAGCACCTCGACGGTCAACTCGCCACCGGTCATGCCGCGCAAGGAGGTGGTCAACCACAGCTGGTCGTAGTTGGCACAGCCGGAATCGAGGCACACCACCAATGAAGGCTGGCCGATACGCGGCGCCAGGTGATCTACGTAATACGGCAGGTCGTAGCTGCCGGATTCTTCACAAGCCTCGATCATCACCACGCAGCGCGCGTGCGGCACACCCTGGTCGTGCAGGGCCAGCAAGGCCGACAGCGAACCGAAGATCGCGTAGCCGTCATCCGCACCGCCGCGGCCATACAGGCGGTCGCCCTTCAGCACCGGCGTCCACGGGCCGAGGCCCTCGTTCCAGCCGGTCATTTCCGGCTGCTTGTCGAGGTGCCCGTACAGCAGCACGCAGTCGTCCGTGCGCGCGGCATTGCCCAACGCCGGCACGTCGATGAAGATCAGCGGCGTGCGGCCTTCCAGGCGCACCACTTCGAGGGTGGCACCGGGCAGCGACGCAAGTTTCGCGCGCGCCCACTTTTCCATCAGCGCCACCGCAGCGTCCATGTAGCCGTGTGCTTGCCAGTCCTTGTCGAACATCGGCGACTTGTTCGGGATCCTGATGTACTCGGTGATCTGCGGGACCACTTCGTCGTCCCACAGCTTGCCGATGAAGGCACTGGCCTTGTTGGCGTCCATTGCTGGCTCCCGTCGATACGAAATGTCACATTGTAACAGCGCCGCGTCGGCCGATTCCGACAACCGCCGGCGTGCTTGCCCGACGCGAATGCGCGATGCAGCCCGCTACGTCCGGGCGTACGCGGGCGGCAAGCTGGCTCCACGTGCCGACACCGCGGCGCGCATCAGCCCAAAGGGAGAATCCACATGTTCCGCAAAACCCTCGCCGCACTCGCACTCACCCTCGCCTTCGCCATGCCGGCCATCGCCGCCACGCCGGTCAACGTCAACACCGCCGACGCCGCCACCATCGCCGCCTCGCTGGATGGCATCGGCCTCGCCAAGGCCGAGGCGATCGTCGCCTACCGCAAGGCGCACGGCGCGTTCAAGAACGCCAGCGACCTCGGCAACATCAAGGGCATCGGCGACAAGACGCTGGCGCGCAACCACGACGCGATCCGCCTCACCGGCAGTTTCGCGGCCCCGGCCGCCAAGCCGGCGCGGCACCCGCGCAAGAAGTAAGCAAGTGATCGAAGTGGCAGGCGGCGCGGAGACCCCGCGTCGCCTGTCCGCTGATCGTGGATCGCACTACACTGGCGCGCCCACCACCACGACCGCCCGCGTGATCCTGCCCCGCTATCGCATCGCCCCATCGCGCATTCCCGGTGCCGGCAAGGGCCTGTTCCTCGACGAGCCGCTGGCGCGCGGGCGCATCGCGATCGCGCCGGACGCCATCAACCAGACCTGGTCGTTCGCGGAAATCATCGGCGACCCGGCGCGCGCGGCACTGCTGCACACCTCGGTGCGCTGGTTCGAGGACCGCTACACCCTTTCACCCGACTGGCCGGACGAGTGCTACGTCAACCACGACTTCGACCCGACCGGCCTGTGGCTGCTCGGCTTCGTCTTCGCCGCGCGCGACCTCGAAGCTGGCGAGGAATTGACGGTCGACTACCGCCACCTGCTCGCGCCCGGACAGGCAGAGGAATTCCGCGATGCACACAGCGGCGGCGCGATCGTCGGCTACGCGTGGAACGAAAGCCTCAAGCTCGGGCTCGACACGCTGCGCGGGCTGATCGACTGACATCGCCCCCGCACCGATACCATCGGCCACATGCCATCCGTGATCGCCATTCCCCGCGCCACGCAGCGCGAAGAGCCCTGGGCCAACGGCGCCGGCAGCACCACGGTGATCCTGCGCGAACCCGACAGCGCGGAATGGCGCGTCCGCGTCAGCGTTGCCAGGGTCGACAAGGGAGGACCGTTCTCGGAATTGCCGCAGACGCGCCGCGAGCTGGCGCCGCTGGACGCACCGATGATCCTGCATTTCCAAGACGGGACTGCGCTGCACGCCGCGCGCATGCACGCCGTACGATTCGCTGGCAGTCCCGCGCCGTTCGGCGCGCTCCCGGAAGGCCCGACCCGCGACTTCAACCTGATGCTGCGCGGCGACGCACGCGGCGAGGCGATCCCCCGCACGCTGGTGGACTCGATGCTGCTGCCCCCCGAACCCGGCGTGCGCTGGCTGGTGTATCTGGACAGCGGCTTCGCTGCGGTCGCGGGTGCCGACGCACCGGCGCTGGAACTCGCCGCCGGGGATGCCGCATTGGTGACGCAGGTCGCGGGCCAGCGTGTCCATATCGAAGGCGCCGGCGAAATCGTGCTCGTCAAGTTGTACGCTTGAGGTCCCCATCCTTGCCACGGCGTGGAGTCGGCGCATGCGCGTGCTGGTAGTCGAAGATGATGCGGCCATCGCCGATGCGGTATGCGCCGCGCTGGAAAACGCCGGGCACACCATCGACCATCTCGCCAGCAGCCAGGCGGCGATCGTCGCGCTGCAGGAACACGCCTTCACGCTGGTGGTGCTCGATCTGGGGCTGCCCGACGGCGACGGCGACGAGGTGGTGTGGCGCCTGCGTGCGGCCCACGACGGGGTGCCGGTGCTGGTGATCACCGCCCGCGAAGATGTCGAACAGCGCGTGCGCACGCTCGATCTCGGCGCCGATGATTATCTGGTCAAACCCTTCAGCCTCGCGGAATTCGACGCGCGGGTACGGGCCCTGCTGCGTCGCCATGGCAACCACGGCGCAACCGTGCTGCAGCTGGGAGCGCTCGAAATCGATCTCGCCGGCCGCCGGGTACTGCGCGACGGCCGCGTGCTCGACCTGACCGCGCGCGAGTTCGGCCTGCTGGAAGTCCTGGCATCGCGCGTCAACCGGGTGACCTCGCGCGAACACGTGATCGAGGCACTGTGCACCTGGAACGAGGCACTGACCGACAACGGCCTCGACATTGCCATCTATCGACTGCGCCGCAAGCTCGCCGGCAGCGGCGCCAACCTGCGCACCGTGCGCGGCCTCGGCTATTTGCTGGAGGCCGGCGATGGTGCGTAGCCCGAGCCTGCGCCGGCGCCTGTTGCTGTTCGTCTCGCTGCCGTTGCTGGCGGTGCTGGTGTGCGGCGGCATCGTCAACTACGCAGTCGGCTTGCACTACGCCAACGCGGTTTACGACCACTGGTTGCTGGACAGCGCCGAAGCCATCGGCGAGCTGGTCAACAGCGATGCCGGCCGCAACGAATTGAGCGAGCAGGCACGCATCCTGCTGCATTTCTCGGTGCAGGACCGCAACCGTTTCGCGGTCCGCAGTTTGCGCTATGGCGTACTCGCTGGCGACCAGGACCTGCCGCAACCCGTTTCGCGTTCGACAGCTGCGGGTCCGGTCTTCACCACGTTCGTCGATCGCGACCGCAGCATGCGCATGGCCTCGGTGTTCCTGCCCAACCGCGCCGATCCCGGCGACATGCTGGTGATCTCCACCGCCGAAGGCACCGAAGGCCGGCGCGCGCTCGCGCGCGAATTGATGGTCTCCAGCGTACCCATCGAACTGTTGCTGATCACCGTGGCCATGGGACTGGTGTGGCTGGGCGTCAACAGCGGCCTGCGCGTGCTCGATCCGCTGGCGCGGGAAATCCGCCTGCGCGATGCCGGCGACCTGTCGCCCTTGCGCACGGTCGACGCGCCGCTGGAAGTGCAGCCACTGGTCGCCACCATCGACGCGCTGCTGGGGCGGCTCGACCGCACCTTGCGGCAGCAACAGCGTTTCATCGCTGACGCCGCGCATCAGTTGCGCACGCCCCTCGCGGGGCTGCGGCTGCAGGCCGAACGCGCGCTCGCCGATCCCAGCCCCAAGACCGTCAGCGAAGCACTTGCGCACGTCGAACGCCTGTCGGCAGGAACGGCGCGCGCCGCCGGCCAGCTGCTGGCGCTGGCGCGAGCGCAGGCGCCGGACGAAACGCTGGGCGTCGCGGCGCCGCTGGATCTGGCGGATCTGGTGCGCGACGAAGTCGCAGCCCGCGTACCCGACTCCATTGCCCACGGCATCGACCTCGGCTATCGCGGCCCGGATCATGGCGTGGTCGTGATCGGCGATGCCACGCTGCTGCGTGAACTGCTGGGCAACCTCGTCGACAACGCCTCGCGCTACGGCGCCCATGGCAATGGCGAAGTGACGGTGGAATTGCACACCGGAGCGGACGGCGGTTGCGTGCTGAGCGTTCAGGACAACGGACCCGGCGTCGCGGCGGAACTCATCCCGCGGCTTGGCGAGCGGTTCTTCCGGGTCGTCGGCAATGGTTACGAGGGCACCGGCCTCGGGCTCGCGATCGTGCGCGAAATCGCCGAACGCCACGGCGGCGAACTGTCGTTCTCCAACCACTCGAACCCGCACGGCCTGCGCGTCGAAGTGCGGTTCCCGCCGACGGTGGGCGCCTGACGCCGCAATCAGCGGTCGTCGCGGGTGAAGATGATGCCGTCCTCCACGCGCACCGGAAAACTCGCGATCGGCTCGGTCGCGGGCGCTTCCTTCACCTCGCCCGTGCGTACGTCGAAGCGCGCACCGTGGCGCGCGCATTCGATCTCGAATCCGCAGACCTCGCCGCCGGCGAGTTCACCGCCGTCGTGGGTGCAGGTGTCCTCGATGGCGTAAAGGTCGCCTTCGAGGTTGTACACCGCAATCGCGGTGTCGCCATCCCAGACGACCTTGAATTCGCCCGGCAGCAGTTCATCGCGTGCGCACACCTTTACCCAACCGTCCATCATCGTAATGTCCCATCGCTGATTCGAAGCAATCGACGTCCACTTTCCTTCCGCTCGCCTCTCGCGCAAGAGCGGATTCGCTCGCTTGCGTAGAAGAAAAACACCGTCGTCATCCCGGCGCAAGCCGGGATCCTGTTTTGTCCCTCTCCCTCCGGGAGAGCCGCCACCCGTGGCGCGAGAGCTCCGTGGTGGCGCGCAGCGCCGGGTGAGGGTTCGCACGTGTCTGATGCTTCGAAACGCTGTCATCCCGGCGCAAGCCGGGATCCATCTTTGCAGTTGTTCATGGACGGCATTCATGTTTTTTCCGCTCGCCTCGGCGGCGAGCGTGTGACTTTCTCTTGCGTGGCCAAGAGAAAGTCACCAAAGAGAAGGCCACCCCGCGAACACGCCCTGCGCCCATCCATGGGCTGCGGGTACGCTCGCGACCGCCGGGGTTCGCCGATGGGCCATCCATGGCCCGGCGGCGAACTGGCGCACTTCCTGTGCGCCATCCTCCGGACTTGTCCGCCGTCCGCTCGCCGTGTTCGAGGGGCCCCGTTGGCGCGCTTCCTGCGCGCAGTCGCAACG
>DASSRT010000117.1:0-2605 GCA_035701705.1 Rhodanobacteraceae bacterium
CGCTTGCGCTGGCACCCGGAACGCGTGGTGATCGGCGGCGATCCGGACACGGCCCTGTCAACGGGGCCGTACTGGTTCGACGATCCCGGGCAAACGGTCGAACCGCGTTTCCACGTCGGTCGCTTCGTGTCGACCTGGAAGCGCGACCGCCACGGCGTGTGGCACGTGCTGTTCGACGGCGGTGGCGACAAGCCCGAACCGGCGACCACCGAACATGTCCGCGCGCTCAAGTCCCGACTTCCGCGACAATGTCCGGCGCAACCGCACGCCGCTACTTGATGACGAGCCCCGCCTTCACCGCGCCATAAGCGTCGAGGTAACCGGCGATGCGGTTCCAGGCGTTCTGGTACACCGCGCGCTGTTCGGGAGTAGTGGCCGGGTCGGCCAGCGCGCGCGGCAAATCGATCAGACGCAGCTGCGGCGTCATCTGCATCCATACCGGGATGGCTTCGGCACGGCTGGCGCGAAACACGTGCGGACGGATTTCGGTGAAAGTGAATTTGGCCAGCACGCCCTCGCGGTTGTCGTCGATGGGCGTGGAATGGCGGGCAACGAGGTTGCCCATGCAGTAGATCACCCACTTGTCGCCAACCTTCTGCATCGGCTGGATCACGTGCGCGTGGTCGCCGAGGATCAGGTCGACATCGGGTGACGCCAGCAGGCGCTTCGCCTGCGCGAGTTGCGTCGGTGTCGCCAGATGATCGTATTCGGTGCCCCAGTGCAGCGACAGCACCACGATGTCGGCGCCCGCCTTTTTTGCACGCTTCGCAGCCGCAAGGATCTTCGGCACGTCGATTTCGTTCACCGACCACGACTTGCCCTCGGGTATCTTGTGGTCATTGAACCCATACGAATACGCCAACGATGCGACCTTCACGCCATTCGGCAAGGTGATGATCAACGGCGTGTCAGCTTCCTTCGCGGTGCGTGCGCTGCCGGTGTGGCGAATGCCGGCAGCATCGAGTTCGTCCAGCGTGCGCACGATCCCGGCGAAACCCTTGTCGAGCGAATGGTTCGAGGCCGTGGTGCATTCGTCGTAGCCGTCGTCTTTCAGCGCCACCAGCACCTGCGGCGGCACGTCGAATTCCGGGTAGCCGGTGAACGGGCCCTGCGGCGGCGCGAGCGGGGTTTCCAGTTCGCAAATGGCGAGATCGACATCGCGCACGTCAGGCGCGATCGACCCGAGGATTGCATCGAAATCGTAGCCGGTCTTGCCCTCGGCCTTCGCATCCGCCTGCGCCTGCGCGATCAGCGGCGGATGGATCAACACGTCGCCGGACCCGAGGATGGTCACGCTGCGCGGCACGAACGCGGCCGCACTCGGCGCCGCCGCGGGGTTTTGCGCACATGCCGCGAACGGCACCAGGCACAGGGCCAGCAAGGCCGCACGCATCTTGATGAAGGTCATGGTCGCCAATCTGCCCGGCTGTTGAACTCACAGCCTCATGGCTGGAACCGTGTGCTGTCAACTGCCTTGCATTGGACCGCCATCCTGCGCGCGCGATAATCTCGACATTCGACGAGGACGCAAGCATGAGCCTGACACCCCCCTTCAACCTGCAAGCATGGATCGACGAGCACCGCCACCTGCTGAAGCCGCCGGTCGGCAACAAGTGCATCGTCGATGGCGACTTCATCATCATGATCGTCGGCGGACCGAACTCGCGTACCGATTACCACTGGGACGAAGGCCCGGAATTCTTCCATCAACTCGAAGGCGAAATGGTGTTGCGGGTGCAGGACGATGGCCAGCGCCGTGACCTTCCGATTCGCGCCGGCGAGATGTTCTACCTGCCGCCGCGCACGCCGCATTCGCCGCAGCGGATGCCGGACTCGATCGGGCTGGTGATCGAGCGGCGCCGGCTGCCGCACGAGAAAGACGGCCTGCTGTGGTTCTGCCAGCAATGCAATCACAAGCTGTTCGAGGAGTATTTCATCCTCGACAGCATCGAGAAGGATTTCCCGCCGGTGTTCGACCGCTATTACGGATCGATCGAGGCGCGTACTTGCGCGCACTGCGGGCACGTCGACCAGCCGCCCGCGAAGAAATAGCGCGCGCCTGCGCGGCAATCACCTGGTGCCGAATCGAGTGGTGCCGGGGGCGGGGATCGAACCCGCATGGCCTTGCGGCCGAGGGATTTTAAGTCCCTTGCGTCTACCAGTTTCGCCACCCCGGCGCGGCGCATCGGGATGCGCCCGCGTCACTTCCCACGGGGCATCGCGACCACTGCGCTGCAACTGGAGGCCAGGGCCGGAATCGGATCATGGTCTCCACGCATCCCGCGCGTCCAATGATTCCGGGCGCTTGCCGTCCCGCAGGTTGGAGCACTGTAGCAAAGGCCGTTGCCATTTCCCAAGCGCCGCAGCCATCGACCCGTCGGACGGGAAAGGCCGCTACTGCCTGACGCTGACGTCAGATGCTGCGCGTAGCCCAAGCGCCTGATGCGTTTGGCTGTCCAATTCAATCCACATTGCCAAGGTCGGTTTGCCATCCACGATCCTTGGAGGCCCAACACGATGCGCATGTATCCCGATGCTGCGCAGGATCCGTTCCACTCCCAAAGCGGTGACTGTAATCAGCCGTGAAGCGCCATGCGCGGACGCA
>DASSRT010000118.1:0-7645 GCA_035701705.1 Rhodanobacteraceae bacterium
CTGAGAAATGAGCGAGGACCGGCCCAGCCGCGGCGGCGAAGGCGGCAAGATCCTGTATTGCTCGTTCTGCGGCAAGAGTCAGCACGAAGTCCGCAAGTTGATCGCGGGCCCGAGCGTGTTCATCTGCGATGAATGCGTCGAATTGTGCAACGACATCATCCGCGAAGAGCTGGAAGAAAAGGCCGCGTCCGGCCGCACGCAACTGCCCAAGCCGCGCGAGATCATGGAAACGCTTGATCAATACGTGATCGGGCAGACGCGCGCCAAGAAGGCGCTGGCCGTTGCCGTGTACAACCACTACAAGCGCATCGAATCGCGCGCCAAGAAGGATGAAATCGAGCTCGCCAAGTCGAATATCCTGCTGATCGGGCCGACCGGCTGCGGCAAGACCCTGCTGGCCGAAACGCTCGCGCGGTTGCTCAACGTGCCGTTCACCATCGCCGATGCCACCACGCTCACCGAAGCGGGCTACGTCGGCGAGGACGTCGAGAACATCATCCAGAAGCTGCTGCAGAAGTGCGACTACGACGTCGAGAAGGCGCAGTCGGGCATCGTCTACATCGACGAGATCGACAAGATTTCGCGCAAGAGCGAAAACCCTTCGATTACCCGCGACGTGTCGGGTGAAGGCGTGCAGCAGGCACTGCTGAAGCTGATCGAGGGCACCCTGGCCTCGGTGCCGCCGCAGGGCGGTCGCAAGCATCCGCAGCAGGAATTCCTGCAGGTCGACACCAAGAACATCCTGTTCATGTGCGGCGGCGCATTCTCCGGCCTCGACAAGGTGATCCAGCAGCGTTCGGAAACCACGGGCATCGGCTTCTCGGCCGAAATCCGCAGCAAGCAGCGCAAGCAGAACGTGGGCACGCTGCTGGCCGGCGTCGAGCCGGAAGATTTGGTGAAGTACGGCCTGATCCCGGAGTTCGTCGGCCGCCTGCCGGTGGTGGCGACCCTGGACGAGCTGGATGAAGACGCGCTGGTGAAGATCCTCACCGAGCCGAAGAACGCCATCACCAAGCAGTTCAAGCGGATCTTCGACATGGAAGGCGTCGAGATCGAGTTCCGGCCCGATGCGCTCACGGCAATCGCCAAGCGCGCAATCAAGCGCAAGACCGGCGCGCGCGGGCTGCGCACGATCCTCGAAGGTGTGCTGCTCGACACCATGTACGAGCTGCCGTCGCTGGAGCACGTCAGCAAGGTCGTGGTCGACGAGGCCGTCATCAATGGCCAGGCCGAGCCTTACCTGATCTACCGTGGCAACCTCGCGCTGCCACGGGCGGAAGGCGACGTGGCCTGATTTCACGTGAGTGATGCGCAACAAAAAACCCCGCGAAAGCGGGGTTTTTTCATGGGCAATCGTGTTCGAAAATGGCGGAGCGGACGGGACTCGAACCCGCGACCTCCGGCGTGACAGGCCAGCATTCTAACCAGCTGAACTACCGCTCCGCATTGTTTCGAATTTACATGTCGCGGCTTCCGCCGCTCCTACAAAACGTCTTGGTGCATCGTTCGCGGCTTCCGCCGCTCCTACAACAAAAACCTTTGGGTGCATCGCTCGCGGCTTCCGCCGCTCCTGCAAAGCCTTGGTGGATCGGTCGCGGCTTCTGCCGCTCCTGCAGCCGCTCCTACCGCCGCTCCTGAGTATCCGGATCCATCCGATAAACGAGCCGCCTATTGTACCTGCAACGCCGCGATTCTTCCCGGCAATCCTGGCGTCCCCACGGGGATTCGAACCCCGGTCGCCACCGTGAAAGGGTGGTGTCCTAGGCCTCTAGACGATGGGGACAGCGTGAGGATTGGTGGAGCCAGACGGGATCGAACCGACGACCTCTACAATGCCATTGTAGCGCTCTCCCAACTGAGCTATGGCCCCACGCAGGAAGCGCGCAAGAATACGTGGGATCGGGGATCTGCGTCAAGCATTCAGCGCCGAATTCCGGAAGAATTTCACCGACAGGAAGACTGACTTGCACGAAATCGAGTTCATTCGCGATCTCGCTTGGGTGATGCTGGCGGCGGGCGTGGTGGTGGTCGTGTTTCCACGCCTGCGCTTGCCGGTGTTGCTCGGTTACATCGTTGCCGGTGTGTTGATCGGCCCGCACATGCCGTGGCGGTTGCTCACGGACGAGCGGACGATGCAATCCATCGCCAACCTCGGTGTGGTGCTGCTGCTGTTCACGCTGGGGCTCGATTTCAACCTGCGCAAGCTGCGTGCACTCGGCGCGGGCGTGATCCTGGCGGCGGTGGTGGAAGTCGGGCTGATGCTCTGGATCGGCGTCGAAATCGGGCGGCTCGCCGGATTGGGTGGACGCGAGGCGGTGTTCCTCGGCGGCGTGATCTGTTTTTCGTCGACGATGGTGGCCTTGCGCACGGTGGCGGATCGCGGCTGGCGCGGGCAGGGATTTGTCGCCGGCATGGTCGGCATGCTGGTGTCCGAAGAAGTGCTGACGGTGGTGCTGATCACGGTGTTGAGTGCGGTCGCCGCCGGCAGTGCAGATACCACCGGCATCGCTTTCAAGGTCTTGTGGCGGATGCTGCTGTTCATCTCGGTTGCGCTGGTGCTGGGCCTGCTGTTGTTGCCGCGCTTGCTGGATTGGCTGGCCAAGCGCGGGCGTGACGAGCCGCTGCTGGTGACCGCGCTCGGCATCTGCTTCGGCGCCTGCCTGCTGGCGGTGTGGGAAGGCTTCAGCGTCGCGCTCGGTGCGTACCTTGCGGGCGTTGTGGTGGCCGAGGCGCGCTGTTCGGAGCGCATCGTGCGACTGGTGCGGCCGGTGCGCGACATGTTCGCCGCGATCTTCTTCGTCGCGATCGGCCTGCTGTTGGATCCCTCGCAGTTGCTGCCGTACCTGTGGCCGGCGCTCGGTTTGGCCCTGGTCGTGATCGTCGGCAAATCGCTGGCATGCAGCATCGGCGCCTTCGTGTGCGCAGGCCGCAGCGCGCAGGACTCGTTGCGCACCGGGCTGACGATGGCGCAAATCGGCGAGTTCTCGTTCGTGATCGCCGCCTTGGGCATCGCCGCGGGTGCCGTCGGCGATTTCCTGTATCCGCTAACCGTGACCGCGGCGGTGGTCTGCATGCTGGTGTCGCCGTTGCTGCTGCGCGTCGAGCCGTGGTTGCTGGCCTGCCTTCGCCGTTGCACGCCGGCGCCCGTGCGTTCGCTGGCGGCGGGCTATCACGATTGGCTCGGCGGCACCGCGGTGGTGAGCCAGAACGCGGTGCTGGCGAAGATGCTGCGCCGCTTGTTGTGGCACATTGCGGTGAACCTGGTGCTGGTGTGCGCCGTGTTCGGCATCGGCGCTTTCGTCAGTGCGATGTTGCCGCGTTGGTGGCCGCACTTGCCGCTGTCGCCGGTCGTCCGCCGGTCGCTGATCTGGGCATGCGCCTTGTTCGTGTCGCTGCCGATGTTGGTGGCGGTTTACCGAAAGACCGATGCGCTTGGCATGCTGCTGGCCGAACTGGGGATCAGCGAGCAGGTGCATGGCGTGCGCACCGTGGGCTTGCGCCGGGTGCTGGGCAAGCTGGTGCCGCTGGCGACGCTGGCCGGGATGGCACTGCTGGTGAGCGCGCTGGGCAGCAGCATCCTGCCACCGCGCGGCGTGCTGGTCGCATTGCTCGTGGTCGGTGTGTTCACCACCTGGTTCCTGTGGGGCTCGCTGGTGCGGGTGCACGCGCGCATGCAGGCGGCCCTGCGCGACCTGATCGAGCAGGAGCCGGGGGCACAACCGTGAGTCGCGGATCGCGTGACGATTCGGTTCGAGGCGTCGCGCGCTCAGCGCGGCGTCATGCCGTTCGTCCCGGACCCGCGACTTTCCGCACGATGGCCAGCACCAGCATGATGAGGAAGCTCAAGCCGCCGGCCATGATGATCTCGAACGGCCACAGGTTGTGCGAAGTGGGATCGAACGCCGTGCCGACGAGCAGGCGTAGCACCACGAACGCCATGATCGCAGCGGGGACCGCGGCGGCGAGGCGCCAGCCGCCGCGCCAGCGCCACAGACCCCATGCAGGCCACATGAGTCCGGCAATGCCTAGGCTGAACATGGCCAGCATGAAACCGCCGAAGAACAGTTCCTCGCCGAGGCTGGGCGGGGTATTCATCGTTTTCTGGTAGTCGGCATCCTGCGCGGCCTTGTCGGAGGCGCGCAGGCGGTCGACCCACTCGGGTTTTGGTCCGGCGGCCGCGATCCCGTCGCTGTTTTCCACCCAGACCGGGAAGGTGAGGACGACCGCCGTGTTCCGGGGCGATCCATCACCCACGCTGATCCGCACTTCGTCCACCGCCGTTCCGGGGGCGGACAGGAAGAACCAACCCAAGGCCTCACCGCTGCCAGCGGGGTAGATGCGCGAGGGGTTGCTGCCGGCGTTCGCCTGTTTGCCGTTGAAATACGGGCGCGCCCAGATGTGCACCGGCTGATCGCTGGTGTAGCGCAGATGCAGGTAGAAATTCTGGCCGTGGTGCAACGTGACCGCGGCGCCATCGGGCCACGTGCCCAACAGTTCCACGCGCGTCTGCGCGTGTGCGGGTGCCGACGCCAGCCAGAGCGCCAATACGCAGGCCACGATTGCCAACGTTCGCATCGCGGATACCCCCGGTCCGTTCGCGTCACGCGAGCTTAGCAGCAACCCCGGAGCGGCATCCCCCGGCGCTGCGCGCCGACCCCTTCCTTCGGAAGGGGTAACGAGCGGTGGGCTGCTCGTTGGTCTACCGCCTTCCTTCGGAAGGGGTAACGAGCAGTGGGTTGCGCGTTCGGCTTCCAACTTCCGCAGGAAGGGGAATCGAACATTGGGTTGTGTGCTTGTCTTCCCCCTTCCGCAGGAAGGGGGATCGAGGGGGATGGCTTTTGGCGTCGCGCGAGCTTGGCAGCAACCCGGGAGCGGCATCCCCCGGCGCTGCGCGCCGACCCCTTCCTTCGGAAGGGGTAACGAGCGGTGGGCTGCGCGTTCGGCTTCCCCCTTTCGCAGGGAGGGGAATCGAGCAATGGGTCACGTGCTTGGCTTCCCCCTTCCGCAGGAAGGGGGATCGAGGGGGATGGCTCTGACGCGCGCCGAATCCCGAGTCGAGACACCCGGATCAATCCGCCGGACAGGCTTCCACCGTGCGTGGTTTGCAGGCGTAGGGCAATTGATCGGCCGGCTTGCCCGCAAGCGTGTTGTCGATCCAGCGATTCACCACGTCCTTCAACACCGCCATCGGCAGGCTGCCCTGGCCGAGCACCACGTTGTCGAAATCCTTCAGCGTGTACTTGTCGCCGAGTTTTCGCCTGGCCTCGTCACGCAGCTTCAGGATGGTCTGTTCGCCGATCATGTAGCTCAACGCCTGGCCCGGCCACACGATGTAGCGATCGACTTCGGTGGCGATGTTCTGGTCGGCCAGCGCGGTGTTGTCCTGCATGTATTTGACCGCCTGCGCGCGGGTCCAGCCGTCGGCGTGGATGCCGGTGTCGACCACCAGCCGCACCGCACGCCACATCTGGTAGTTGAGATAACCGAACTTCGAGTAGGGGTTGGTGTACAGGCCCATCGGCTGGTCGCACAAGGTTTCCGAGTACAGCGCCCAGCCCTCGCCAAAGGCGTTGTAGTAGGCGTAGCGGCGGAAGTCGGGCAGATCCTTCAGTTCTTCCGCGACAGGAATCTGCAGGTTGTGGCCGGGGCGCCCTTCGTGGCAGGTCAGCACCTGGATCGAGTACTTCGGACGCGTCTCGGGCTTGTACAAATTCACGCTCATGTAGGGCACGTCGGCGTACGCCGGATACGTGTTCGGCGCGAGCGCCGCCGGAATCACGTCGACGCCCCACGGTTGCCGCGGCAGCAGCCACACGCCCAGCACCTCGGTGAGGTGCGGGTCGATCGTCTTCGCCGCGGCACGATACGCCTCCAGCAGGTCGTCCGGGTTCTTGTAGTAGAACTTCGGATCGGTGCGCAGGTAATGCAGGAAATCCTTGTAGCTGCCCTTGAAGCCGACCTGCGCGAACACGTCCTTCATTTGCGCGTGGATTTGCGCGACCAGCTTCAGGCCCAGCGCATGCACTTCGGCGGGCGTCATGTCGGTGGTCGTGTAGTGGCGCACGAGGTAGGCGTAGTACGCCTTGCCGTTGGGTAAATTGGATACGCCGATCTTGCTGCGCGCGTGCGGCAGGTAGTCGTGCCTGAAGAACGCGAGGAATTTCGTGTAAGCCGGATTGACGACGCCGGTGATCGCGGCCTTGGCTTTGGCGCGCAATTTTTCCTGCTCGGCGGCGGGAATGGAATCCGGCAGCTTCTTGAAGGGCGCGTAGAACGGGCTCTGCTCGGGATCGCTGGTGATGTTCGCGGCGATCTCGTCCGGCACGCGCTCCATCACCACGCGCGGTTGCACGATGCCTTGGGCCATGGCCGCACGCATGCGCTTGGTGAAGGCGGCGAGATACGGCCCGAGCGCATTCAGCTTGCGGATCAGCTCCCGGTAGCCCTTTGCGTTGTCGTAGTGCGCGCCGCGGAATTCGTCACTGGAAAGCTGCGGACCCCAAAGCTGGGTGATCAGTCCCTGGGCGTCATCGGGAAACGCGGCGCCGGCAATCGCGTCATTCAATTGGTATTCGAACAGGCGATAGCTCAACTGGTCGGTCGGACTCAGCCTGGCGACGTCGATCGCCTTCAGCACTGCCAGGTTCGCCTTGGCATCGGCGAGCTGTTGTTGCTCATGCGCGACGCTCGGATCGCCCCACAGCTGCTTGTAGTCGGTGCTGCCATCGGCCGGCTTGGGGTGCTGCTCGCTCCACGATTTCGCGAACAGCGCATGCAGCCGTGCGGCCGGTGTGTTGGCGGTGGCGACTGTGGCCGCCGGGGGCGGCGCGGCGAACGCGGCCGTGGAGGCGAACACAATGGCGATGGCAAGCGTGTGGATGGGGCGCATGGGCGGTAGTCCCGATTGAAGAATCCGGAATATAGCCTGCCCGCGACCGCGCGGCCTGTGCATGAAGTCGCGGTGGCAGGGCGGGTGCCAATCCGCCGATGGCTTGTTGATTGCGAAAGCGGCGGGTCAAGCCCCGCTCTGCGCCCGCCGCTCGTGGCGGATCACGATGCCTGCGCACAGCAAGGTACCGAGTGCCAGCAGGAACCAGGTGATGGCGTAGCCGAGGCTGTGGTTGTAGATGCTCACCTTGGTGAGGCCCGCCGCGGGCCAGCGAGCACTTCCGGCCACGGCATCGGCATCGACGAAATAGGGTGCAACCTTGCCGGCCGGCAGATGCCGCGCGGCCGCGATCGCGGCCACGTCGCGCGAGTACCAGAGGTTCTCCTGCGGCTGGTTGCGGCGCAGGAAGCCGCCTCCGGGTTCGCTCGCGCGCAGCAGGCCGGTGATCGTCACGATCCCCGATGGTGGCCGGATTGACGCGAACGCCGGTTGTTTGGGCAGGCTTTCGGGGATGTAACCGCGATTGACCAGCACGATGAATCCGCGCTCCGTTGCAAATGGCGCCATCACCCAGAAGCCGTAGCCGTCGCGACTGGATCCGCGCACCAGCGTTCGCGCGCCGGCGAGGAAGTGTCCGCTCATGCTGACGTGCAGGTATTGCAGCGTGGCGGCACGCGGCCAGGCGTCGGGACCGGGAGCCGCGACCGGCGCGGCGTGCACGCGGGTCTGCATCGCCTCGCTGATGGCGAGCTTCAG
>DASSRT010000119.1:0-2871 GCA_035701705.1 Rhodanobacteraceae bacterium
GGCGCGATCAACACCGCACGTTGCGCGGCGATACCGTCGGCCAGCGCCAGCATCGCCGCGGCGCCACCCATGGAATGTCCGACGATGGCGTCAAAGGGGCCATGGCGCTCGCCGACGGCACGCAGCGTTCGCGCGAAACACGCCAAGGTGCAGCGGCCGCCGTCACTGCGTCCATGGCCCGGCTGGTCGAAGGCGATCACGGCGTAACCGGCCGCGCACAATGCCCGAACCCACGGCAGGAAGCGCAGTGCGTAACTGGACCAGCCGTGCGCCAGCAACACCCGCGGCTGCTTTTCGGGATCGCCCCATTGGTATACGGCCACGCGCACGCCGTTCGGGGAAAAGTCGTTGCGTACCGCACCGCCGTCGTCGGCGTCACGCGCATCGAGGCGCCCGACGGCGAACGGCGTGCAAAGCAGGCGCGCCGCACGACGCGCGGTCGCCTCAGGCGCGAATTGCCCGCCGATCCGGTTGGCGGCGCGGAGTGCAGCGAGTGCGATCATATTTCGAACGATCGTGCTTTTTCTGCTGGCAGTAGAAGGCATGTTGGTGGTCCGGGGACGGAAAGGGTCAAGCCGCGTTGGCGGCAAACAGGCGGTCGAACGCGCGGGTCGCGCGAGCAATCGCTTCGGTGGCGTTGAACAGGCGTGCGTCGTGGTGCAGGGCAAGCACGATTCCGAACAGTTCGAAGGCCGCCTGCTGCGGGTCGGTGCCGGCCTGCAGTTCGCCGGTCTCGATCGCCAGTTCGACGGCGCGCGCCAGCGCTTCACGCAGGCGCCGCTGCCAATGCACCACGCGGTCGTGGATCACGCCGGGGCGATCGTCGTACTCCACGACCGCGGCTATCATCGGGCAACCGCCCTGCGACCAATCCATCCAGTTGGCGATGATCGCGCGCAATCGTTTCAGGCCCCGCGGCTGGCGGAACGCGGGCGCGAGCACCCGTTGCCCGAAGTCGTCGGCCACGGCATCCAGGATCGCCAACTGCAAGTCTTCGCGCGATCCGAAGTGCGCGAACACCCCGCTCTTGGACATCGCCGCGGCCTGCGCCACGCTGCCGATGGAAAGACCATCCAGGCCCTGCTTGCGCACCAGTTCGATGGCGCGCTCGACGATGGCGTCATGGGTGGCAATGCCCTTGCTGGTGGCCGCTGCGAGAACCATGTCGCGCAAATTAGCACGATCGTTCTATTGATGCAAGCCGCAAGGATCGATGACGGCGCGCCAACGAACGGATTCACGAATCCGTGGCGGCCCATTCACCCAGCAGCCCCCGACGGCATTGCGCTAAGCTGCGAAAGCACCCGCGCTGACCGGAAGGAGGCACCATGCGAAACCTCGTCATAGCCTGTTGCATCACGCTGCTGCTCGGCGCCTGTGCCACCAGCCCGACCGGGCGCAGCCAATTGATGCTGGTATCGGGTTCGCAAATGAGCGAGCTCGGGCTGAATTCCTTCAACCAGATGCGCAAGCAGGGCAAGTTTGCCAATGCGCCGCGCGAGCGCGCCTATGCAACCTGCGTGGCCGATGCGCTGATCCGGGTGCTGCCGCCGCCCTGGAATACCGAAAAATGGGATGTCGAAATCATCAATGACGACAGCGCCAACGCGTTCGCCCTGCCCGGCGGCCGCATCGGCGTGAACCGCGGCCTGTTCAAGGTTGCGAAGACCCCGGACCAACTCGCCGCGGTGCTGGGGCACGAACTCGCGCATGTGGTCGCGCGCCATCCGGCCGAGCGGGTTTCCGACAACCTGGCCACCCGGATCGGGGTGAGCGCCGCCAATGCGTATGGCGTCGCCCAGGGCATGGACCCCGGCACCATGCAGGCATTGCTGGGCATCGGTGCGCAGACACTGGTAATGCTGCCGTTTTCGCGGGCGCAGGAAAGCGAAGCCGACGTGCTGGGCCAGCGTTACATGGCCGCGGCCGGCTTCGACCCGAAAGCCGCGGTCGCGCTGTGGCAAAACATGGAAAAGGCCAATCCGGGCAATCGCGGGCCAAGCTTTCTTTCCACCCATCCCGCGCCCGGCGACCGCATCGCCAAGCTATCCGCCAACGCACCGGCGCTCGAGGCTCGCTACCGCGCGGCGCGCACCAGCGGTCACGCGCCGCATTGCTCGCTGTAGGAGCGCTCGTGAGCGCGACCGGGGTGTGGGGTTCGCCTGCACGCAGGCTCCTACCGGTGAAGGTAGCCGCTTCAATGGGTTGCATTTACATTCCGAGAAACAGGATGCGGTGGAGCCTGCCCGTTGCCCGCCGTCCCGGCTACACTAGGCGGCTGTGCACGCAGGACCGACCCTTCGCGGTCCGCGTACGTGTTTCATCCGCGGCGCCGCCTCGGCGCCTTCCACCACCCGCGCCGCACATGTGGCGCTTCCGGGAGCAAGCAGCGATGCTTTTCGAAACCATTTCCACCACCGGCCATGAGCAGGTCGTGTTCTGCCAGAGCCGGGACGCAGGCCTGAAGGCCATCATCGCGATCCACAACACCGTGCTGGGTCCGGCGCTGGGCGGCTTGCGCATGTGGCCGTACAAGACCGACGAGGAAGCGCTGAACGACGTGCTGCGGCTGTCGCGCGGCATGACCTACAAGAACGCGGTGGCGGGTTTGAACCTCGGTGGCGGCAAGGCGGTGATCATCGGCGATCCGGCCAAGGACAAGTCCGAAGCGCTGTTCCGTTCGCTGGGCCGCTTCGTCAACTCGCTGCACGGCCGCTACATCACGGCCGAAGACGTCGGCATCGACGTCAACGACATGGAATACGTGTACCGCGAAACCGAATTCGTGACCGGCGTGCACCAGGTGCACGGCGGCTCGGGCGACCCTTCGCCGTTCACCGCGTTCGGCGCGCTGCAGGGCGTGATGGCGAC
>DASSRT010000120.1:0-5325 GCA_035701705.1 Rhodanobacteraceae bacterium
TGCGCTGCCTCGATACGCCCGGCCACGCGAAGCATCACAACGCCATCCTCGATGAGCGCAGTGGTTGCGTGTTCAGCGGCGACACCTTCGGCTTGTCGTACCGCGAATTCGATACGGCCAACGGCGCGTTCATCATTCCGACCACGTCGCCGGTGCAGTTCGACCCGGACGCATTGCATGCTTCCATCCGGAAGTTGGTGGCGCTGGATCCGCCTGCCATCCATCTCACGCACTACGGCCCGGTCGCGGAGGTGCGCCGGCTCGGCGACGACCTGCACGCCACCATCGACGCAATGGTGTCCCTGGCGCATCGACACGCCGGCAAGCTGTACCGCCACGCCGCGCTGGCCGAGGCGATTGCGCAACTGTACGTCGAACGCGCACACGAGCATGGCTGCGTGTTGTCCGTGGCGCAGATCCGCGAGTTGCTGGCCATCGATATCGAACTCAACGCGCAGGGGCTGGAGGTGTGGCTGGACCGGCAGGAAGGCGCGGCCGGCTGAGCCCGTCTCGGCGCCCCTGATCCGCCATAATGGACGCATGGACGCAGCTGGCGCGGCACTGCCGCATGTAGTCATCCTCGGCGGCGGGTTCGGTGGCCTGTGCGCGACCAAGGCCTTGGCGCGCGCACCGGTGCGGATCACCCTGATCGATCGCGCCAACCATCATCTGTTCCAGCCCTTGCTGTACCAGGTCGCGGCTGCCAGCCTGTCCGGTCCGGATATTTCCGCGCCGCTGCGGCACATCGTGCGCAAGCAGTGCAACGTCACGGTGTGGATGGGCGAGGTCGAAGCCGTCAACGTCGAGCTGCGGCAGGTGCACACCGGTGCGTTGACTGTCGAATACGACTACCTCGTCGTCGCGACCGGTTCGATCCACGCGTATTTCGGCCACGATGCGTGGGAACCCCACGCGCCGGGTCTCAAGACCATGGGCGACGCGCTGTCGATCCGGCGCCGCGTGCTTTCCGCGTTCGAGGCAGCCGAGCGCGAACCTGACCCTGCACGGCGTGCGCAATGGCTTGCGTTCGTGATCGTCGGTGCCGGTCCGACCGGGGTGGAGCTGGCGGGGACGCTGGCGGAAATGGCGCAGCACACCTTGCCGCGCGAGTTTCGGCGCGCGCGGCCGCGTGACGCGCAGATCCACCTGGTCGAGGCAGGACCGCGGGTGCTCGCGTCGATGCCTGAGGCATTGTCCGCCGCTGCCCGTCGCAAGCTGGAGCGCATGGGTGTGCAGGTGCACTGCAATGCGCGCGTGACCAACATCGATGCGACGGGTGTGCAGGTTGGCGATACGCGCATCGCCGCGCGTACCGTGTTGTGGGCCGCCGGCGTGGCCGCATCGACTTTGGGGGCGCAGCTCGGAGCTGGCTGTGATCGGGCCGGACGCGTGCAGGTGGTGCCGGATCTGTCGTTGCCGGGCCACCCGGAAGTATTCGTGATCGGCGACCTCGCGCGCGTCGAGCAGGACGGCGCGCAAGTGCCGGGCATGGCGCCTGCAGCCAAGCAAATGGGCGCGCATGCCGCGCGGGCGATCCGGGATCGCATCGCCGGATCTGCGCCACGGCCATTTCGCTATCGCGATTTCGGCAGCCTCGCCAGCATCAGCCGCTCATCCGCGGTAGTCGCCATTCGCGGCTGGCGCATCTCGGGTCTAGCCGGCTGGCTGTTCTGGCTCATCGTCCACATTTTCTTCCTGATCGGTTTTCGCAACCGCTTCGCGGTGATGTGGAACTGGGCGTGGTCATACCTGACCTGGCAGCGTTACGCGCGCATCATCGTTGGGCGAGACCCGCTGGATCGCGCAAGCCGTGAGTGACCAGCGTGGCCACTGGGCACCGGTGGACGCGGTTGCAAGGCGCAAGTCATGCGGCAGGGGCGGCAGCATCAGGAATTGACATGTCATATTTGTACTAGGCACAATATGGCATGTGGAAGATCTTCGAGCATCGCCAAGCCGACAAGGATCTTTCGTCAGGCCGTGTGCCGGTCGAAATCCTGAAACGGTACGAGAAGTGGAAAGACATCGCCATGCTGTCGGGCCCGCAAGGGCTTCGCGCCATCAAAGGCTTTCGTGATGAGGCGTTGTCTGGCCGTTGGCAAGGTTCCCGATCCTCCCGTCTGAACGAGCAATGGCGTGTCATCTACACGGTCAGGGCTGACGTCATGGTCGTCCAGGTCGTCCGTGTGACACCACATGACTATCGGAGTCACTGATATGTCCAAGCCCATTCCTGCAAAAAAGCGCATCGACGTCACGCCTGGCGAGTCCGTGAGGATCATTCGTGAGCTCCAGGGTCTCAGCCAGACGCAACTGTCTGCCCTGTGCGGCATTCCACAAACCACCATTTCGAGCATCGAAAACGGGCGTGTCAACCTCGGCGTTGAACGTGCGAAGGTTCTGGGCACGGCATTGCATTGCCACCCCGCTGTGCTCGTGTTCCCCGGTTGGCAGCTTGAGTCTGCTGCCTGACAACTCGGTCGATCGGACACTCACCTCGCTGCACGAGGTTTGTGCCGCTTGCCTCGACGATCTTCTGTTGCCACCGATCTGTACGGATCGATAAGCGGAATCCGGGGAACGGCCACGCAAGGTCACCCGGATCGCGCGGCCCACGGCGGCCTATGCCAGCAAGGACGCAGGCCGAGTGCTTCGAAGAACGCCATGCCGCGTTCGCTGATCCAGCTGTCTCCCACTGCGATCAGCTCGTCATCCGCATGGATCAACGGGCAACGTTCGCGCAACCACGGCGGCATCCGCGCCTGCTGGAACAGGTCGCGCAGCTCGCGCGTGTGCGGATCGCCGGCCGGCCTGATGCGCTCGCCGCCTCGACGCAGGCACACGCGCAGCGGTGGATTGAAAGCGGCAAGCGTGGACGAGGTGCCCGGTGCTTGCGGAATCGCGGCAAGCGTGCCGCAGTCTGCGGGCAGGCGGAGAGGTTCCCCGTGCCACGCACTCGTCCAGTCGCCCGGTGTCGCCGCGAGCGGCGGCGTGGCATGCAGGCGGCCGTCCCAGACCCTGACTTCCGCGCCCGGCCAGCCCACGCAGGGCAGGGCGTCTTCCACCGCATGCGCGGCCTGATGCTGCAATTGGCGGAACTGCGCATCGCTGGGAACCGGCAGGCCGCGTTCCCGCAGCCATTGGTGCAGCGCCGGTACGCGCAAGGCCGTCGGCAGCGCCAGCCAGCCATCTGCATCGAGCGTCTCGCCTGCGCGGCGCAGCTCGCCCACGGCGGACTCGGCTTCACGCGCAAGGTGCGCCGCGGCGGTGCGGCAAAGCTGCGCACTGTGCAGGATCGATGTGCCGGCATGCGGCCAATGCACGTCGATGCGCGGCAGGATTTCGCCGCGCAGCACGTTGCGCGAGAAACGCGGATCGTCGTTGGCCGGATCCTCGATGTATGGCAAGTCGTGCGCGGCGACGTAGTCGCGCAGCACGGCACGCGGCAGATCGAGCAACGGCCGCCACAGGAATCCGGGTCCGAACGGCCGCAGCGTGCGCATTCCGCCGAGCCCTTCCGGACCGGCACCGCGCAGCAATTTCAGCATCACCGTTTCGATCTGGTCGTCGCGGTGGTGCGCCAGTGCCAGCCATTCGTTGACACGCAGCGCCTTGGCGAAGGCCACGCGCCGCGCATGCCGCGCGGCGGCCTCGATGCCTTCGCCGCGGCTGTCGTCCACGCGTACGGGAACGTTCAACAAGGGCACGTCGAGTGCCTCGCAGAACCGCTGGCATTGCGCCGCCCAGTGCCCGCTTTCGGGATGCAAGCCATGGTCGACGTGCACGGCGTGCAGACCGCGCGCGCGCGCGCCGGGCAACTGCGCCAGTGCGTGCAGCAGCGCGGTCGAATCCGGGCCGCCACTGTAGGCGACACACAACGCTGGCGGATTCGCGTCTGTCAGCGCGTGCAGGAGGACGTCATCGAGGCAGGCGGATGGCATGCGTCGATGATAGTCGCCGGTCAGTCGGCGGTCTTGGCGCCGTGGACGCTGAGTGCTGCTCCGACGCCCGCGGCCATCCGCTCAGCCTTCCTGATAGGTGCCGTAGCTGCGCAGGCGCTGGTAGCGCTGTTCCAGCAGCTGCTCGACGGGCAGGGCTTGCAGTTCGTCCAGCTGGTTCAGCAGCACGGCCTTCAGGCGGATCGCCATCGAGCGCGGGTTGCGGTGCGCGCCGCCGGTCGGCTCGCGGATGATCTTGTCGATCAGGCCGAGTTCCAGCAGGCGCGGCGCAGTCATGCCCATTGCCTCGGCGGCATCGCGTGCGCGGTTGGCATCCTTGTACAGGATCGACGCGCAACCCTCCGGCGTGATGACGGAGTAGGTCGAATATTGCAGCATGTTGACGCGGTCGCCGACGCCGATCGCGAGCGCGCCGCCGGAGCCGCCTTCACCGATGACGGTGCAGACGATCGGCACCTTGAGTTCCGCCATCACCTCGAGGTTGCGGGCGATGGCTTCACTCTGGCCGCGTTCTTCCGCGCCGACGCCGGGGTAGGCGCCGGGTGTGTCGATGAAGGTGAGGATGGGCAGGCTGAAGCGCTCGGCCATTTGCATCAGGCGCAGCGCCTTGCGGTAGCCTTCCGGACGCGGCATGCCGAAGTTGCGGCGTACCTTGGATTTGATGTCGCGGCCCTTCTGGTGGCCGATCACCATCACCGGCCGGCCGACGATGCGCGCCAGCCCGCCCACGATCGCCGCGTCGTCGGCGTACATGCGGTCGCCCGCCAACTCGTGGAACTCGTCGCACATCACCGCGACGTAGTCCGTGGTGTAGGGGCGCCCCGGATGCCGCGACAGTTGCGAAACCTGCCACGACGACAGGTTGCGGAAGATCTCGGCGGTCTTGACCCGCAGCTTGGCGCGCAGCTTGCCGACCTCGGCGTCGACGTCGAGCGCGTTGTCGTGGCCCACGGCAGTCAGCTCGCGCAGTTTGTCTTCCAGCTCGGCGATCGGCTGTTCGAAATCGAGGAAGTTCGGATTCATTCCCGCCATCGGACTGGGCAAAGCGGCGATTATACCCGTGCGGCCGGTGGCGTCGGCCAAACCACGGGCTGGCGCAGGGCCTCAGCCCGCGGCGGGCCGCACCAGCGAGGGCTGCACCGATTTGATGCCCGGTACGTCGTGCAAGGCCCGCAGCAGGCTGGTGCTGACGCGTACGCGCCAGTCGTCGCCGAGGCGGATGTCGGCGCTGCCGCTGGCGTTGCTGTAGCCGGTGAGCAGCAGCGGGGTACGCCCGCCGCAATGGCCCGCGAGTGCGCGCTTGAAGGTGTCGACGAAGCCTGCGTCGATGCCGTTCACGCCGACGCGCAGCACGCGCGTGCCGGCT
>DASSRT010000121.1:0-2683 GCA_035701705.1 Rhodanobacteraceae bacterium
CGTCGGCATTGGCGCGGCGATGACCACGCTGACGGTGCTGCACGTGCTGTCGGGTGATCCGCTGCCGGGGCGCAGTGCGCATCTCTATTACCCGCAGATCGATCCGCAGGATGCGCGCGGGATGATGCCGGGCAACCTGCCACCCGAACAGGTCACGCTGATCGATGGCATGAACCTGTTGCGTGCAAAGCGCGCGGATCGGCAGGCGCTGATGAAGGGTGGTGCGGTGCCCATCCAGCCGGATTCCTCATCGCTCGACCCGTTCTACGTGGAAGCGCGCTACACCACCGCGGATTTCTTCGCGATGTTCGATGCGCCGTTCCTGTACGGCCATGGCTGGACGAGCGCCAGCGATGAAGCACATGCGCGCGATGTGGTGATCACGCGCCAGCTCAACGGGAAGCTGTTCAACGGCGCCGACAGCGTGGGGCGAAGCCTGCGCATCGGCGGCAGTACGTTCCGGATCGTCGGCGTGCTCGACGCCTGGCGGCCGAATCCGCATTTCTACGACCTCACCACCGGTTCCTACAACTACTACGAGCAGGTGTTCCTGCCGTTGCAGACTGCCTTGCAACTGCACTTCGATGGCAACGGTTCCAACGATTGCTGGGGCAATGGCACCGGCGGCGCGGGCGGCGTCTATCCGTCGGACACCTGCGTGTGGCTGCAGTTCTGGGTGCAGCTGGACACTTCGGCCAAAGCCGCCGCGTACAAGCAGTTCCTCGTCCACTACTCGGAAGAACAAAAAGCACTTGGCCGTTTCGTGCGCGCACCGAACGTACGCCTGCCCGACCTCATGCAGTGGCTGGACTACAACGGCGTGGTGCCGAGCGATGTGCGCCTGCAGGCGTGGCTGGCATTCGGGTTCCTGCTGGTGTGCCTGGTCAATACCGTCGGTTTGATGCTGGCGAAATTCCTGCGCCGTTCGGGTGAACTCAGTGTGCGGCGCGCGCTGGGCGCATCACGCCGCGCGCTGCTGGCGCAACTGCTGACCGAGTCCGGCGTGGTTGGGCTGGCCGGTGGCATCGGCGGAATGTTGCTGGCCTTGCTGGGGTTGTGGCTGGTTCGGCAGCGGTCTTCGGATTACGCGGCGCTGGCGCACATCGACCCGGTGATGCTGCTCGTCACGTTCGCGCTGGCGATCGGCGCCAGCCTGTTGGCCGGGATCCTGCCGGCGTGGCGCGCCAGCCGGGTTGCTCCGGCCCTGCAATTGAAGAGTCAATGACATGGACATCCTGCCCATCCTCGCGACGTTGCGCCGGCACAAGGTGATCGTATGGTTGCTGGCGCTGGAGATCGCCTTGAGTTGCGCGATCGTCTGCAATGGCGTGTTCCTGATCGTGCAGCGCCTGCAACACATGGACATGCCGAGTGGCGTTGCCGAGCATGAACTGGTGCAGATCCAGCAGGCGCCGATCGCGCCGCCCGCGGACCGTTACGCGCGGGCCCAGGCAGACATGGCAGCGCTACGGCAGATTCCCGGCGTCGAGGCGGTCGGCATGACCAATCAACTTCCCTTCGGCGGGCCTTCGTCCAACGGCAACGTGATGCTGTCGCCCACGCAGCCCCATCGCACGCTGAATGCCGCGACCTACTTCGGCGAGAACCTGCTGCCGACGCTCGGCCTGCACCTGGTCGCCGGCCGCGACTTCGTATCCGGCGACTACGTCGATGCCGGTGCGGTGATCAAGGCGCTCGCCGAGGGCAGCGACAAGAATTTCCCGATGCCGACCGTGATCAGTCAGGCCATGGCGCAACGCCTGTGGCCGGGCCAGAACGCGCTCGGCAAGCTGATCTGGCTGGCTCCCAAGGCGGACCTGCGCGTGGTCGGCGTGGTGGCGACGCTGGCGCGCGCGAATGCCTACGACGTCAACACCGCGCAGTATTCGATGATCGTTCCGTTGCACATGGGCGCGGACAAGGACCAGAGCTACGTGATCCGTACCCGGCCGCAGGATCGGCAGCGCGTGATGGCGGCTGCGGCGGTGGCGCTGCAACGTGCCGATCCCGCGCGCGTGATCACGCATGTGCGCACCTACGATGACATCCGCAGCGACTATTTCAAGGACGATCATGCGATGGCGGGCATGCTGGTCGGCGTGATCGTGGCGGTGTTGCTGGTCACCGGGCTTGGCATCGTCGGCCTCGCCAGCTTCTGGGTGGCGCAACGCCGCAAGCAGATCGGCGTGCGGCGCGCGCTGGGGGCGACCCGCAGCGACATCCTGCATTACTTCCAGACCGAGAACTTCATGATCGTGACGATCGGAATCGTCGCGGGGATGTTGCTGGCTTACGGGCTCAGCCTGTGGCTGATGGTGCATTACGAACTGCCGCACCTGCCATTCTGGTACCTGCCCGCCAGCGCGATCGTGTTGTGGTTGATCGGACAGCTGGCGGTGCTCGGCCCGGCGTTGCGTGCAGCCGCGGTACCGCCGGTGGTGGCGACGAGGAGCGTGTGATTGTGCTTTTCCCCTCTCCCGCCGGGAGAGGGGCAGGGGTGAGGGTCCGGATCTTGCGTGATGTCGGCGCGGGGCCGAACCCTCATCCGGCCCTTCGGGCCACCTTCTCCCGAGGGGAGAAGGACAACGTCAGGAGAGTTTTGCATGTTTGCCTATTACCTCGACCTCGCGCTGCGCAGCCTGAAACGCAATCCCGCGTTGACGGCGTTGATGATCCTCACCAT
>DASSRT010000122.1:0-3235 GCA_035701705.1 Rhodanobacteraceae bacterium
CGCGGAATCTCGCGCGGCTGCAGGCGCGCGAGGTTGCGCCCATGCACGGCCAGGCTGCCACGGCTGGGGCGTTCGATCGCCGCGATCATTTTCAGCAACGTCGTCTTGCCGGCGCCCGAGTGGCCGGTCACGAACACCATCTCGCCGGCGGCGACGCCGAAGGAAACGTCGATCAGCGCCTCACGGCCCTCGGGATAGCGTTTGCTGACGGAGTCGAAGCTGATCACGAACGGTCGTCGGTTGCAGGATGATCGGGACTCGCCAAGAGCATAGATGCTTTCACCCTCTTCCGATGGAAGGGGGTCGCTGCAGTCCGCGCCAAGCGGACTGCAGCGGGGGATGCCACTCGCGCCTGGTAGAAGAGTCATCCCCCTCGATCCCCCTTCTACGGAAGGAGGAAGCAACACCGCCCCCCTTCCGTAGAAGGGGGTCGATGCGGCACGCGAAAGCGAGCCGCATCGGGGGGATGCATGCTTCAGGCGTTGGCGACCGGTGGTGCTGCGTGCCCCTGCGGCTTGCGTCGGCGCCGCCGGCGCTTCGCTGCCGTGGGTGCACCTGCGTTGACGGCGGAAGCGGGTTCCGTCGATTCCAACTCGTCGTGATCCACCGGATGCACCGCCGCACGCGGCGGCGGCGTGAGCAGCCAGGCCGGCTCGATGGCCTGCACCGGGATCTTCATGCCGATGTAGCGCTCGATGTCGGGCAGGTTCATCGCGTACAGGTCGCAGGCGAAACTGATCGCGTCGCCCTCGGCGCCGAGCCGCGCGGTGCGGCCGATGCGATGCACGTAGTCCTCGCCATCCTGCGGCAGGTCGTAGTTGAACACATGGGTGACGTCGGGAATGTGCAGGCCGCGGGCCGCGACGTCGGTCGCCACCAGGATGTCGGCATCGCCGCGCTTGAAGCGTTCCAGCAATTTCTGGCGCTTGGCCTGCGGCACATCGCCCGACAGCGCCCCCACCTTGAAGCCGTGCCGCTGCAGGCGCTGGGTCACGCGCTCGGCGGCGGCGCGGGTGTTGACGAAGACGATGCTGCGTTGCGGGCTGCAGTGCTCGAACAGGTTCAGCAGCAGCGGCATCTTTTCTTCCTTGGCGGGGAAGAACACCTGCTGCCGCACGCGATCGGCGGTGACGTGCTCGGTCTCGACGCTGAGCTTCTGCGGCTGGTTCATGTGCTCGTAGGCGAGCTCCAGCACGCGGTACGACAGCGTCGCCGAGAACAGCATGCCCTGGCGCTCCTCGCGCGGCGGCATCTTGCGCAGCAAGTAGCGCACGTCCTTGATGAAGCCCAGGTCGAACATCCGATCGGCCTCGTCGATGACGGTAGCCTCGACCGCGCGGAAACTGAAGACGTGCTGCTTGAAGTAATCGATCAGGCGCCCGGGCGTCGCGATGATGACGTCGCAACCATCGCGCAGTTGCTGGCGCTGCTTGTCGTAATCGACGCCGCCATAGATCAGCGCGAAGCGCAGCCCGGTGTGGCGACCGATGGCCTGGGCGTCCTTGTCGATCTGGATCGCAAGCTCGCGGGTCGGGGCGATGATCACCGCGCGCGGGTCGTTGTCGCTGCGCTCGGGAATCGCCTCGCGCATCAGCAGGCGATTCATCACCGCGACCAGGAAGGCGCAGGTCTTGCCGGTGCCGGTCTGGGCTTGCCCGGCGACGTCGCGCCCTGCCAGTGCCACCGGCAGGGTCAAGGCCTGGATGGGCGTGCAGCGCGTGAAGCCGCAATCGGCAAGTCCGGCGGCGAGGTGCGGATGCAGGTCGAAATGCTCGAAAAAGGTATCGGTGAGGACTTGATCGGCCATGGAAGGCGGGTTTCCCGTTCCGGCGATCCATGCGGACCGCGGAAAATCTCAGGGCGCGCTTGAACCGCGCGGCGGGTTGCGGTGCGTGCCACGCGGGTTGCGTGGAACGCCAAGGATGCAGCGGCGAGATTGCTGCGCCGTGCCTGTACAATCCGCAAGAGTGTAGCAGGATGCCGCCTTGCCACGCTTGCAATGACGGCTCTCGCCCCCACCTGACAGGGTGTTGAAGCTACCCTGTCGGCATGCTCCGGCAAATCCGGGAGGGATTCGTCGAGGGCTTCCGTATCCCGATCATCCATCTGTCATCCGTTTGCAGGTCACCCATGAGCGAAAACATCACCCACGTCAAAGACGCCGATTTCGACAGCGAAGTCCTGAAATCCGAAACCCCCGTACTGCTGGACTTCTGGGCCGAATGGTGCGGCCCGTGCAAGTCGATCGCGCCGATGCTCGACGACATCGCCCGGGAGTATGCCGGGCGCCTGAAAGTCGTGAAAATCAATATCGACGAAAACCAGAAGACACCGATGAACTACGGCATCCGCGGCATCCCCACGCTGATGGTGTTCAAGGGCGGCAAGGTCGAAGCCACCCAGATCGGCGCGGTCGGCAAGGGCCAGTTGACGCAGTTGGTCGACAAGGTGATTTCGCAAGGCCAGGCCAACGCCTCGGCTTGAGCCGCCGCTTCGAACGAATCACCACGGGCAGCCCGGATGCAGCGCAGGAGTATCCGGGCTGCGAGTTGCCTGTGTGCGTGCACGCGCACCTGTTTGCGGACCACCTTCCTTGCCTGCCAGGCAGCCCTTTTACCCGCACCGCCTGAATCGACTGGGTGCCCACGCGAAATCTCGCTTGCGGCAGGGCCCTGCGCGCTGCTAGATTGAATTCCGGCCGGTGGTGATTTTGCCCGGCCCTCTTCTCCGTTCCTTTCCTCCCGCGCTTCGAGCGCCGATGAGGCTTACCTGTGTCCGATACTGAAAACTCCGTACAGGGCGACGACGTCCGCGCGCCCGCTCCCGAATCCGAATCCAACGCACCCGCTGCCGGCAACGATGGTGGCGAGGGTCAGCAACGCGGCAACCGGCCCGAACGTGGCCGTCGGCGCCGCGGTCGCCATGCCCGCGGCGGCAACGGCCAGGGCGCCAATCCCAATGGCCTGCCCGCCGACATTTCCGGCGACGAAGGCGATGCCGGCGATCCCAACAACCTGATCAACCTGACCGAGCTGAAGCGCAAGAACTCGGTCAAGCTGCTGCAGATGGCCGAGGAACTCGGCATCCAGGAAGGCGTCGCGCGCGCCCGCAAGCAGGACGTGATCTTCGCGATCCTGCGCGCCCACGCCAAATCCGGCGGCAGCATCTGGGCCGAGGGCGTGCTGGAAATCCTGCAGGACGGCTTCGGCTTCCTGCGCTCGCACGACGAGTCCTA
>DASSRT010000123.1:0-12324 GCA_035701705.1 Rhodanobacteraceae bacterium
TAGCCCCTAGCCCCGAGCCCCAAGCCCCGAGTCCCGAGTCCCGGCCGTTGCCACATTCAGCCTGTGTTCGGTTAGTCTTGACCGATCGTTGGCCACGAATACCCCGTCCGCCCATGAATGCCAGCATGCCCACGGTTTCCCGGACCCGCTCGTTCTCGACCGTCTTCCTCATCGAGATGTGGGAGCGCTTCGGCTATTACGGCATGCAGGCGCTGATCATCTATTACATGGTGCAGCGGCTGGGCTTAAACGACGACGTCGCCAACCTCACCTGGAGCGCCGCCGCCGCGCTGATCTACGTTTCGCCCGCGATCGGCGGCTGGGTCGGCGACAAGTTCTTCGGCACCCGCCACACCATGCTGCTGGGTGCGTTCGTGCTGGCGATTGGCTATGCACTGATGGTGGTACCTTCGCAGAGCCCGACTTTCCTGTTCGTCGCACTGGGCGTGATCGTGGTCGGCAACGGTCTGTTCAAGGCCAACGCCGGCAACCTCGTGCGCAAGATCTACGAGGGCGACGACACCAAGATCGACTCCGCCTTCACGATCTACTACATGGCGGTCAACATCGGCTCGATGGTGTCGATGCTGCTGACGCCGATCATCAAGAACTATTTCAACGCGCCGTTCCACGGCCAGTTGACCTGGCTGCTGGGCGACCACGCCTCGGCACTGTTTGGCAGCGGCCTCGGCTGGCACATGGCGTTCGCCGTGTGCTGCGTGGGCCTGCTGGTGGGCCTTGGCAACTACATGGTGATGCGACAAACGTTGAACCACATCGGCTCGGACCCGGATCACAAGCCGATGCAGCTTTGGAAGCTGCTGGCCGTGCTGGCCGGCGGCGTGCTGGTGGTGCTGGCATCGACCGTGATCCTGAAATACGGCACGGTCGCGCGCTGGTTCGTCTACATCGCCGCGGCGTTCGTCGCCTTCATCTTCATCTACCTCATCACCAGTTCGGAACGGCGCGAGAAACCCGGCCTCATCATCGCCCTGATCCTGGTGATCGAGACGGTGTTCTTCTTCATCTTCTACCAGCAGATGTCGACCTCGCTCAACCTGTTCGCGCTGCGCAACGTCAACCCCGCGTTCGACGTGTTCGGCCTGCACCTGTGGAACTGGGATCCGGCGCAATTCCAGGCCTTCAATCCAATCTGGATCTTCATCCTCAGCCCGATCCTGGCGGTGATCTACACCCACTATGCCAAGCGCGGCAAGGATTTCTCCATCGCTTCCAAGTTCGCGATTGGCTTCCTCGCCGTTGCGATCGGCTTCTTTGTCTATGGCGCGGCCGGCCACTTCACCAGCTCGCCCGGCATGACGACCTCGTGGGTGATGGTGTGGGGCTACGGCTTCGGTTCGCTGGGCGAATTGCTGACGTCCGGCCTCGGCCTTGCCTTCATCGCGCGCTACGTGCCGGCACGGATGGGCGGCTTCATGATGGGCGCGTATTTCGTGGCTTCGGGCGTGGCGCAATATGCAGGAGGCTTCGTCGCCAACTACGCCAGCATCCCCGACAAGATCAGCGACTTCGTGCACAACGCGGCGGTGACGACCGCGCCAGCCATCCAGAAGGCCATTCCGGATGCGCTGCAACTCTCGCTGGGTGATTTCCGCGACTGGATGACCAACACCGGCAACGCCGCCAAGGTGATGGCGGCCAACCACCTGCCGGCGTATGCGAGCCTGCCCGCGTCCACGCAGCAGTCGCTGGCGCAGTTCAACGAGCAGTTGAACGTCGTGACCATGCCGATCTACACCAACCTGTTCTTCTGGCTGGGCGTGGCGGGCGTCGCCTGCACCATCGTTGCACTGGCGGTGCTGCCGCTGCTGCGCAAGCTCGACGCCCAGCACGCCGCACACATGAAGGTGGCGACGGCTGCGGCGGGCATGCCCGACGTGCGGGCCGAACAGTAACCGGCGGCCTGAGCGGCGCCCGCCGGGCAGCGATTTGCTGTCACGCCAACAGGGGCCGTGACGGTTGTCATGCCCCGCGGCATGCCGTTCGGCAGGGGCACGCACACGGGTTGATCGGGTAATTTAGGCACACGCCGCCCGTCGCGGCGAACCGTTCGCCGCGCGGACGGTCCAAGCATGGCCCATCACCCCCCGGACAACACCGCATGCGCATGTCGCGAACCAAATGGATCTGGACGCTGGTCGGCGTCGTGGTCCTCGTCATCATCCTGTGGCGCGTGGTCGGTGGCTCCGGCCAGCGCGGCTTCGGTGACTTCGGCGGCGAGGGCCCGGTGCCGGTAACGGTGGTGCCGGCGGCGGCACAGAACGTGCCGATCTACCTCGGCAACCAGGGCACGGTGCAGCCGATCAACTCGATCAACGTGCAGCCACAGGTCAGCGGCCAATTGCTGAGCCTCGACTTCGTCGAAGGCAAGCCCGTGACGAAGGGCCAACTGCTCGCCCAGATCGACCCACGCACCCTGCAGGCGCAGCTGGATCAGGCGCTGGCCAAGCGCGCGCAGGACCAGACCCAACTCGCCACCGCGACGGCCAACCTCAAGCGTTCCGAGGATCCGAAATACCGCGAATACGTAGCCCAGATCGACCGCATCACCCAGAAGAACACCGTCGCGCAATGGCAGGCGACCGTCGCGGCCGATGATGCATCGATCCAGAACACCCGGGTGCAGCTTGGCTTCACCAAGATAACCTCGCCGATCGACGGCGTGGCCGGTATCCGGCAAGTCAATCCGGGCAACGTGATTTCCACCGGCACCACCATCGTCACGGTCACCCAGATGCACCCGATCGACGTGATCTTCTCGCTGGCCGGCAAGTACCTCGACGAAGTTCGCGCGGCGCAGGCCAAGGCGCCATTGCAGGTGGCCGTGCTGGATGCCGACGGCAACACCGTCGAGGCCGACGGCGTGCTGAAGGTCATCGACAACCAGATCGACCCCGATACCGGCTCGTTCAAGTTGAAGGCGGAATTTCCGAACGCGCAAAACCAGCTGTACCCGGGCCAGTACGCCAACATCCGGCTGCAGGTCAGCGTGGACGACAACGCGCTGGTGGTGCCGACCGCAGCGGTGCAGCGCGGCCCGAATGGCGAGTACGTGTGGCTGGTGACCAACACGCCGCCGCCGGGAACCAGCGCCGCACCTGGGAACGCGAAGAAGTCCCGTCGCAGCGGACGCGGTGCGCACGCGGCCGCGAGCACCGCTGCCGACCAGAAACCCGCCAGGTACGTGACGATGCAGGCGGTCACGACCAGCGGTGAATCCGGCGACACCGGGCTCATCATCAGCAAGGGCTTGAAAGCCGGAGACCTGGTGGTCACTGCCGGCCAGTTTCGCCTGAAGGAAGGCAGCAAGGTCACGCCGATGAAACCCGGCGAGATTCCGGCGCCACCCACCACCGCCGAGATCAAGGCTGCCGCGAAACAAGGCGGGCGCGGCGGACGACATGGGTGAAGTACCCCCTTCCAGCGGAAGGGGGAAGACAAGTGGCAATGCTCCGCCATCACTGACAGCTACGCCTGACCCATGAGCTTCTCCAGCCTCTTCATCCGCCGGCCAATCGCCACTTCACTGCTGATGCTGGCGGTGTTGCTGCTCGGCATCATTGGCTACAAGTCGCTGCCGGTGTCGGCGCTGCCGGAGATCGAGGCGCCGAGCCTGGTGATTTCCACGCAGTACCCGGGAGCCAGCGCGACCACGGTCGCGACCCTGGTGACGACTCCACTGGAACAGCAGCTCGGCCAGATTTCGGGCCTCACGATGATGAGTTCGAACAGCGCCTCGGGGCTGTCGACCATCACCCTGCAGTTCGCGATGAACACCGACCTCGACGTGGCCGCGCAGGACGTGCAGTCGGCCCTGCGCACCGCGCGGCTGCCGGGCAGCCTGCCGTATCCGCCGGTGTACAAGCGCGTCAATCCCGCCGATGCGCCGATCCTGACGCTGGCGCTCACCTCCGACAGCCTGCCGCTGCGCGATGTCAACAACTACGCCGATTCGATCCTCTCGCAACGCCTCGCGCAGGTGCCGGGCGTCGGGCTGGTGTCGATCGCCGGCAACGTACGCCCGGCGGTGCGCGTGCAGGTCGATCCGGGCAAGCTCGGCAACCTCGGCCTGACCATGGAGGATGTCCGCAGCGCCTTGACGCAGGCCAACGTCAACGCCGCCAAGGGCTCGCTGAACGGCGCGGTGCAGACCTACGTGATCGGCACCAACGACCAGCTGCAAAGCGCGTCCGATTACGCCCACACCATCATCGCGTACAGCAACGGCGCACCGGTGCGGCTGTCCGACGTCGCCAACGTGGTCGAGGGCGTCGAGAACGACCAGCTGGCGGCATGGGCCAACGGCAAGCCGGCGGTGCTGCTCGACATCCGCCGCCAGCCCGGCGCCAACATCATCAAGACCGTCGACCAGATCGAGCAGACCCTGCCCGAGTTGCGCGCGGTGCTGCCGGCGGGCGTGCACTTGTCGGTGTTCGCCGACCGCACGGTGACGATCCGCGCCTCGGTGCACGACGTCGAGATGACCCTGCTGCTGGCGATCGCGCTGGTGGTGGCGGTGATCTTCGCGTTCCTGCGCCGATTGTGGGCCACGTTGATTCCCGCGGTCGCGGTGCCCTTGTCGCTGGTCGGCACCTTCGCGGTGATGGCATTCGCCGGATTTTCGCTGGACAACCTGTCGTTGATGGCGCTGACCGTCGCGACCGGGTTCGTGGTGGACGATGCGATCGTGATGATCGAGAACATCGTGCGCTACATCGAGCAAGGCAAGGACGGCAAGCAGGCTGCCGAGATCGGTTCGCGCGAAATCGGCTTCACCGTGCTGTCGTTGACGGTGTCCCTGATCGCGGTATTCCTGCCGCTGCTGCTGATGCCCGGCGTCACCGGCCGCCTGTTCCACGAATTCGCGTGGGTGCTCACCATCGCGGTGGCGATTTCGATGGGCGTGTCGCTGACGCTGACGCCGATGATGTGTGCGTACCTCCTGAAGCCCGGCTCGCTGCCGCAGGGCGACGAGGCCGCGCTGCAGAATCGGCGCGGCTTCTACGCGAAGATGCTGGGTTGGTATGAAACCACGCTCGATTGGGTACTGGCGCACCAGCGCACCACCATCCTGATCGCGCTGGCCTCGGTGGCGGTGACAATCGCCCTGTACGCCGCGATCCCCAAGGACCTGTTGCCCGAGCAGGACACCGGCCTCATCACCGGCGTGGTGCAGGCCGACAGCGACATTGCCTTTCCGGCGATGGAAAAACACACCCAGGCCGTCACCGCGGCCTTGCGGCGCGATCCGGCGGTCGCCGGCGTCGCGGCATTCATCGGCGCAGGCACGATCAACCCCACCCTCAACCAGGGCCAGGTCAGCATCGTGCTGAAACCGCGTGGCGAGCGTGGCAACCTGCGCGACGTCGTGGCCAGCCTGCAACGCGATGTCGCCGGGATTCCGGGCGTGGAACTGTTCCTGAAGCCGGTGCAGGACATCACCCTCGACACCACGGTCGCACCCACCGAGTACCAATACGCATTGTCGGAAGTGAGCGCCAGCGACCTTGCCCCGTACGCGCGCAAGCTGCTGGCTGCGATCAGGCAATTGCCCGAAGTCGCCGACGTCTCCGACAACCTCGCGATGAACGGGCGCGCGCTGCAGCTCGACATCGACCGCACCGCCGCGAGCCGACTCGGCGTGCCGGTGCAGACCATCGACGACACCCTGTACGACGCCTACGGCCAGCGCCAGATCTCGACCATCTTCACCCAGCAAAACCAGTACCGCGTGGTGCTGGAAGTGGCGCCGGAATTCCGCAACCGCTCCGACCTCATGAACATGCTGCGGGTGCGCTCGAATGGCGCCAGCGGTGCGCTGACCGGCAGCAACGCCACCAGCCTCGGCATGTTGAAGTCGTCCAATTCATCGACCGCGACCGGCATCGGGCAATCCAACACCGGCATCCAGCTGGGTGGCGGTGGCACCGTGCCGCTGTCCGCACTGGCGAGCGCCAGCGTCACCGACGCACCGCTGGTGATCGCGCACCAGAACCAATTGCCCGCCGTGATCATCTCGTTCAATGTCGCGCCGGGCTATTCGCTGTCGCAGGCGGTCGATGCGATCAACCGCGCCGAAGCCTCGCAGCACCTGCCCGCGCAGATCCGCGCCGGCTTCATCGGCAAGGCCGCCGAATTCTCGTCATCGCTCGGCAACGAAGTGTTGTTGCTGCTGGCCGCGATCATCGTGATCTACATCGTGCTGGGCGTGCTGTACGAAAGCTACATCCACCCGTTGACGATCCTCTCCACCCTGCCACCGGCCGGCGTCGGCGCCTTGCTGGCGCTGATCATCTTCGGGATGCCCTTGTCGGTCGATGGCATCGTCGGCATCGTGTTGCTGATCGGCATCGTCAAGAAGAACGCGATCATGATGATCGACTTCGCGATTACCGCGCAGCGCGGCGGCATGAACGCGCACGACGCCATCCGGCGCGCCTGCCTGCTGCGTTTCCGGCCGATCATGATGACCACCTTCGCGGCGCTGTTCGGCGCGCTGCCGCTGGCGCTCGGCACCGGCATCGGCTCGGAACTGCGGCAACCACTGGGCATCTCGATCGTCGGCGGCCTGCTGCTCTCGCAACTGGTGACGCTGTACACCACGCCGGTGATCTACCTGTACATGGAACGTTTCAGCGAGTGGTTGCGGGAGCGCATGGGCCACCAGCACCACGAACTTGCGCCGCAGGGCGCGAAATAGCCGCCCAAGATGATCGGTCCTTCACGCGAAGCTGCCCTGCTTTTCCCCTCTCCCTCCGGGAGAGGGGCAGGGGTGAGGGTACGCACACGCGCCAAGTACGGTCAACGCGCGATCCCGGACCCTCACCCGGCGTTGCGCGCCACCCTCTCCCACGGGGAGAGGGACAAGCCGCCGATGCGCGTTCCCGAAACTTCACGCGAAGCTGCCCTGCTTTTCCCCTCTCCCTCCGGGAGAGGGGAAGGGGTGAGGGTACGCACACGCGCCAAGTACGGTCAACGCGTGATCCCGGACCCTCACCCGGCGCTGCGCGCCACCCTCTCCCGAAGGGAGAGGGATAAACGACCATGAACATTTCCGGCCCCTTCATCCGGCGCCCCATCGGCACTTCGCTGCTGGCAGCGGGCGTGCTGGCGATCGGTGTGCTGTGCTACACCTTGCTCGGCATCAGTGCCCTGCCGCAGGTGTCGTTCCCCGCGATCTGGGTTTCGGCGGGCGAGCCCGGCGCCAACGCAACCACCATCTCGGCGACGGTGACCGCGCCGCTGGAGCGCCACCTCGGCCAGATCCCCGGCATCGACATGATGCGCTCGCGCAGTTCCAACGGCAGCGCGTTCGTCCTGCTGTTCTTCGACTCCGATGTCGACATCAACACCGCCGCGCAGGAAGTCGATGCCGCGATCAATGCCGCCGTGCCCGACCTGCCCACGGGCTTGTCGATGCCGCAGTGGCACAAGGCCAACCCCAACGACGATCCGGTGTTGACCTTGGCGCTCACCTCCGACACCCAGCCGATGTCGGAGCTGTTCGATGCCGCCAACACCTTGCTGCAGCCGCGCGTCAGCCAGTTGCCCGGGGTGGCCTCGGTGGAAGTATCCGGCAGCGCGCAACCGGCGGTGCGGGTGGACGTCGACCTGCACAAGCTCGAATCGCTGGGCCTGTCGAGCAACCAGATCCGCAACGCGATCACCGCCGCCAACGTCACCTCGCCGCAGGGCTTCCTCACCGACGGCAACATCACCACCACGATCACCGCCACCGACAAGCTGCACAGCGCAGCCGATTTCGCCAACCTCGTCGTCGCCACCCACGACGGCACGCCTGTGTACCTGCGCGATGTCGCCAAGGTCTACCAGGGCGCCGAAGACCAGTTCCAGGCCGCCTACTTCAACGGCAAGCGTTCGATCCAGCTGCAGATCTACAAACGCTCCGACGCCAACGTGATCGCGACGGTGGACAGCGTCAAGCAGGAATTGCCGGGCCTGCAGAACCTGCTGCCACCCGGCACCAAGCTGACCTCGTACTTCGATGAAACCTCGACCATCCGCAACTCGGTCAATGACGTCCAGCTGACCCTGTTGATCAGCCTCTCCATGGTGGTGCTGACCATGGCGGTGTTCCTGCGCCGGCTCGCGCCGACGCTGATCGCGGCGGCGGCCGTGCCGCTGTCGTTGTGCGGCGCGTTCATCGTGATGTACATGCTCGACTACACGCTCGACAATCTTTCGCTGCTGGCGCTGGTGATCGCGCTGACGTTCGTCGTCGACGACGCGATCGTGGTGATCGAGAACATCATGCGCCACCTCGACGAGGGCAAGTCGCGCCTCGAAGCGGCGCTGCTCGGCGCCAAGGAAATCGGCTTCACCATCATCGCGATCACGGCCTCGCTGATCGCCGTATTCATGCCGATCCTGTTCGCGCCCGCGTTCATCGGCATGTGGTTCCGCGAATTCACGGTGACGGTGATCGCGGCGATCTTCGTGTCGATGCTGGTCTCGCTGACCCTGACGCCCGCGCTGTGCGGCCGCTTCCTGCGCCATCACGAGCCAGCGGACAAGGCCAGCCCATCGAAACTGGCGCGTGCGCTCGATGGTTTTCATGCCGGCATGCTGAAGGTCTACACCCGCACGCTCGACTGGGCATTGCATCGGCACCCGAAGCTGATGGCGTGGTCGCCGCTGGCGCTGCTGGCCTTGACGATCTACCTCTTCACCGCCCTGCCCGGCACCGCGTTCCCGCCGCAGGACACCGGCTTGATCTGGGGCCGCGCCAGTGGTGGCGTGACGATGTCGTTCGCGGATCTCGAAAGCCGCACCAGCGCGCTGGTGAAGATGTTGCGCGCCGATCCGGCGGTTGAATACGTGGGCGCGTCCATCGGCACCAGCCGCCGCGGCGCCAGCGGCTGGTTCAGCGTGCAGCTGAAACCGATGGGCCACGGCCGCAAGGATTCCACCCAGGACGTGGTGGCGCGGCTGTCTGCCAAGGTCGACCGCTATCCCGATCTCGACGTGCGCTTCCGCGCGTTGCAGGACCTCGGCGGCGGTGGCGGTGGCAGCAGCCAGGGTGGCCAATACAGCGTGAACCTGCAAAGCAACAGTGCCAGCGAACTTGAGGAATGGCTGCCGAAACTGCAGGCGCAATTGAAGAAGAATCCGATATTCCGCAACGTCGGCACCGATCTCGACGACGGCTCGTTGATGCAGAACATGGTGGTCGACCGGGCCAAGGCCGCGCGGCTGGGGGTGTCGATGGCCACGGTCGACGACGCGTTGTACAACGCCTTCGGCCAGCGACCGATCTCGACGATCTATTCCGACAACAACCAGTATCAAGTGGTGATGACCGCGCTGCCTTCGCAGACAGCCTCGCCCGCCGCGCTGAACGACATCAAGGTGCGTGCGTCCAGCGGGCAGATGATCCCGATCAGCGCCATCGCGCATCAGGAATCAACCATCGCCCCCAGCGAGATCGAGCACATCAACCAGATGACCAGCATGTCGCTGTCGTTCAACCTCGCTCCCGGCGTGAGCATGGGCGAGGCGACAGCACAGATCAACAAGACGATCGCCGACATGCGCTTGCCCGGCGACATCAAGCTCGGCATGGGCGATTTCTTCCGGCGCTTCGAGCAGCAGATGGCGATGATGCCGCTGTTGCTGCTGGGCGCGATCCTCGCGGTGTACCTGGTGCTCGGCATGCTGTACGAGAACCTGATCCACCCGGTCACGATCCTTTCGACCTTGCCGGCCGCGGGCGTGGGCGCCTTGCTGGCGCTCAAGGTCACCGGCACGCCATTGTCGATCGTCGCGATCATGGCCCTGATCCTGCTGATCGGGCTGGTGAAAAAGAACGCGATCATGATGATCGACTTCGCGCTGGTGGCCGAACGCGAGGGCAAGGCGCCGCTGGACGCGGTGCGCGAGGCTTGCCTGGTGCGCTTCCGTCCGATCATGATGACCACGATGGTCGCGATCCTGGCTTCGGTGCCGTTGCTGGTCGGCTTCGGCACCGGCGCCGACCTGCGCCGCCCGCTCGGCATCGCGATGTTCGGCGGCCTGATCTTTTCGCAGAGCCTCACCCTGCTCTCGACGCCTGCGATCTACCTCGTGTTCGCCAACCGTTCGCGCCGCCGTCGCGAACGCAAGGCGGCACGCAAGGCCGAGCGGGCACGCCGCAAGCTGGCGGCGCAAAACTGATTCGGGGTCGGGGAACGGGCGCGCGCAATGCTCGCGGGCGCAATGCCCAAGCCAAGCTGATTCCCGCACTCCGCTCCAGCGATTCCGATGCCGGGCAGCCCCGGCGGGCACCATTACAATCAGGTTTTCATGGCCTGCGACAAGGCTGACATCCCATGTCCCAACATACCGAGACCCAAGATCCTCGTTCCGTATCCCGGTCCCCGGCCCCCGGTCCCCGCTTTCCGGCCATCGCCTTCATCGGCGGCGGCAACATGGCGCGCAGCCTGATCGGCGCGCAGGTGGCACGCGGCGCACAGCCCACATCGATCCGGGTCGCCGAACCGCGCGCCGAAGCGCGCGACGCGCTGGCGAAGGAGTTCGGGGTGCAGGTGTTTTCGTCAGCGGCGGATGCCGTCAACGGCGCCGAGTGCGTGATGCTGGCGGTGAAGCCGCAGGTGGTGGGCGAAGTCTGCAGCGACTTGGCCGGTTCGCTGCGCGACGCCCATGCACTCGTCATCTCCATCGCTGCCGGCATCCGCATTGCGCAGCTCGAACGGCTGCTGGGCGAGCAACATGCGATCGTGCGTTGCATGCCGAACACGCCGGCGCTGGTCGGTGCAGGCGCCGCCGGTCTGTGCGCGAACGTCCACGTCACCACCGGGCAACGCGCGCTGGCGGAAAGCATTCTGGAAGCCGCCGGGATCGTGCGCTGGATCGACGACGAGGCACAGATGGACACGGTGACCGCGTTGTCCGGTTCCGGCCCCGCGTACTTTTTCCTGCTGGTCGAAGCCATGGAAGACGCCGCCGTGAAGCTCGGCCTGCCACGCGAGACCGCGCGTGCACTGGCGGCACAGACCTGCCTCGGCACCGGACGCATGTTGAGCGAAAGCGGTGAGTCCCCCGCCGAACTGCGCCGCCGCGTCACCTCGCCGCACGGCACGACCGCCGCGGCCTTGCAGACGTTCGAGCAAGGCGAGCTGCGCGCACTGGTCGAACATGCGCTGGAAGCAGCACAACGGCGCGGCGCCGAAATGTCGGTCGAGCTGGATCGCGCGGAATGATCTATCTCGCCAACGCCCTGATCCTGCTGATCCAGTTCCTGTTCGGCGCGGTGGTCGCGCTGTTCGCATTCCGGCTGCTCGCCGAAGCCACGCGCGCGGACTTCCGCAACCCGATCTGCCAATTCCTGTACCGCGCCACCAACCCGCTCCTCACGCCTCTGCGACCGGTGATTCCGACGCTGCGTCGCATCAACCTCGCGGCCCTGCTGATCATCTGGGTGCTCGAAGTCGCCAAGAATTTCCTGTTGCGTTTCGTGACACCGGGATTCTGGGCGTCGAACGTCGGCACGCTGGTGCTCGGCTTCGCCGACCTGCTGAACTTCTTCGCGATCGTCTATCTCGTGATGATCTTCGCCTGGGCGCTGCTGAGTTACGTCAACATCGATCCGCGCAACGCGCTGGTGCCATTGCTCGGCAAGATCGTCGCACCGGTACTGAAGCCGTTCCGCAAACTGCTGCCGCTGATCGGCGGTTTCGATTTTTCGCCAGCGCTGGCGATCCTGGTGATCCTGCTGTTCGAGACCGTCGTGGTGGCGTGGTTGATGGATTTCGGGCACACGATTTGACGCGCACGGCGCGGCAGTTTTGACCGAAGTCCCTGTCTGTTGCGTACTCACCCCAGACACCAAATCGGTTTCGCTCACCTGCAGCAAACGCTCGCCGCCATCCCGGCGTAGGCCGGAATCCTGCTGTGCCCCTCTCCCTCCGGGAGAGGGTGGCGCGCAGCGCCGGGTGAGGGTTCGGCTCGCGCAATCCCGGTCGATCTCCGTTCCGCTCGCCTGCGGCAGAAACCCCCACCGTCATCCCGGCGCAGGCCGGGATCCAGCGCCTTTGCTTACGACGCCTCTGTCTTTTTCCGCCCGCCTCCCGGGCACCAAAGCGGTTTCGCTCGCTGCACGAGCGAGCTACTTTCGTTTCGGCAAAAGTAGCCAAAACCATTGCGCCCGGCATGCCGGTTTCGGCAACGTCGTGTTGCCGAAACTGCCCTTGGTGCTCGCCGAATGGCGGCCGCGCCGAACTCGGCCATCCCTGGCCTCGAACATGCGGCGCTTGCTCCGCCATTCGGCTGCGCGCCGCGGCGGCA
>DASSRT010000124.1:0-3928 GCA_035701705.1 Rhodanobacteraceae bacterium
CCTTGCCTCGGTCGCGACCGTCGGCTGGTCCGCAGCGAGCGCCCCCGCCGCGCCGCAATCGCAGTACAACCCGCAGGCGCTGTTCGCACCCTTTCACTACCAGTATCCGGCGAACCGCTACCGCGCGGCGGACGGCCAGCCCGGGCCTGATTTCTGGCAGAACCGTGCGGATTACGAAATCCACGCGACGCTGGATCCGAAAGCGAAAACGCTGACCGGCACGGAGACCATCACCTATACCAACAACAGTCCGCAGGCGCTCGGCTACCTGTGGGTACAGCTGGACCAGAACCGCTACCGCATCGATGCACGCGGGAATTTTTCGGGTGACCGTGCACCCTTGCCTGCATCGCACACCGATGGTGACGTGATCACCGCGGTGCAGATCGAAACCGCGCAGGGAGCGGTCAACGCGCACTACACCGTCAGCGACACCCGCATGCGCGTTGACCTGCCGCAAGCGGTCGCCGCGCACGGCGGCAAGGTGAAAGTCCGCATCGCATGGCATTACACGATACCCGGGCGATTCGGTGGCCGCACCGACTGGTTCCCCACCAAAAACGGCGACATCTTCGAGATGGCGCAGTGGTACCCGCGCATGGCCGTGTACGACGACCTGCGCGGCTGGGACACCCTGCCCTTCCTCAACAACGAGTTCTACCTCGAATACGGAAACTTCGATTACTCGATCACGGTGCCGTCCAACATGCTTGTGGTCGGTTCGGGCGAATTGGTGAATCCGGAACAGGTGTTGACCAAGACCGAGCTGCAACGCCTCGCCGCGGCACGCCAGTCGGACAAGACCGTCGTGATCCGCAGTGCCGCCGAAGTCACTGATCCGGCGAGCCGCCCGCAGCAGGGCGGCACCTTGACATGGCACTTCAAGATGCAGAACACGCGCGACGTCGCCTTCGGCGCATCCAGCGCCTACGTGTGGGATGCCGCGCGCATCGATCTTCCGAACGGCAGGCACGCGCTCGCGCAATCGGCCTATCCGGTCGAGAGCATCGCCAAGGGCGGCTGGCAGAACTCGACCCAGTACGTGAAGTACACGCTCGAATTCTTCTCGAAGTACACCGGCTTCACCTATCCGTGGCCGAACGCGGTGGCCGAGGCCGGCGTTGCCGGCGGCATGGAATATCCGGGCATCGTGTTCGACTGGTGGAAGGCCAGGGACAAGGGCTTGTTCATGTTGGCGGTGCACGAGTTCGGCCACACCTGGTTCCCGATGATCGTCGGCAGCAACGAGCGCCGCGATGCGTGGATGGACGAGGGCTTCAACACCTTCGTCGACGTGCTGGCGCAAGCCGCGTGGGGCAAGGCGCATGGCGGGCAGTTCGCGCCGAAACAGGATGGCGAGTACGCGCCGCTCAGCGGAGACCCGGCGAAGGACATCATCAAGGAAGTGTTCGATGATCCCGCGGCACCGGCGATCCTCACCCGCCCGGATGCGATCCAGGAGAAGTACCGCCACCCGATCACCTACTTCAAGACCGCCTACGGCCTGACCCTGCTGCGCGACCAGATCCTCGGACCCGAACGTTTTGATGCGGCGTTCCGCCAGTACGTGCACGACTGGGCCTTCCATCATCCTTCGCCGTCCGATTTCTTCCGGTTGATGGACAGCGCCGCCGGCGAAGACCTGTCGTGGTTCTGGCGCGGCTGGTTCCGCCACAACTGGAAGCTCGACCTCACCGTCACCGGGGTGAAGTACGTCGACAACGATCCGGCCAAGGGCGCGCTGGTCACGGTTGCCAACCTCGACAGGATGGCGATGCCGGCGATACTGAAGGTGACCTACGACGATGGCAGCACCAGTGAGGTGCGCGTGCCGGTCGCGACGTGGCTGCAGCACACGCAGTTCGACGTCGCGGTGCCGGGCGGCAAGCGCATCCGCAGTGCCACGATCGATCCACAGCAAGTGTTGCCGGACGTCAACCGTGGCAACGACACCTACACGGCGGGTGTGAAACCGTGATCGCCGAGTAACGGTCTGGTTTGAAATCCGAACCGTCGCGCCGAGCTGAATGGCAGCACGAACGCCCTGCGCAAGCTTCGTGCAGGAGGGCCGGGGAAGGCCCAACTGCATCGCCGCCCATTGCGTCCGGTCGCGGCTTCCGCCGCTCCTACAGTAGGTGCTCCGATCAGGACGAACGGATATTCAAACGAGACCACGGCCGATCGCCGGCGGGGCTGGCCGCAGGCCGTGCTGGCCGCCATAATCCCCCGACCACACTCGCAAGGGGATCAACATGCGCGTACGTCCGTGGCCGTGCCTGCTGCTGCTCGTCGTTGCACCGCTCGTCTTCGCGCAGACATCTGCGCCACCCGCCCCACACCGCGCGTTTCGCGTCACGCTGGACGGCGCGGCGCCGCATCCGGTCTCGGGTCGCCTGCTGCTGTTCGCGATTCCCGCAGCGATTGCCAGCGCGCAGGCCAAGGACGGCAAGGTCACGGACGTCGATGCCAATCCGTTCCATCCCAGCCAGACCGCGGTCGCGGCGATGGAGGTCACCGATCTGGCGCCGGGGACATCGGTGCTGGTCGATGCCGACGCGCTGGCCGTCCCCGAAGGCTTCTCGAAACTCGCCGCCGGCGACTACGACCTGCAGGCCGTGCTGGACGTCAACCACGACTACAACTATTCCGGCCGCGACGCGGGCGACCTGGTCAGCGACGTGACCCAAGTGACATTCGACAGCGATACCTCTGTTGCCACCCTGCGCCTGACCCACGCACTCACCGCAACCTGGCAACCCTGGACCATTCCGCCGTGGGAACCCGCAGACAAACACGTCAAACTTGCGAAGGCCATGCGTGCGGCACAGGCACACAGCCATCCAATCGACTTTGTCAGCCCTGCATTGACCGCGTTCTGGGGCCGGCCCATCCACATCAAGGGCTGGGTGCTGCTGCCGCCCGGCTATGACACGCACGCCAGCACGCACTACCCCACCGTGTATTCCACCCACGGATTCGGCGGCAACCTCGCCTACCTCACTACCAAGGCTGCTGCCGTGTGGAATGCCATGGACGAGGGCAAGATGCCTCCGATGATCTGGGTGTTCCTCGACGAACACATCGCCTCCGGTACGCACGAGTTCGCCGATTCGGTGAACAACGGTCCGTGGGGCACCGCGCTGACCAGCGAGTTGATTCCCGATCTCGAAGCGCATTACCGGATGGATGCGAAACCCAGCGGGCGCTTCCTCACCGGCCATTCATCGGGCGGCTGGGCCACGCTGTGGCTGCAGGTGCGTTATCCGAAAATCTTCGGCGGCACCTGGTCGATTTCACCCGATCCCAGCGATTTCCACGACTTCACCGGCGCCGACCTGTACCGCCCCGACGCCAACGTGTACATCAAACCCGACGGCTCACCCAATCCGCTGGTGCGCGCCAACGGCAAGGTCATGGCCACGTTCAAGCAGTTCGCGCAACTGGAACGCGTACTGGGACCGTATGGCGGCCAGATGGCATCGTTCGAGTGGGTGTTCTCGCCGCGCGGGCCGGATGGGCGACCGGAGCCGATGTTCGATCGCACGACCGGCAAGGTGAATCCAACCGTTGCCGCCTACTGGCGCGACCATTACGACATCGCGTATCGCATCAAGACGCACTGGCCGGAACTCAAGCCCAACCTCGACGGCAAGATCCACGTGATCGTCGGCACCGCCGACACCTTCTACCTCAACCAGTCGGCGGAACTGCTGAAAGCCGTGTTGCAAAAAGTGGGCGCGCACGCCGAGGTGCAATTCCTGCCCGGCAAGACGCACGGCGACGTGTACAGCAGGGGCAAGGATCGGCACTGGCTGGAAAAGCAAATCGCCTGGGCGATGTAGCGTGCCGTCGTGCATCGCCAGCACGATGTCGTCGATATCCTTGATCGTCTTGATGCGCCCAAGCCCACGCACGTAGAAGAATTGTC
>DASSRT010000125.1:0-5995 GCA_035701705.1 Rhodanobacteraceae bacterium
CAGGGCCTGCTTGCAGGCCCCAGGTCCGGTGACGCGACAGTCCCGGGTCTGGGCATTGCCGGGCGGGTGCTGCGCCCGCCCGTCAATGCACGTCCTTCCAGTATTCTTTTTTCAGCACCAGGGCGAACAGGGTGAAAAGTACCAGATAAATCACCACCCACGCACCGATGCGACTGCGCACCAGTTCGTCCGGAGCGGACACGTAGGCCAGGAACGCGGTGAGGTCGCGCACGGCCCGGTCGTACTGCGCGGGCGTCATGCTGCCCGGCCGCGCGAGCTTCAATTCCTTGACCGTGGCCGGGTTCCCGCCTTCGGGCGGGTTCATCACCGCCACCTGCTCGCCCTGCAGCTGCCACAGCGGGAACGGCATCGCGACGTTCGGGAACACCGTATTGTTCCAGCCGCTGTTGGTCGCGGGATCGAGGTAGAACGCCTTGAGGTAGGCCGAAACCCAGTCCGCGCCCTTGGCGCTGACTTCCAGCGACAAGTCCGGCGGCACCTTGCCGAACCACTTCTCGGCATCGGCCTCGGGCATCGCCGACACGATCGGCTCGCCGAACTTGGCGTCGGTGAAGTTGAGGTTCTCCATCACCTGCTTTTCGGTGAGGCCGAGCCCGTCCGCCATTTGCGAATAGCGCAGGTACTTCAGCGAATGGCAGCCCACGCAGTAGTTCATGAACAGGCGCGCGCCACGCTGCAGCGACGCCTGGTCGTGCACGTTGATGTTGGCGTTGGGGTAACCGCCGCCCTCTTCCGCGAGCGCGGACGGCGAAACCATCAGCGCCACGGCAAGCGCGATCAGCAGGGCCGAGAACGAGCGCATGGACGCGCGGAAAGTCTTGTCAGTCATGCGTGCTCACCCTTTCCGGAACCGGCTTGGTTTTCTCCAATCCGAAGAACGTGTAGACCCACAGGAACGCGAAGAACGCGAAGTACAACACCACCAGGGTCCGTCCGAACAGGTTCTCGATGGTGGTGATGTCGGCGTTGGGGCCGAAGATGGAGACGATCCAGCCGGGCGTGAGGTCGGCGCCGATGGCCGCCAGCAGCAGGAACACGATCGCGAAGACCGTCAGTGCGACCTTGTAGCCGACGCCGCGATAGCGGATCGACTTGACCTTGCCGCGGTCGAGCCAAGGCACCAGGAACAGCGCGATGATCGACAGCGCCATCGCCAGCACGCCGAAACCCTTGCTGGGGATCATCCGCAGGATCGCGTAGAACGGCGAGAAGTACCACACCGGCTTGATCGTCGCCGGGGTCACCAGGTCATTGGCCGGAATCGAGTTGTCGTGTTCAAGGAAGAACCCGCCCACGGTCGGCTCGAAGAAGATGATGATGGCGCAGATGATGAGGAACACGCCCACGCCCACCAGATCCTTCAGCGTGTAGTACGGATGGAACGGAATGCCGTCCAGCGCGTGGCCGTTCGGACCCTTCAGCTTCTTGATCTCGATGCCGTCGGGATTGTTGGACCCAACTTCATGCAGCGCGCCCAGGTGCAGCACCACCAGCAACAGCAGCACCAGCGGCAGGGCCACCACGTGCAGCGCGAAGAAGCGGTTGAGGGTGGGATCGGACGGCACGAAGCTGCCCATGATCCAGTCGACCAGATGGCCGCCAATCACCGGCACGGCGCTGAACAGGGTGATGATCACCTTGGCGCCCCAGAACGACATGTTGCCCCACGGCAGCACGTAGCCCATGAAGGCTTCGGCCATCAGCGCGAGGAAGATCAGCATGCCGAGCAGCCAGACCAGTTCGCGCGGCTTCTTGTAGGAGCCGTACATCAGGCCGCGGAACATGTGCAGGTACACCACGATGAAGAACATCGAGGCGCCGGTGACGTGCATGTAGCGCACCAGCCAGCCCCAATGCACGTCGCGCATGATGTACTGCACGGAATCGAACGCGCCGGCGGCGGTCGGGGTGTAGAACATCGTCAGGAAGATGCCGGTGACGATCTGGTTCACCAGCACCAGCAGCGCCAGCGAACCGAAGTAGTACATGACGTTGAAATTCTTCGGAGCGTAGTACTCCGTCATGTGCTTGCGGTAGGCCACGCCCGCGCCCGGCGCGCGCTCTTCGAACCACTGCATCAAGGCGCGCATCAGGCGGCTCCTTTCGGATTGACACCGATTTCGATGTGGGTGTCATCGACGAAATGGTACGGCGGCACCACCATGTTGAGCGGCGCCGGCACACCGTCGTACACGCGCGCCGCGAGGTCGTAGCGCGAGTGGTGGCAGGGGCAATAGAACCCGCCTTTCCAGTTCGGGTCGAACGGCTCGGGCTTCACCTCGCCCTTGAAATCAGGCACGCAACCCAAGTGGGTGCAGATGCCGATCAACACCATCCATTCCGGCTTGATCGAACGCGTGGCGTTCTGGCAGTACTTCGGCTGCTTGGATTCTTTCGAATCCGGGTCGCGCAGGCGCGGGTCCTGCTTGGGCAGCCATTCCAGCTGCTCGGGACTGCGGTTGACCACGAACACCGGCTGGCTTTGCCAGCCATAGCGCACCATCTGGCCCAGCTCGATCTTGCCGATGGCAACCGTGACCGGCGCCCCGGCCGCCTCGGCCCGCGCACTCGGCAACCAGGTTTCCACGAACGGGATCGCCGTGATGATGAGCCCCGCACCGCCGATCACCGCGGTGGACGCGGTCAGGAACCTGCGCCGCCCCTTGTTGATGCTTTCGTCCGCCATCTGCCTCTCCGCGCTACGGTGATTACGACCCGGGAACTGTGCCGTGGATACGATGGTCCGAGCGGTACGGCCCCGGGGGACGGCCAGCGAGTGGCCGCATCCGTGCCATGCGTCAGCCCCAAAAATCGTGTTAGTTTAGCGTTCGCTTCCGCAGCGCACAATCATCGACGGCGCCGCCCGCGGCGGCAATCCCCATGGCCCGCAAGCTTCGCCCCCTGCTGTTCGTCCTGCAATTCGTGCTCGCGGGCCTCGCTGTCGCGTTCCTGGTCACGCTGATTTGGCCCAACGCCGGCCTGCATCTGCGCGGCAGTTCGCCGCCGCCCGCCGTCGCGGCCACCGCTGCCGCTCCGGCCACGCCGGCCACGACCGGGCCGGTGTCCTACGCCGACGCCGTGGCCCGCGCCGCGCCGGCGGTGGTGAACATCTACGCCAACAAGGTCGTCACCGAGCGCCAGATCCAGATTTTCCGGGACCCGGTGCTGCAGCGGCTGCTTGGTGGCACCATCCAGCCCCTGAAACGCCGCGAACAGAGCCTGGGCTCGGGCGTGATCTTCACCCCCGACGGCTACATCCTCACCAACAACCACGTGATCTCGGGCGCCGACGACATCCAGGTGATGCTGCACGACGGCCGGGTCGCGCATGCACAACTGGTCGGCACCGACCCCGATACCGATCTCGCGGTGCTGAAGATCAACGCCGGCACCCTGCCCACCATCCAGGTGGACGCCAACGCGCCACGGGTCGGCGACGTGGTGCTGGCGATCGGCAATCCCTTCGGCATCGGCCAGACCGTGACCATGGGCATCGTCAGTGCGCTGGGGCGGCAACTGTCACTTTCGCCGTACGAAGATTTCATCCAGACCGACGCGGCCATCAATTCCGGCAACTCGGGCGGCGCACTGGTCAACGCCGACGGGCAATTGGTCGGCATCAACACCGCGATGCTGGAACATGCCGCCGCGCAGGGCATCGGTTTCGCCATTCCGGTACGCACCGCCAAGCGCGTGCTCGAACAAATCGTCGAACACGGCAAGGTCGTGCGCGGCTGGCTGGGCGTGGATGTCGGCAACGTGGTGGTGGCCGCCGATTCGGGGCTGCCGGCGGCGGCGCGTGGCGCGATGGTGGTCGACGTCTACCCCGGCGGCCCGGCCGCGCGGGCCGGCCTGCAGGCGGGCGACGTGCTGCTCGAAATCGGCAAGCACCCGATCATCGACTCGACCGACCTGCGCACCCGCGAGGCGGAATCCGCGCCCGGCACCAAGGTGCGGATCCTGGGCCTGCGGGCTGGCCAGCCGTTCCACGTCGAGGTGGTGCTGGCGGAGCGGCCGAGCATGCCGCGCGCCACCAATCCCGGCTGAGTGGTTGTCGCGCCGGACCGCGAAACGGAAGCGGCCTGGCCACGGGTATTCAATCTTGCACACGCGGCCGGACCCTATCCGGTGGATCTGCGCCCCGCGCCGCGAAGCGTGCAATCAGTAATGCAGTAGCGAGTGCAGCGGCAGGTCGGCCGGCCAGCGCGCGCGGCCGTGCAGGAAATCCAGCTCGATCACCACCGCGGCACCAGCGATGTCGGCGCCCACATCGCGCAGCAATTCAGCCGCCGCCGCGAGGGTGCCGCCGGTTGCCAACACGTCATCGACGATCAGCGCGCGGGCACCGGGCGCCAGTGCGTCGGCGTGAACTTCCAGGCGCGCGCTGCCGTATTCCAGCGCGAAATCGACGCCACGGGTCGCCGCCGGCAGCTTGCCGGCCTTGCGCAACGGCACGAAGCCGACGTCCAGCACCCGCGCCAGCGCCGCGCCGAAAATGAAACCGCGCGCTTCGATCCCGCAGACGGCTTCGATGGCCGCGCCCCGCCACGGTGCAGCCAGCGCCTCGACGCATTCGGCGAACGCAGCCGCATCGGCAAGCAAGGGCGTGATGTCCTTGAACAGCACGCCGGGCTTCGGAAAATCCGGGACGTCGCGAACGCAGGCCACCAGGCGCGGATGCTCCGCAGTGGCGTGCCCGGCGCCAGGTGCGACCACCGTCATGCCGGGCGAGGCCAGGCACCCGGCGGCAGCGCGCCGGCATCTTCGCCCCGCCGCGCGGGCGCGTCCGCCTCATCGGCGATCGGAGCGCGCAACATGGCGTCGATTTCACTCACCACCGGGCCAGCGTCGTCGACGAACACATCGGGCACGCTGACGGTCAGGAAATCGCGCGCCGGCAACTGGCCGATGCCACCGGCCAGCAACTCGCCATTGATGAAGCACGGGATGCCGGCATGGTCGAGGGCATCCTTGACCAGATGCGCATCCACGATGTTTTCGGCGTGGTAGACCACTCGCATGGGGCCACGCTAGCACGTTTCCTTTGCGATCATCCCTGATCGCTGCGTCACGTGACTGCCATCCAACGCGACAGCATTCGATAGCCGGGTAGTGGCTTACGGCGAGCAACCATCCGTGGTGCGAGCGCCGGCCCGGCCGTCCTTGGCCGGGCGCTCAGGCGGGCACGCGATGCCACCGGCATCGCGTAGGCGCCCTCCTTCGCCCTGGCTTTTCACCAAAGCCGCTCCGGATGAAGACTACGTTCAAGCGCTTTCCCGGGCGCGTCGTTACACTTTCGCGCTTGCTTTCGCCGGAATTCTTCATGGCAACCGAAACAGCCCCCGTCGTCACCAACTTCATCCGCCAGATCGTGCTGGCCGACCAGGCCGCAGGCAAGCACGGTGGCCGCGTCGCCACGCGCTTTCCGCCGGAACCGAACGGGCACCTGCATCTCGGCCACGCCAAGGCGATCTGCCTCGATTTCGGGATCGCGAAGGAATTCGGCGGCAGCTGCAACCTGCGCCTCGACGACACCAACCCGGGCAAGGAAGACCCCGCCTTCGTCGAAGGCATCAAGGATGCGGTGCACTGGTTGGGTTTCGAGTGGAGCGAACTGCGCCACGCCTCGGATTATTTCGAGGTGTTCTACCGCGCCGCGCTGAAGCTGATCGAAGACGGCAAGGCCTACGTCGACGACTTGAATGCCGACGAAGTGCGCCAATACCGCGGCACCCTCACCGAGCCGGGCCGCGACTCGCCGCACCGTGGCCGTTCGGTCGAAGAAAACCTCGACCTGTTCCGACGCATGCGCGCGGGCGAATTCGCCGATGGCGCCAGGACGTTGCGCGCGAAGATCGACATGGCGGCCGGCAACATCAACCTGCGCGACCCGGCGTTGTACCGGATCCGCAAGGTCACGCACCAGAACACCGGCGACGCATGGCCGATCTATCCGATGTACGACTACGCGCAT
>DASSRT010000126.1:0-4602 GCA_035701705.1 Rhodanobacteraceae bacterium
ACGGCACCAGGCACAGGGCCAGCAAGGCCGCACGCATCTTGATGAAGGTCATGGTCGCCAATCTGCCCGGCTGTTGAACTCACAGCCTCATGGCTGGAACCGTGTGCTGTCAACTGCCTTGCATTGGACCGCCATCCCGCGCGCGCGATAATCTCGACATTCGACGAGGACGCAAGCATGAGCCTGACACCACCGTTCAACCTGCAAGCGTGGATCGACGCGCACCGCCACCTGCTGAAACCACCGGTCGGCAACAAGTGCATCGTCGACGGCGACTTCATCATCATGATCGTGGGCGGCCCGAACTCGCGCACCGACTACCACTGGGACGAAGGCCCGGAATTCTTCTACCAGCTCGAAGGCGAAATGGTGTTGCGGGTGCAGGACGACGGCCAGCGCCGCGACCTTCCGATCCGCGCCGGCGAGATGTTCTACCTGCCGCCGCGCACGCCGCATTCGCCGCAGCGGATGCCGGACTCGATCGGGCTGGTGATCGAGCGCCGTCGGCTGCCGCACGAGAAGGACGGCCTGCTGTGGTTCTGCCAGCAATGCAATCACAAGCTGTTCGAGGAGTATTTCATCCTCGACAGCATCGAGAAGGATTTCCCGCCGGTGTTCGACCGCTATTACGGATCGGTCGAGGCGCGTACCTGCGCAGCCTGCGGGCACGTCGACCAGCCGCCCGCGAAGCAATAACGCCCGCCTGAGCAACGGTCGGGTCGTTCCGGATCAAATGGTGCCGGGGGCGGGGCTTGAACCCGCATGGCCTTGCGGCCGAGGGATTTTAAGTCCCTTGCGTCTACCAGTTTCGCCACCCCGGCGCGGCGTGGATGCACCCGCGTTGATGCTACCGGGGCATCGCGACCACTGCGCTGCATCTGGAGGCCAGGGTCGGAATCGAATCATGGTCTCCACGCATCCCGCGCGTCCAATGATTCCGGGCGCTTGCCGTCCCGCAGGTTGGAGCACTGTAGCAAAGGCCGTTGCCGTTTCCCAAGCACTGCAGCCATCCACATGCCAGACGGGGAAAGGTCGCTACTGCCTGACGCTGACGTCGGATGCTGCGCGCAGCCCAAGCGCCTGATGCGTCTGGCCGTCCAATTCAATCCACATTGCCAGGGTCGGTTTGCCATCCACGATCCTTGGAGGTCCAACACGGTGCGCATGTATCCCGATGCTGCGCAGGATCCGTTCCACTCCCAAAGCGGTGACTGTAATCAGCCGTGAAGCGCCATGCGCGGACGCAACCTCAACCATGGCTGCGAACAAGGTGCAAAAGCGGGCCCGCGCCTCTTCCCGCGACACGACCTGCGAGTCGCCCACCGGCATCGTCGCGAACCTGGACAACTCCCAGATCTGCGGATCATGCGGCAACGGCGAGCCGTTCATCATTTCGGGAAAAACATCACCCAGCAGATATGCCTTGGTCGTGGGCAGCAGCCTCGCACAACCACACACTTCCCCGCGCTCGCCCTGCGCGACCACGTAGACGGTGTCGTCCCGGTCAAACTGGTCGCGTTCCAGCCAGCCTTCAACGGGAAGCTGCCATCCCAAGGCTTCGACGAAGACACTGTGCCGATAGGCTGCGAGTGAAACCTCCAGCCCAGAAGGAAGCTGGCAGGCAGTTCCCGTGACGACCATCATCATGCCGTATCTCCTCCAGGAAGAACTACGGCATTGAATGAAAATCCATGACGTCAGATAACTGTAAGGTTGTACAGTTGATCGTGCGCGACCGGCGTCACGCCTTGGAAGTGCACATCACGGCAGTCCAGCTTCCGGCGATTTCAGGATCCGCTCGGGCCGCCATGGGTGGCTGGAAAGCCATGCACGCAGCAATTCACTGGTCTTGGATGCACCCAGGTCATAGTGCTTCGGCGTCACCAGCATCACGTTGCTGTTTACACGACCCGGAGCAATGAACATTTCCATGTCCGAATCGGCGAACCAGGCCCAGCCGACGCTGATGGCATTGGCTTCACCTGTAGCCCATTCGCAATACCCCGCACGACACACCGGAAAAAACTCGTCGCGAAATTCATGCGTGAGATCGAAATCCTCCCACGCAAGCTTGTGCTGGAACGTCAATCGAGTGAGAGCATCGAAGGTCAGCCGGATATAGCCATCAAAAGAGGCCTTCGGCAGCAACACTCCACGATTTGTCGAGGGGGTCACAGTGTCCAGGATCCCGAATGCCGAAAATGGACGTACGTTATGCTCAAACGCAACAGCGTCAACTGTCAATTTTCTCGATGCGGGGGGGCCGCGATGGAAAACTGGCGCGAAGATTGCCTGGGACGATTGTCGCCAGAAGCCGGGCCTTCCGCAGCGTTGTTCAAAAAGCTTGGCACGATCACGGCCGAGCTTGGATTCGAATACTGTTCCTACGTGCTGAAGTCGCCGGTACCTGTTGCCCAGCCTCGCGTAGCGTGGTGGAGCAACTACCCGGACAGGTGGCTGGATCGCTACTTCTCCAACAATTACCTCGACATCGACCCGTTGATCCAGCAAACCTCACGCTCCATGAGACCACTGGCTTGGGCGAGCGAATCCCAGGAGGTCCAGCCGCAGTTCTGGGAAGAGGCCCGCGCAAACGGTATTCGCTACGGCTGGGCCATGTCCACCTGCGGACCAGACATGACCACGGGGATGCTGTCCCTGGCCCGGTCGGACGAGGCAATCGCTGCTGCCGAGTTGAACGCAACGGAAATGAAGCTGGTTTGGCTGGCTCATGTGATGCACGAGCTGGTCAGTACCGCAGAGATGGGCGCGTCCATCCCCGAATCAGCATGCCACCTCACGGATCGAGAGTGCGAAGTGCTGCGTTGGAGTGCCGCAGGCAAAACCGTAGGGGAAGTTTCGAAGATCCTCGGCATTGCCGACCGAACCGTGACGTTCCATGTGACGTCAAGCTTGTGCAAGCTCGACGTCACCAACAAGACACAGGCCGTGGCGAAAGCCTTGCTGCTGCGGCTGATCTAGGGAAGCTCTGTTTTGCTCGTCATCCCGGAATCGCGAAGCGATACCCGGACTGCGTTTGCAGGGTTGCAAACGCGAACGCCGAAGGCGACCAAAGGGCGAGCTGCGCTGTTCGGGCGCGCTCCTGCGCGCCACGTCGCCGGGATGACAAGTGAGGGGATTGATCAAACATTCCCTAAACCCACGCGTGGTGACACAAGCGCTGATCGCGCCCGTTTCCCCCCGCGTCGGACAATCCAGGTTATCGGGTTGCATCTGGAGGCCAGGGTCGGAATCGAACCGGCGTACGCGGATTTGCAGTCCGCTGCATGACCACTCTGCCACCTGGCCAGATGCGAAGGGATTGTAGCGGGCTGCATTGCGCGCCCGGACAAACAAAACCCCGGCACGCCGGGGTTCGAGGATACTGGAGCGGGAAACGAGACTCGAACTCGCGACCCCGACCTTGGCAAGGTCGTGCTCTACCAACTGAGCTATTCCCGCGCGAGCCGGCAATGATACGGTGCAACGGGAACCGGATCAAGCGTCTTTTTGCTCCCCGGTTCCGGGCATCCGCCCGCTCTTCAGCACCGGCCAGGCGGCCTGCATGTAAGCCAGCCCCGACCAGATGGTGAGCACGGCGGCAATGATCAGCAGCACCTCGCCGGCATACCAGCCGCGCAGGAAGGTGGCGTCCTTGTCACGCTCCCACAGCAGGATCAGGATCGCCACGATCTGCATCACGGTCTTGAACTTGCCGACCCACTGCACGCGCACCCGGCCGCGCTCGCCCACGAAGGCCATCCATTCGCGCAGTGCCGACACCGCGATCTCGCGGCCGACGATCACGGCGCTGGTCACCGCCAGCAGCCAGGTCGGGTGGCTTTGCACCAGCACGAACAGAGTGACCGCCATCATCAGTTTGTCGGCAACCGGGTCGAGGAAGGCGCCGAAGGCCGATTCCATGTGGAAGCGCCGCGCGATCCAGCCATCCAGCCAGTCGGTGAGCGCGGCCAGCGCGAACACGATCACTGCGCCGATGTTGGCCACATGCAACGGGATCGCCTGGATCGCGTCGTGCGAATAGAACACCAACACCATCACCGGCAACAACATCACCCGGAACAGGGTCATCCAAGTCGGCAGGTTGATGCGCACGCACTCACTCCCTATTCGGCATGTTGTTCACGCGCAGGCGATTCGCCAGTGTCTCACAACCCTGCCTCAGCCATGCAGGTGGGCATGGATGCGCTCCGCGAGTTCACGGTGGATGCCGTGCACGCGGCACAGTTCCTCGACCCCCGCAGCCACCACGCCGGCGTGGCCGCCGAACGCCTTGAGCAAGGCCGAACGGCGGGCCGCGCCGATGCCCGGGATCTCGTCCAGCACGCCGTGCTGGCGCGCCTGCTCGCGACGCTTGCGGTGACCGGTAATCGCAAAGCGGTGGGATTCGTCGCGCACCGCGTCGATCAGGTGCAGTGCCGGGGAATCCGGTCCGGGTTCCAGCACCTTGCCGGTATCGCCGAGCACCAGGGTCTCCTCGCCAGCGCGGCGGGACGGACCCTTGGCCACGCCGACCACCGTGATGTCGGACAGGCCCAAGTCGCGCAGCACTTCGAGCGCCTGCCCGACCTGGCCCTTGCC
>DASSRT010000127.1:0-3885 GCA_035701705.1 Rhodanobacteraceae bacterium
ATCCGATGAAACGATCGGCGGTGCGCTCGATGGTGTCATCGTCGCGCGCATCCTCGCGTGCGACGCCCATCCCGATGCCGACAAGCTGCACGTGTGCCGCGTCGATACCGGCCACGGTGAAGTCCAGATCGTGTGCGGTGCACCGAACGCGCGCGCCGGCCTCGTCGCGCCGCTGGCGACGGTCGGCGCCAAGCTGCCGAACGGCATCACGATCAAACCCGCCAGATTGCGCGGGGTCGAATCGCAGGGCATGTTGTGTTCGGCCAAGGAGCTCGGCATCGACGCCGATGCCTCGGGCCTGATGGAGTTGCCCGTCGATGCGCCCGTGGGCACCTCGCTGGCTGCCTACCTAGGCTTGCCTGATGCGAGCATCGAACTCAGCCTCACTCCCAACCGCGCCGATTGCCTCGGCATGCTCGGGCTGGCGGACGAGGTTGCGGCGGAATTTGGCGTGCGCGCCAGGCGCTTCGATGCGGCGCCGGTGGCGGCGTCGATCTCCGCCCCGCGCGCGATCAGCCTCGATGCTGCGGCGGATTGTCCGCGCTACCTCGGTCGCGCCGTGCGCGGCGTCGACGTGGCGGCGGCAACGCCGGTGTGGATGGCGCAGCGCCTGCGCGCCGCCGGGGTGAATCCGATCAGCGTGGTGGTGGATGTCGGCAACTACGTGATGCTGGAAACCGGCCAGCCGATGCACGCCTTCGATGAGGCGACGCTCGAGGGCGGCATCGTGGTGCGGCGTGCCAACGCCGGCGAAACGCTGAAGCTGCTCGATGGCAGCGATGCCACGCTCGATCCCGGATTCCTCGTCATTGCCGATGAGCGTCGCCCGCTGGCGGTGGCTGGCGTGATGGGCGGATTCGATTCGCGCGTCAGCGACGCCACCCGCGACGTGTTTTTCGAAGCCGCGCATTTCGCGCCGGCGGCGATCATGGGGCGTGCGCGCAAGCTCGGTCTCACCACCGATGCGGCGCACCGCTTTGAGCGCGGCGTCGATCCCGAGTTGCCGCGGGTGGCGATCGAGCGCGCCACGGCACTGTTGATCGACATCGCTGGCGGCAAGCCGGGCGAAGTCATCGAGGCGGTGGTGCCGGAACGCTTGCCGAAGTCGACAACCGTGACGCTGCGCCGTGCCCGCATCGCGCGGCTGCTTGGCATCACGGTTGACGATGCGGCGGTCGAGCGGATCTTCACGGCCCTGGGCATGCAGGTCGAGCCGCAGGCCGACGGCTGGTGCATCGTGCCGCCTTCGCGTCGCTTCGACATCGCGCGCGAAGAAGACCTGATCGAGGAGGTTGCGCGCATCCACGGCTATGCGGCGATTCCGGCGCGGCTGCCGGCGGGTGCACCGCCTGCGCCGCGCGACGACGAATCCCTGTTGCCGCTTGCGGCCTTGCGTGCCGGGCTGACCGCTCGCGACTACCGCGAGGCCGTTTGTTATGCCTTCGTCGACCAGCGTCTGTTGCAGACGTGGCAGTTGGAGGTGGGCGCGGTGCCGCTGGCGAACCCGCTGTCCGCCGAGTTGGCGTTGATGCGGACTTCGTTGCTCCCGGGTCTGGTGGATGTACTGCGGCGAAACCGCAATCGCCAGCAGACGCGGGTGCGCTTGTTCGAATCCGGCGTCGTGTTCCGGCAGGCCGCGGCGCAGGGCGAGGCGCCCATCGAAACCGCGATGCTCGCGGCGGTGGCCTGCGGCAGTGCGGCGGCCGAGCAGTGGGGCGAGCCTCGGCGGGCGCTCGATTTCTTCGACGTGAAGGGTGATCTTGAGGCCTTGCTTGCGCTGTCCGGCGGGCGGGACGGCTGGACGTTCGATGCCGCAGGACTGCCGCCGTGGCTGCATCCGGGACGTGGCGCCCGGATCCAGCGCAATGGCCAGCCCGTGGGCTTTGTCGGTGCCCTGCACCCGTCGCTGCAGGCCGCGCTCGACCTGCCCGAGACCTTCGTCTTCGAAGCCAGCCTGGCTCCGCTGCGCCGCCGCGGCATCCCGATGGCCGCTCCACTGCCGCGGTTTCCGTCCCTGCGTCGTGATATCGCCATCGAGGTGGACGAAGCGACGGAATGGTCCGGGGTCGCCGAGGCCATTCGTTCAGAATTGCAAACAATCGTTAACGAATTGATATTGTTTGATTGCTTTCACGGTCCGGGCTTGAGCGTTGGTCGAAAGAGTTTGGCTATAGGCTTGATTTTGCAGGACGGTTCCCGCACGCTTACGGATGAGGACGCCGACCGCTGCGTGGCTGATGTGGTGACGCTGCTGGAGCGCGAATTTGGGGCCAGATTGAGAGGTTGAGATGACGCTGACCAAGGCAGAAATGGCCGAGCGCCTGTTTCTCGACGTGGGCCTGAACAAGCGGGAAGCCAGGGAGTGCGTGGATGCCTTTTTCGAGGTCCTGCGTGAGGCACTCGAGCGGGGGGAGCCGGTCAAGTTGTCGGGTTTCGGCAATTTCGACCTGCGCAACAAGAATCAGCGGCCCGGACGCAATCCGAAGACCGGCGAGGAGATTCCGATTTCCGCCCGTCGTGTCGTGACGTTTCGTCCGGGGCAGAAGCTGAAACTGAGGGTCGAGAACCATGCTGGATCAGGGCAACAATAACGAACTCCCGCCCATCCCCGCCAAGCGGTATTTCACCATTGGCGAGGTCAGCGAGCTGTGTGCGGTCAAGCCGCACGTGCTGCGCTACTGGGAACAAGAGTTTCCCGCCCTGAATCCGGTCAAGCGGCGCGGCAACCGGCGCTATTACCAACGTCACGACGTGCTGATGATCCGCCAGATCCGCGGCCTGCTGTACGACCACGGCTTCACGATCACCGGCGCGCGCGCGCGGCTGGAAGGCCAGCAGGGCAAGATGGAAGCCTCGATTTCGCACCAGATCGTGCACCAGATGCGGCTGGAACTGGAACAACTGCTGCAGATCCTGCGGGAACCGCTGCGAAAGAATCCTTGATGCGATCATCCCTGATCGCTGCGCCGCTGAAACCTTTTGCGAGCTTGAGTTCCTCGGTATCGCGAGCACCAGGACGGCTTTCCATGGCCCGACTTTTCACAATGGCTGCTCCGACCGCCGCGTGCGGTTGGGCTCCGTGTTCCGTTATCATGAGCATTCGGTCGGGGCGTAGCGCAGCCTGGTAGCGCATCTGCCTGGGGGGCAGGGGGTCGTGGGTTCGAATCCCGCCGCCCCGACCAATGACAGAAATCGGGCCCATCGGGCCCGTTTTTGTTGTTGGCCAATTAGCCTACCCCATCGACGTCCCTGCCTTGTTCCGCCCGCCTCCCGGGCGTCGGGAAAACGCTGCCGTCGTCCCGGCGGGAGCTTGGTTTGCCGTCATCCCGGCGCAAGCGCGGATCCCCTGCGTTGTCCCTCTCCCTCCGGGAGAGGGTGGCGCGCAGCGCCGGGTGAGGGTTCGCACGTGCCTGGTGTTTGATAGCGCCGTCATCCCGGCGCGGGCCGGGATCCATTGTCGTCGTGTCGTCTGGAACGACATCCCTGTCATTCTCCGCGTCGTCTCACGGTGCATATAGGGACCGTTACCCCCTTCGGCACGAAGGGGGTCGATGCGCAGCATCGGGGGGATGACGAGACACTTTGGAAAAAGAGTTCGCTCACTGCGCGAGCGTGTGACGTTTTCGTCAAGTTTTCGCTCGCCTAGGCGGCGAGCGAGTGACTTTCTCTTGGGTGGCCAAGAGAAAGTCACCAAAGAGAAGGCCACCCCGCGAACACGCCCTGCGCCCATCCATGGGCTGCGGGGATTGTGTCCCGCCGCGTGGTGTAGCTTCTGGCTCGATAGCCTTCGGGCAGGTTTGGTTTGCGGTGGTCAGTTTGCCATGGCGGTCAACTCGGCGGTGGGTTGGTCGGTGACGTCGCTCAGGGTGTCACGCGGCATGTAGC
>DASSRT010000128.1:0-3342 GCA_035701705.1 Rhodanobacteraceae bacterium
TGCCGCCGGTGGTGGTTTCCGGGTTGCCGAACATCACGCCGATCTTCATGCGGATCTGGTTGATGAAGATCACCAGCGTGTTGGAACGCTTGATGTTGCCGGTGAGCTTGCGCAGGGCCTGGCTCATCAGGCGCGCGTGCAGGCCGACGTGCGAATCGCCCATCTCGCCTTCGATTTCGGCCTTCGGCGTCAGCGCCGCGACCGAGTCGACCACCACCACGTCGACCGCATTGGAACGCACCAGCATGTCGGCGATTTCCAGCGCCTGCTCGCCGGTGTCGGGCTGCGACACCAGCAAGTCGTCGACGTTGACGCCGAGTTTCGCGGCATAGGTCGGGTCGAGCGCGTGCTCGGCATCCACAAACGCGGCAGTGCCGCCGTTCTTCTGGCAATTGGCGATCACCTGCAGGGTAAGCGTGGTCTTGCCCGAGGATTCCGGCCCGTAGATTTCCACCACGCGGCCGCGCGGCAGGCCGCCGACGCCGAGCGCGACGTCGAGCCCCAGCGACCCGGTCGAAACGGTGTCGATGGCCTCGGCGGTGCGGTCGCCCATGCGCATCACCGCGCCCTTGCCGAACTGCTTCTCGATCTGGCCGAGTGCGGAAGCCAATGCGCGGCGCTTGTTGTCGTCCATCGTGGAATCCTCGAATGTTGTACTGGTGTGAAGTATCGCGGCGGCGCTTCTCACCGGTTGAGACGAGCGCGTCGAGATGAGAGCGTCGCGATGATGCAGACATTATTCCACACCACCCACTTGTCGACAGCGGCGCATGCCGCGTCAACCGGTAAGGATTTTCCGAATGCCATCCAGTGCTGCCGCAACAGCCTGCCGCCGCACCGCATCGCGGTCGCCGTCGAATCGAAAAGCCTCGACGTTCGCGGCGCCGCCACGACGTTGCCACGTGATCCAGACCGTGCCGACCGGCTTGTCCGGCGTGCCACCCGTGGGCCCTGCGATGCCGGTCACCGCGACCGCCACGCTCGCGTCGAGCCGCGCCAGCGCACCCGCCACCATTTCCAGCGCGCATTCGCGGCTGACCGCGCCGTGGTGTTCCAGCGTCTCCGGGGTCACGCCAAGCAGCGTTCGCTTGAAGTCATTGCTGTAGGTCACCACCCCGCCCTGGAACCACGCCGAGCTGCCGGGGACGTCGGTCAGCAGCTTGGCGATCCAGCCACCGGTGCACGATTCGGCCGTGGCCAGCAGCTCACCGTGATCGCGCAGCACGCCGCCAACGCGCGCGGCAAGCGTATGCAAAGTCTCGTCGATGGGTAGCAGTGGTTCGTTCATCGAAACACCACTCTATCCCAGTACGCACGGCACGCCCACGAAAAGGCGGCGGACACGCGCCCGCCGCCAAAGCTGGAGCCGCCGAGGCCCGAACGTCTGGAAATGGACCCCGTGTCACCGGTCATCCTCATCTAGCCTCGGCGTCCTGCCTCGGCAAGAGGCCCGCCTGCGGCATCCTGCCTTCGGCGCTCGCCGCTGTGCGAAATGCGATTCAACGCATTTCGCAAGCACAGCGGCTCGCCCTGCACGGGGTGGTGACATCCTGTCACCACTTCACTTCGGCCCACGCGCCGATTTCGCGGCTGTGGACATCGATCGTCGTGTTGTTACGCAATTTTTCGTCCTTGTACGCGACCGCCACCTTCACGCCCTTGGTGACCGGGAAGGCGACACCCGCGTTCCAGTAGGTGTCCTTCAATGACGGATCAAGGTCCTTGCTGGGCCTGGCGTTGTCGTAGCGCGCGAACACCGATGCGCGGGTGAAGTCGTAGCTGCCCCACAGTGAGTAACCCGACGCCATGTCGGTGGCGGGCGTGGCGACGTTCTTCCAGTTGTCAGCCTTGAACCATTCCGCGCCGAGGCGCAGGCCGTCGCGGTTCCACGCGGCCATCACGTCGTAGCGGCGCGCGCCGTGCAAGGCTGGCGAGGTGGCGGTGTCCTTGCCGAGATCGCCGTCATAGGCACCCACCGCGAACATCAGGCCGTTGACCGGCCGCAAGCCGACGCGCGCCTCGAAGTCGACGTGATCCGATCGCGACGGATTCTTGTAGCCGCCGCCATTCACCGCCGACACCTGGTAATTGAACGTGCCGTTGTCGCCCAGCAGGTGCAGACCCCAGTCCGCGGAGTTGCCGACTTTCATGCGGTCGACCAGCGTGTTCTCGACATAGCGGTAGCCGTACCAGTCCTCGACGAACGGAATCCACGCCATGTTGGCCGAACCGACGCGCAGCGTGGCGAGTGGGGAGAACGCACCCTGCACGTAGGCCTTCTTCACGAACAACTGGGTTTCGCCGTCGTTGCCGACGTAGTTGAAGTCGGTGGTCAAGTTCGCCGACCACACATCGTTGAACTTGTGATCGATGGAAAGGTAAAACCGCTTGACGTCGATGCCGGTGCCTGACGCGGCGGTCTTCGCGCCGTTGCTGGTCGCATCGAGATTGGTGAAGTCGGCATACATCGTACCGCTGACCTTGGTGTTGTCGGTCCATGACGACGCGGGTTTGGCGGGCGTCTGCTGCAACGCCTCGATGTTCTGTTGCGTGCTGACGTTGATGCTGGACTGCGCGTCGGTGCGCTCCTGCAGCGCCGTGACCTTGGCCTGCAACGCCGCGAGTTCGGCTTTCAGGTCGGCCAGTTGCTGGGCATCGGCGGTAGTGGCCTGGGCCGTCGCCGCGAAACTGGCAAGGGTGAGGCTGGTGGCGATCGCCACCGCAAGCATCTTGATACGCACACGAATCTCCTTGGTCTGGATGGTTTGTGGATCGGTGCGAAAGATGCGCGGCGCGGGTTACGGCACGTTGGCATTCGCATGACGGTTTGGTGACACGGAGAAGGCCTGTCGATTCCGTCCGCGCTGAGCCTGTCGAAGTGCGAATGGGTCGTCGTCCGATGTCAGTCCCGAATGACCGTTGTCATCGACCTGCAACATTTCTCTCATCGTGTTGCAACACGCGGGCGCTGAAATGCGCGGCATCGACCACGACGACCAAGGAGTTCCGCGTGACTTCCCATCGCAACCCGCTTCGCCTGCTCGCCCTCGCCACCGCGCTCGCGCTCGGCACCGGCGCTGCGCACGCCACCGACATCACCGGCGCCGGTTCGAGCTTCGTCTATCCGGTCATCTCGAAATGGTCGGCGGCGTACGCCGAGAAAACCGGCAATCGCGTCAACTACCAGTCGATCGGCTCCGGCGGCGGCATCGCGCAGATCAAGGCCGGCACCGTCGATTTCGGCGCGTCCGACATGCCGCTGGACGAAGCGACGCTCGCCAGGTTCGGTCTCGGCCAGTTTCCCGACGTGATCGGCGGCATCGTGCCGGCGTACAACGTTCC
>DASSRT010000129.1:0-2006 GCA_035701705.1 Rhodanobacteraceae bacterium
CATGGCCGATCTCGTCGACCAGTTGCGCATGCATCACCTTGTCGTGCTCGTCGAGGACCAGCACCGCCCGGGCGGCGAGCCCTGCCAGCGGCCCGTCGGTCATCGCAACGCCGTAGTCCTTCAGGAACTCGCGTCCGCGCATCGTCGAAAGCATCGTGACGTTCTGGATGCCCTCGGCGCCGCAGAAGCGTGCCTGCGCGAACGGCAGGTCGGCCGAAATGCACAGCACCACGGCGTTCTCGAGACCCGCCGCGTCCTTGTTGAAATGCCGCACCGATGCCGCACACACGCCGGTGTCGATGCTCGGGAAGATGTTCAGCACCTTGCGCTTGCCGGCGAAGTCGGACAGCGACTTCTCGGAAAGATCACCGGCGACCAGCTTGAACCCCGGCGCCTGCTCCCCGACCTTCGGAAAGGATCCGTCGACACGGATGGGATTGCCCTTGAACTTGACGCTCGACATGATGACCTCCTTGCAAGCATGAACGTGGGTGGCGCGAATTCACGTGCCGGCTTCGCCAGTCTAGCCCACGGGCGCGGCCGCGGTCAGGCGGCATCGGCCTTGCCGCCGCCACGATCCAGCAACGGCAGCTTGTCCGCGATGCCGTCCCACAGATCCGCACCCTCCATCTCCGGGATCTTGCTTGCGATCACCGGCCAGTTCTTCGCGAGCTCGGCATTGATCGCGAGGTAGTGTTCCTGGCCCGCCGGTACATCCATTTCGGGAAAGATGGCGTCGACCGGACACTCGGCCACGCACAGCGTGCAATCGATGCACTCGTCGGGATCGATCACCAGGAAGTTGGGACCTTCATGGAAACAATCCACCGGACACACCTCGACGCAGTCGGTGTACTTGCAGTTGATGCAGTTGTCGGTGACGACGTGGGTCATGGCGATGCTGGATGGCGGTGGGGGCGGAACCGCACTGTGTCTCAAAGGGTGCCCCGATGCATTGATACGCGTCATTGATGCAGGTCATGGTGGCGCCGATCGCAACGCGCGACGCTGGTGACATGCCGCAAGCCATCCCTGCCAATCTCGATGAATCGCAGCTCGCGACGCTGGTCGACCGCTTCTACGACAAGGTGCGCGCCGATCCGCTGCTCGGGCCGGTGTTCAATCCCGTGGTCGAGGACTGGGACGCGCACAAGGTCCTCATGACGTCGTTCTGGGCGACGGTCGCGCTGCGCACCGGCCACTATCGCGGCAATCCGCTGGCCAAGCACCAGCCGTTGCCGGTCGGTGTCGAACACTTCCGGCGCTGGCTCGGCTTGTGGCGCGAAACCGCCGGGGAACTGCTCGATCCGGAGTCCGCGGCACTGATGACCGGCTACGCCGAACGCATCGGCTACGGCATGCGGGTGGGAATGGGGCTTTCCGGACACCAGCGCGGACGCGAGTCCGGCATTCCGATCCGGCGGCGCCAGCAACACCCGCCCGAACTTGCGGAACCCGTGCGGGCTGCTTCTTGAGGTCAGTCGGCAAGCCGCGGGGTCGGCCCCACTTGCGCCAGCAACTCGTTGACCGCCTGCGCCACCACGATCTGGTCGCGGCCGCGGGCTTTTGCCGCGTACATCGCACCGTCCGCGGTACGCAGCCAACTGCCGACATCGTGGCAACGGTTGCCGTCGAACAACGCGACGCCGATGCTGATCGTCACCGCGAGGTCCGCGGGCGCGTCCTGAAATTCAATGGCGGCGACCGCATTGCGCAATTCCTCGGCAAGCTGCAGCGCGAGGGTGCCGCCGATCCGCGGACACAACACGATGAACTCTTCGCCACCGAGCCGCGCGAGGTGCCCGCGCTTGCCGATCACCTCGCGCAGGCGCTGCAACGAGACGTTCAGGACGAGGTCACCGAAGGGATGGCCGCAACGATCGTTGATCCGCTTGAAGTGGTCGAAGTCGAACAGCAGCAGGGCATGCAGCGGTGGCTTGTCCGGATCCCGCTTGGCAAGCAGCACGCCCGCGCGCCGGAAGAATCCGCGACGGTTGTCGACGCCG
>DASSRT010000130.1:0-6164 GCA_035701705.1 Rhodanobacteraceae bacterium
GCCGATCGGACGAATGTACGAATGGCTCGATCGACTGCGCACGCTACCGCCTGACGTACTCGCACAGACGCAGGCTGCATCGTGAAATTCGTGGGGAAACCTCAGTGTCAGGGACAATTATTCATTGCGAACAGTGTGCACTGCGATCTGCAAGGAAAAAGGTGCACGGGGCTGAGATTTATCCAAGAGATCAGCGCGAAAAGGGGACGGAGGTAATCAATCTCCGTGTGATTCTCAATGACTCATAAAGAGCGACGTGGAGTCCGATGGAGTCAATATTTCCTGGGTATCGGGATAGCAGTTGTTGGGTTCCTCGTCATAGCGTTCGTAAAATCGTACGAATTTATTCAGCTAGCGGGGCTCGGGGTGGTTGGCGTTGGACTTTATGTCATGCGGCGCTCACATGCGCATTTGCGCGCAGCCACAAAAACGCTGGATCGGTCGGATGCAAAGCCAGCTTCTCAAGCGGATGGCGACCGGCAACGTCGCGTTGTGGCTTTCTCATCGTTTGTCGTGGCTGTCCTTGCACTGATCATTTCGGCCGTGGCTGTCGTTGCATTCGATGGTAGTGAATTGACTATCATTGCGAATGTGTTGAGCATTATATTGATTGCGTTTGTTTGTGCCCGTTCGGATGTGCGCGAAACGCTCGCTGTCTTTATTAATGGATACTGGATTTACGTTTCCGTAATTGCAAGAGTATTATTTGTATTTATAATGCTCTGTGGTATTGTTTCAATCGTATCGGTATCACTTATAGTATTTGGCAACCAATATGTGTATACCAATTTATGGGTACCGATAATCTTCCTGTGTAGTTTCTGTGTCGTCTCTTTGGCTTGTGTTTGCGTAATCGCACGTTGGGCCATTCGGGTAGCGTCAAAGCGCCAGTAGCTGATTCTGGCACATACGGAGAAATAGGGGGGGCAAGTCAGAGAACCCCCGGTGCGCCATCGTGCGGCAGCCAGACGGCAGATTGCGTAATTGCGCAGAAAGGGTGAGCTTATGATTCGCAGCACACTCGTATTGTGCTTGGTAACTGTGCTGTTGGGTTCGTGTGCGCGCGACAATCAGCTCGCAGTGGTAAGCAGTTACTACAATTTATGTTTACGAGGAACTGCAGCTGCCGCAAGTGCCATTAATTTTCACACGGCAATGGATTTCGCCTATGGAGTCATTCCATATAACGATACAAAAATTAATGTGTACGTTGGCAGCCATCCTGATATTGGCGGCAATCATAGGCCTCCGTCGGTTGGGTCCGCAACGCGAAAGCGGCTAGTGTACGAAGGTGCGTTTGGCTCGAATCAGTACCTGTATGTATACGGGTACAAGATCGACAAAGTATTCGGCGACCATCACGTCGAGATGCCAGTATTCATCAGGTTGCAAGTGGATGATACGCAGCGGCAGCGTGCAGCTGCTGCCTTGCTGGGTGACCGGTTGGTGCGCTGCCCGAATGGCCTCGTGGAAACGGCTAAACCTGTCACGAGTGGCAAGTAAATGGGGAGGGGGAGCACGGATAATCAAGTTGCCATTCACTCCGGCCGGCTGGCTTGACGATGTTCCACTTGGCCCAGCGTTTGTTGTGGAAGATCGTCGTCGCGCACTGTTGCTACGCCAAGCGTAGCAACAGGTTCACGGCATCATCACCCGCACCAGCAGTACGGTGAGGTTGTCGCGGCCACCTGCATCCAGCGCCGCCAGCACGAGGTGATCGACGCATTCCTGCGCGGCCAGCTCGGTGCGGGCGAGCACGGCTGTGATCGCGGGCTCGCCAATGGCTTCGAGCAGGCTGCCGCTGCAGATCAGGAACTGCATTCCGTGCTGCAACGCGCCGGCCACGGGTTCAGCGCACAGGTCGGTGGATGGGGTAATGCCGAGCGCCTGGGTGGCGCGATTGCGTCGCGGCGGAGGTGGCTCGGCGCCGTCGGCCTCGGTGTCGTTGGTCTCGGCGCGTTGCGGTTCGCCATCGTCGACCCGCATCAGTTGCGCCTGATACCACAGCAGGATGCGGCTGTCGCCGACGCGGTACGCGCGGAAGCCGTCCGCATCGAGTTGCAGCGCGGCGAGCGTGGTGCCCATCGGCGGCAGGCCGGTTGCCTGCCGCGCCTGCGCGGCGATGACCTTGCCGACCGCGCGGATCGCGGTATCCAGATCATGCCCGGCGCGCGCGGCATCCACCACGGCGTCGCGCGCGATCGCGGCGGCGACCTCGCCGCGGCCGTGCCCGCCCATGCCGTCTGCAATCAGGAACAGCCCGGCATCGGCGTCGGCCCAATAGGTGTCTTCGTTGTGCTCACGCCGCAAACCGGCGTGGCTGGCATGCCCGAATTCGATCATGGGGAATGGAAATGGCGCGGGGTCGCCGGCGCGGGTACCGGCGGAAGCGGCAGGCTCAAGCCGGGTTGCCGTCCGTGTCGTCGGACGAGGCAAATACTTTCAGTTCGCGCATCAGGCGCAACAGCATGCGGTGCAGCTCGTCGCTGTCGGCGGCGGCGCGGTCACGCTGGGTTTCGTGGTAGACCAGCGCCAGCCACACGGCGATTCCGCGCATGCGCACCTGCACGTTTTCAGAACGCGCGCGATCGAAGCCCACGTCCAGTCCGCCGGTGGTGACTTCACCCTCGGTCTGCGAGCCGTAGGTGGCGAGGTCCGCCTGCTCGACGTTCGCGCATTCGCGCTGGATCAATTCGGCCAGCTGGGTGCGGTAGGAACGGGGGAGTTCAAGGCTGCGCTGCTCGATTTCGCCGAACTGCCGGCGCAGGCGTGCCGTCCGGCTCATGCTCGTTACACGCGAGACGAAACGCCGGAGGTAATGGGCTTCCCCCGATTTCTGACGCTGCATGATCAACGGCAAAGTCCTCACGATTCCTCGCTTGTCCCCCTCGCGTCTCGCGATTGTGCCCTGAAACGGCCCTGCGGACAATCACGTACGTCCCAGTCCCTGACCGACGCGCACGGCTTGTTCAGGAACGAGCGACGGGTCGAGGCTGCCCGTCGGGAACAAGGCGATCACCGTGGAGCCCATCTCGTAGCGCCCCATTTCCGCGCCCCGGGCCAGTTTGATGGCCTGATTGCGCCAGTCGCGGCGGTTGCAGGCGCGCGCGTAGGGCGGGATTTCGGGGCCGCCCCAGACCGTCGTGACCCCCGAAACCAGCATCGCGCCCACCATGGCCACCACGAAAGGGCCATGCTCGCCGCGGAAATGGCAGACCAGGCGTTCGTTGCGGGCAAACAGGCGCGGGATCTCCGCGACCGGGGTGGGGGCGACGCTGAACAGGCGCCCCGGAACGTGCAGGGTCTCGACCAGTTCGCCCGCCAGCGGCATGTGCACCCGGTGGTAATCGCGCGGCGACAGGTAGATGGTCGCAAAGGTGCCGTCGCGGTAATCGGCCGCAGCGGCTTCGTCGCCCAGCAATTCAGCGACGGAATACAGCCGCCCCTTGGCTTGCAGGATACGGCCGTCCGCGATCCGCCCGATCTGGCTGATGCGCCCGTCGGCGGGGCAGGCGATGGCGCCGTCGTCGCCGTCGAGCGGGCGTGCGCCCTCGCGCAACGCGCGGGTGAAGAAGGCATTGAAACTCGGATAGGTGCGCGGATCCGGCTGCGCGGCCTCGCCCATGTCGACCCGGTAGGCACGTACCACGCGCCCGATCAGGAAATCCTTCCACGGGCGCCACGTCCAACGGGTGGCGGCGCGCACGATGCGGCTCAGGGTCTTCTGCGGGGCGAGATGCTGGATGAGGGTGGATAGATGCATCGCGGCAGTGTAGTCGAGGCGCGGCAGGCGGCAGCGGCGCTGGCCTATAATTCGCGATCCGCGCGCAGGCTGCCCATGAACGAACTCACCACCATCATCGACCTGATCCGTTACGCGGCGAGCCGCTTCAATGCGGCCGGCTTGACCTTCGGCCACAGTCACGACAACGCGATCGACGAGGCGAGTCATCTGGTCCTGTCGAGCCTGCATTTGCCGCCCGATCTTCCGCCTGCCTACGGCAGCGCGCGGCTGACGGTCGACGAGAAGGCGAGGGTGCTGGCCCTGGTCGAGCGCCGCATCGAGACGCGCGAACCGGTGGCGTATCTGGTCGGCGAGGCGTGGTTCGCGGGCATGCCGTTCAAGTCCGACCCGCGCGCGCTGGTGCCGCGCTCGCCGATTGCGGAACTGATCGAGGATGGTTTTTCACCGTGGCTGGACGGGCGTGAAGTCGAACGCGCGCTCGACCTGTGTACCGGCTCGGGTTGCATCGGCATCGCCATGGCCGGCTACAACCCGCGTTGGCAGGTGGACATCGCCGACATCAGCAACGAGGCGCTGGCGCTGGCGGGCGAGAACATCCAGCGGCACCAGTTGGGGGCGCAGGTGCGCGCGCTGCGCTCGGACCTGTTCACGGGACTCGCCGGCGAGTGCTACGACCTGATCGTGTCCAATCCGCCTTACGTCACCGATGCCGAATACGCCGCGCTGCCGCGCGAGTATGCGCACGAGCCGAAGTTGGGCCTGACGGCCGGCAGCGACGGCCTCGACATCGCGTTGCGCATCCTGCGCGATGCGCCGGATCACCTCGGCGAGGATGGCTTGTTGATCGTCGAGGTCGGCGAATCCGAGCGCGCGCTCGCCGCCTTGCTGCCGCAGGTGCCGTTCGTGTGGATCGAGTTCAAGGTCGGGCAGATGGGCGTGTTTGCGTTGGAGCACGGCGATCTGGTCGAGCATGCCGCGGACATACGTGCGGCGATCGCCAGTCGCCAGCGGCACTGAAGCATGCAGATCGTGACCGCGAGGCTGCGGATCGACGACCTGCGGCCGGAGGACGCGGCCGCGTTGTTTGCCTATCGCAGCGACCCCGAAGTCGCGCGCTACCAGGGCTGGCAGCCGGCGGCGGTCGCCGACGCCGCGCGTTTCATCGAGGCGCAACGAGGGGTCACGCCCGATACGCCCGGCAGCTGGTGGCAGCGTGCGATCCGGCTGCGCGACAGTGGCGAGTTGATCGGCGATCTCGGCCTGCATTTCGTGGATGCCGACACCGTCGAGCTCGGCATCAGTCTTGCGCCTGCGCAGCAACACCAGGGGCATGCGCGCGACGTGCTGGAGCTGGCATTGGACTTCGTGTTCGGCGGCTTGCGCAAACATCGCGTGATCGCCTCGGTGGATCCACGCAACAGCGCCTGCATGCGTTTGCTGGAAGGCGCCGGCATGCGCCGTGAGGCGCATTTCCGTGCCAGCCTGCGTGTTGGCGACGGCTGGGCCGACGACGTCGTGTTCGCGATGCTGGAAACGGAATGGCTCGCCCCGGCGGATGCCGAAGACCGCTAAGCTGGCGCGGGTCACCCCATCGGGTTGCGTATCGTGTCATCCAACACCTTCGGCAAGTTGCTCAGCGTCACCACGTTTGGCGAGTCGCACGGGCCGGCGATTGGCTGCGTCATCGACGGCTGCCCGCCCGGCATCGCGATTGCGCCGGAAGACTTCGTGCACGACCTCGCGCGCCGCGCCACCGGCAAGTCGCGCTACACCTCGCAGCGGCATGAGGCCGACGAGGTCGAAATCCTCTCGGGCGTGTACCAGGGCAAGACCACGGGCACGCCGGTCGCGCTGCTGATCCGCAACACCGACGCGCGCTCGAAGGACTATGCGGCGATCGCGGACACATTCCGCCCGGGGCACGCCGATTACACCTATTGGCAGAAGTACGGGATCCGCGATCCGCGCGGCGGCGGACGCGCGTCCGCACGCGAGACGACCATGCGGGTCGCCGCGGCGGTGATCGCGAAAAAGTGGCTGGCGGAGAAGTTCGGCGTGGAAGTGCACGGCTGGCTGGCACAGATGGATGACATCGTGCCGGGGTTGCCCGCCGGCGCGCCGATCGACTTTGCGGTGGTCGAAGCCAATCCGTTCTTCTGGCCGGTGGCGGCCGAGGTGCCGACGCTGGAAGCGCGCATCAATGCCTTGCGCAAGGCCGGGGATTCCTGCGGCGCGCGCGTCGACGTGCTGGCGACGGGCGTCCCGCCGGGTTGGGGTGAGCCGATCTATGGCAAGCTCGACGGCGCACTTGCGGCGGCGCTGATGTCGATCAACGCCGTCAAGGGCGTCGAGATCGGATCCGGGTTCGGCTGCGTCAGCCAGCACGGCGTGCGCGACCGCGACGAAATGCGTTTGGACG
>DASSRT010000131.1:0-18960 GCA_035701705.1 Rhodanobacteraceae bacterium
GAGCTGCGCCTGTTCGCGCCGTTGCTGGTGATGGCGTTGATGTTGGCACTGCTGGCCACGCTGTGGTGGCGGATGCGCCAGCGCATCGCAAGGCTCGAACCGCTGGGCCAATCGCGTTTCGCGTGGCTGCACGGCCGCAGCGACGGCGCATACCGGGAGTTGCTGCGCCTGGAATACGCGTCGATCCTGAAAGCCGGCAACGTGGCCGACGCCGCCGTGATGGAACCGGCATCACGCATCGCCGGACCACCGTCGAGGCCGGTGCCTGCAACCGGCGGCAATGCGCTGGACGAGCAACTGCAACAAGCCGAGCGTCTCGGCACCTTCAGCGCCGAGCTGGACTGGCAGCGGCGGCTGCACTGGTCCACCACGCAAGCGCAACTCGAGTTGTCACGCGATCGCCTGATCCTGTTCGCGCGCGTGGTGTTTTACATCCTGATCGGCATCATGGTCACGGTGCTTTACCTTCCGATCTTCACGGTCGCCAGCATGGTTGGAGTGCATTGATGATGGCTCGTACCCGCGGTTTCACGCTTATCGAATTGATGATCGTCGTGGCGATCATCGGCATCCTGGCCGCCATCGCCATCCCGGCGTACCAGAACTACATCATCCGCGCGCAGACCGCGGAGGCCTTTTCGCTCGCGTCGTACGCCAAGCCGAAAATCGTCGACTACTACCACCAGTTCGGCCACTTCCCGAAAGACAACCGCGCGGCGGGACTGCCCTCGGCCAGTTCGATCATCGGTCATTACGTCGGCGGCGTCAGCGTCGAGGACGGCGTCATCGACATCGCCTTTCGCAAGCAGGACATCAACCAGGCGCTGCAGGGCCAGGTGTTGAGCCTGCGTCCGCTGGTCGTCAAGGACAGTCCGCACAGCCCGATCGCGTGGGCCTGCGGTGATAGCGCGGCGCCTTCCGGCATGCAGGTCGTCGGCAAGAACCGCACCACGCTGAAGGCGATGTTCCTGCCGTCGAGCTGCCGCACACCGTGATGGCCGTGTGGCAACATTGAATTTCCATTCCAAGGGGGACGCTCACATGTTTTGCGCACAATGCGGCACACAAAATCACGACTCGGCCAGGCACTGCACGAATTGCGGTGCACAGACTGGCTTCGCCGCTGCGGCACCCGCTGGTGCTACGCCACCGCCGCCACCTGCCGCTGCACCGTATGCCACCGGCAACGTCATTCCGAAGAGTCGGCTGGCCTATATCCTGCTCGCCCTGTTCCTGGGCTGCCTGGGAATCCACAACTTCTACGCGGGCTACGCGGGGCGCGGCATCGCGCAACTGCTCATCTCGCTTTTCCTCGGCTGGTTGATCGTCCCGCTGGCCGCGGTGGTCATCTGGATCATCATCGAAATGTGCACCGTGACACGGGACGCGCAGGGCGTGCCGTTCAACTGACCGCGCGACAAACCAACCACATTCCGGCAACAGCCTCACATCGCGGGGACCGCCATGGACGATACCGAACGCCAACAGATCATCGACGAGGAACAGCTGCGGCTGCTCCGGATCGGCTACTTCACGATGGCCGGAGTCGCCGTGTTCACCAGCCTGTTCGGGCTGTTGTACGCCTTGTTTGGACTCATGATCGTGCATCTGCCAATGCAACCGGCGCAGTCCAACCAGGCTCCACCGGAAATCGTCGCGTGGATCTTCGCCGCGTTCGGATTGGGCTTCATGCTTGTCGCCGGCATCTACACCCTGCTGGCCTTCCTGACCGCCCGCGCCTTGCGCCGCCGCCGGGCAAAGGCGCTGTGCCTCGTCACTGCAGCACTGACGTGCCTGCATATCCCGTTCGGCACGCTGCTGGGCGCATTCACCTTCATCGCCTTGGGGCGGCCTTCGGTGGCGCGGTTGTTCACGCCGGCGAGTGGGCCTGCCCCCGCGGTACCAGATTCACCGCCGCCGTCCACTGCATGAAAATCATCGAAGCAAGCGTGTAATGGTAGCCCGGTCAGCGCCCGATCGGTTCATCAAACATCGCGACAGCCTACCCGCACTGGCAACGTAATTGCGCGAAAGGATGCGCCACGTTCCAGGCATGCAGGTTGGCGCGCGGAGCGCTGAAACGGCATCCCTCCACACCGTGGAAAGCTATTCGCTCAGGGAATCCCGAGGTATTTGTGGGTCTGCAGGCTGAGCCGCCATTGCGGGTGGGCCTTGCAGTACTCCACCGCGGCGCGCGTGTTCGCGACGGCATGGGGGCCATCCATCGGCTGCAGGAAGAACAGGCCCGCGTCGAAACCGACGAAACGTTCCGGCAACGCGTTGGCTTGCGGATAGACCAGTTTCAATTCGTTCGCGCGACGCAACTTTACCGCCTGCGTGCCCTTGGGGCTGACGGTGATCCAGTCGATCCCATTCGGCGCATCGAGGGTACCGTTGGTTTCCACCGCGCATTCGAAACCCCGCGCATGCAGCGCGTCCAGCAGCGGCGCATCCAGTTGCAGCAACGGCTCACCCCCGGTGCACACCACGAAGCGGTTGGCCGGCTGGCCATCCGGCCATTGCCGCGCGATCGCACCCGCAAGCGCCGCGGCATCGGCGTACTTGCCACCGTTCGCGCCATCGGTGCCGACGAAATCCGTGTCGCAGAAGTTGCAGGCGGCCGTGGCGCGATCCTGCTCGCGCCCCGACCATAGATTGCACCCGGAAAACCGGCAAAACACCGCGGGGCGACCGGCATGAAAGCCCTCGCCCTGCAGGGTGTAGAAAATTTCCTTGACGCTGTACATGCGGCGAACCCGAGACAGGCCGCTTATTTTGCCAGCGCGGGCGCGCGCTTGTCCGCCGCGCATGACCCGGCCACACTGGCGCGCCGCCACAGCCATCCCACCCATGTCCATCCGCATCGCCCGTATCGACGACGCCGAAGCCATCGCTGCCGCGGAAGCGGAAACCCAGCGCACACCGGGATTGCTGGTCGGGCGCCCCGGTGAAATTCCGTTGCAGGCCTACCGTGACAAGATCGGAAAGCTCGCTGCGGACGGCCGCTACATCGTCGCCGAGGAAGCGGGCCGCATCATCGGCCACGCCATGCTCGACCCGATGCGGATGCAAGCCACTGCGCACGTGTTCCTGCTGACGATCGTGGTGCACCCGGGCCACCTTGGGCGCGGCATTGGCAAGGCGATGTTGCAGGACCTGCTCGATTGGGCCGAGCGCGACGCGCGCGTCGGCAAGGTGGAATTGAATGTGCGCGCCGGCAACCTGCGCGCACAAGCCCTGTATCGTCAGGTCGGCTTCGTCGAGGAAGCGCGTTTCCGGCGGCGCGTCCGCCGGGCCGACGGCGTGTTCGAGGATGACATCGGGATGGCGTGGTTTCCTCGCCGTCAGTAAATCCATGACTTGTCGCGATTCGCGCGATGCCTGGATGCACCGCGCCGCAGGGTGCAATCCAACCCACTGGCAAGCCATGATTCGTGGTGACAGACTATGCACGACGTCCACGGTGACCCAAGGGGACTGCAGCGCATGGTGGAACCGGACAAGCCACTCGCACCCGCAGCGGCGCGTGAACTGGTCTCGTTGCAGGCCAAGGTCTGCTACATGAACGTGGATCGCACGCTGGCCACCTGGACGCGTACCTCGCTGGCCTTGATCGTGTTCGGGGCCGTGGTGGACCGCTTCGGCCTGCTGCTGCGCTACGACCACCTGCCGCATGCCGGAACCTGGCTGGCGCCGAATCCGATTTCATCCATCGGCGGCATCATCCTCGTGGCCTTCGGCGTGTTCATCGCGTTGACGGCAGCCGTGCGCCACCAGTTGTACCGTGCAATCTGGCAGCACGAATACGGCGATGGCAACCCGTTCGGACCATGGCTGGCGTTTGCGAACGCCGTAATGGTGGTACTGCTGGGATCGGCCGTGCTGGCCGCTCTGCTGCTGTTCGCAACATGACGAGCACCACGGCACCGGCGGCGTGGTCGCGCGATATGGTCCGCCGGCACTTTGCGTGAGTCAGGAGAACGCGCTTGACCAATGACACGGACAATCCCCAGGTCAGCGCGGTTCGCGAGCTGGTCGAACTGTCGCTGCAGCGTTCCTACATGAACACCGAGCGCACGCTGGCGGTGTGGACCCGCACGGCGCTTTCGCTGATGATTTTCGGGATCACGGTGGACCGCTTCGGGCTGTTGATGCGGCACCCGCCGTGGCATGTCACCGATCTGAGCCAGTTATTGCCGAACCCGTTGTCCACGCTGGGTGGTGTCGTGCTCGTCGCATTGGGCGTGTTGATGCTGCTGGCCAGCGGCTTTCGCTTCATCGCCTACGGCCGCCGCTGGTATCGCGAGAATCCGCGCCACGTCTGGTACCACTCGCCGTGGCTGGCGTTCACCTACGCGATGCTGATGGCCGCATTCGGCATCGTGCTGTTGGTGGTGTTGTGCGTGTTCCGGCAATGACGCACTGAACAGCCGGCTGCGCGCTCCGCCACGTTTCCCGGCCCGGTCTTCGGACCGCCACGCGTCGACCGCTACAAACGTACAGGCCCCGCCTTGTGGCAGGCATCGCGCTGCGCGCGCGCCGCGGCGACACCGGCCTGATCGTTCGCGGACTCGGCGATTTCCAGCACGGTCTGCCAATTGCTGGCACACAAGCCGCCGACCTTGGGACCGAGCGCAAACGAACGTCGCGCGTCGGCATCGGCGGCCGGGAACTCGCCCAGCAACACCTCGACTTCGGCACGAAACTGCAGGATGTCCGGCGCACCCGGCGACAATTTCAAGGCCGCGTCGATGCGGTTCAGGGCGTCGCGATAGCGGCCGGCGTTTTCGTCGGCGTGCGCCTGATCGAGGTAGCCATCCACCGCCGGATCCCGCAACGGTGCAACCTGCACCACGGATTTGTCGGTGGCGCCGGCTGCGCGGATGGCCACCACCATCGCGGTCGGCGAATGCCTGCCACCAGCAGCTCCCGGCAGCGGCGGATGCGAGCAGGCACTCGCCAGCAACGTGATGGCGCCCGCTGCGCAGATTTTCCAGGGTTTCATGTACCCGATCTCCAGACTGGCGTGACTCAATGTTGTGCTCCCGCTGCAGCCGGCGGCGTGCCGCCATCGTTGCCATTGCCGAACAGATGCTCCAGCCGCTGCAGATAGCAGTGGTTCTGTACCTGCGGCGCGTAGCCGGCGATGAATGGATACTGCACGGCGCCGTTGCATTGCGGCAGGCTGCCTTGCCCGGTGGCCGGATCGACCCACGCAAACTGGATGCCGTCGCCCGGCGACGTCGTGAGTGGCGCGCTCGGCAGTTTCTCGAACAGGTTCATCCACACACGCAGGCCGCCGCTCGATCCCCACAGGTGGGTCGGTTGGTTGTCATCGCGCCCCACCCACGCGACCGCAAGACGATCGCCGGTGAAACCAGAGAACCAGGAATCGCGCTGGTGGTCGGAAGTGCCGGTCTTGCCCGCGGCATGCAGGCTGGCGAGTCTGGAGTTGCCGATCGCCGCGGCGGTCCCGTATTCGGTGACCTGCTGCAGCATCCAGCGCGTCAGGCGTTCGGCCTGCTGGTACTGGCCCGCCCCGGGCTCGACCGCGTATTGCTTCAGCACGTGGCCCTGGGCGTCGAGCACGCCGCGCAAGGTGAGCAGCGGCAGCGCATGGCCATCGTCGGCAAAGAATTCGTACAGCTGCGCCAACTGGAACGGCGACATGTCCACCGCACCCAGCAGCAACGACGGGTTGGCATGCACGCCCTCGATGCCGAACGAACGCAGGAACTTCGCCACGCGATCGACGCCAAGCTGCAGGCCGAGATGCACGCTGGCGAGATTGTAGGATTTGGCCAGCGCCTCGACCATCGGCACTTCGCCGTGCGATTGATGGTCGTCGTTCTGCGGCGTCCACAGTTTGCCGTTCGGCAACTTCAGCGACACCGGTGAGTCGTCCAGCGGCGTGGCCACGCTCCATCGCGCCGGATCGGTGAGCGCCATCATGTAGTAGAACGGCTTCAGGCTGGAGCCCACCGGGCGGCGCGCGTCGTAGGCGCGATTGAAGCCGTTCACGTCGGACTTGCGCCCGCCGACCATCGCCAGCACGTCGCCGGTGGACGGTTCGACCACCACCACCGCACCCTCGAGTTTGTTGCCGCGCTTGCCGAGCCCGTGCAACGTTTCATCCAGCGCCTGTTCCGCATACACCTGTGCGGCCGGATCGAGCGTGGTGTACACCGACAGCCCGCCGCCGCGAAGTTGGGCGTCGCTGAAATCCTGCTTCAACTGGGCCCGCACCACGTCCATGAACGCCGGAAACCGGTCGACGGCGAGGCGCGGCTGCGGCGTCACGTCGAGCGGCGCGGCCTTGGCGGCCTGCCACTGCGCCGTATTCAAAAGCCCGGTGACATGGAACGCATCCAGCGCCACGTTGCGGCGTGCCAGCGCACGCTCAGGGTTCCGGCGCGGATCGTAGTAGCTCGGGCCGCGCACCATCCCGACCAGCAAGGCGATTTCCTGCGGCCTCAGTGTTTGCACCGGGCGCCCGAAGTAGTACCAGCTCGCCGCCGCGAAACCGTGCACGGCCTGACCGCCCTGCTGGCCGAGGAATACCTCGTTGCAATAGGCGGCGAGGATCTGGCCCTTGGTGAAATGTGCATCCAGCAGGATCGACAGCAATGCCTCGTTGAATTTGCGCACCAGGGTGCGGTTGCGATCGAGGAAAAGATTCCGCACCAATTGCTGGGTGATGGTGGAACCGCCCTGCACCATGTGGCCGGCGCGCAGGTCGGCGAGCGCCGCGCGCGCGATCGAGGACAAGTCGATGCCGTGGTTGTTCTTGAAGTCGCGGTCCTCGACCGCCTGCACGCCTTCGACCAGCAGCGGCGGCAGTTGCGCCAGCGGCTCGACGATGCGCTCTTCCTGCTCGGCGCCGTACAGCGTGGCGATGCGCGCGGGATCGAGGTGGCTGCGGTGCAGGTACTTCTTCGCGGTGACATCGTAGACCGACTTGATGGTGTCGCCGTCCAGCGTCACCCGCACGCGCCGCGGCAACTCGCCGCCGTCCGGATCGGCGTATCCGCGCGAAGCGATGACGAAGGTGTTGCCCGTCGCACTGTAGCTGCCCGGAACGCGAGCCTCGCCCTTCGCCTCGGTGTAGCCGGCGGCGTCGAGCTCCTGCACCAGGGTCGCCGCGTTCATGGGCACGCCGGCTTCGAGCAGTTGCGGACGTGCGTACACGCGGGTCGGCTGGGTGAAGTCGATTTCGGTCACGCGCGTCTTCACGCGGTGGTCGAGCACCAGCGTGTAGGGCACCAAAAAGCCAAGCGCGAAGCCGATGCCGATGAGGACGGGCCAGCGCGCGAATGGCCAGATGCGGGCGACTGCCCGGCGTACGCGTTCGAACCAGGACAAGGCTTTCAATCTATCCAACGTGATCGGCAAAGTTTACCCGAGCGCCGGCGCGATCCCTGCGCGCGGCGCCCGGGCAATCAGGCACGATCTCGAATACCCGGGGTACGGCACGGCGAATCACCAGCGCCGCACCACCGTGAATTCCGCGCTGCAACCCTTGTCGACCCAGATGCCGGCGCGGTTCCAGCCCCAGTTGCGGCCGAGCACGCAGCGCTTGTCCGAGATTTGTCGGCGCAGCATCACGCGGCCGTGCCCACCGACGTCCACCTGGCAAAAGTTGTAGTGGTATTGCGGGCTGCCGCAGGACATCGCGAAATCATGGTTCCAGCCGGGGCCGGGCCGCCAGCCGCCGGAGCCTCCCTCGGCGAATTCGCCGGAGCAGCCGCGATTCACCCACAGGCCGCGGCGATCGACGCCCCAGGTCTGACCCTGGACGCAGGCCGAGTCTGAGGTCTGCCGCACGAGGCGGACGTCGCGCCAACCACGCGGCAGACGGCAACGCGCCAGCTGGTAATTCTGGCTTCCGCAGGAGATCGCTTGCTGCCCGTAACCGGGCCCGTATGGCGGTGGCGGGCGCTGGGCGTTGGCGACCTGGGAACCGGCGAGACCGAGAAAGCCGAGGATTGCGATCACGAATGAGGCGGTACGCATGGGCCGTCCTTTGATGTCGGAATGAGCGGCAACAGTTTGCGTCTCCGAAACTGAACGGCACCCACCAGGGCCTTGTGCAACCGCGCAACCGCGCGGCGTCCTCAGTCGCCTGCCGCAGGCGCGGACTTTTCGCTCGCGGACGCCTTGGCCGCACCGTCCTGCTTGCCCGCCTCACCCGATTTGCTCGTGGAGGTCTCGGCCTTGGCAGCACCGTTGTCGGCGAGGTTGTGCTTCTTTTCCTTGTCGGATTTGAAGTCCGTCTCGTACCAGCCGCTGCCGGCCAGCCGGAACGCCGGCGCCGTCACCTGCCGGCGCACCGTCGCGTGCTTGCCGCAGTTCGGGCATACATCCGGATCGGGCGCGGACAACTTCTGCAGGCGGTCGAACTTGTGGCCGCAGGCTTCACAACGAAACACGTAGATGGGCATGGCAGGGGACATCGCGATTGCAAACCCCGCAAGGATAACGCCGATCGTGCACCCGGAGTGTGCGTTCGGGACCGATACACGCTTACGCCCTATCATGCGGGTTTTGTTTTTCGGAGATCCGCGTGTCCCCTGCCCACCGCTTCGCCCCCGCTCTCCTCGTCGCGTTGATCGCGCCCGCCGCGTTCGCCACCGGCACGCAACTGTGCCCGGCCACTCCGCCACCGCAGCCTGCCGCATATGTCGCGCACATCAACGAGGTGAACCGCGGGCTCGGAATCCCCGCCGATTACGCGACGAAGCACAACCTGGTGCCGCAACCGGAAGCGAAACATTTGGTGGACGTGCCGCGCGACGTGTATGGGCGCAGGGTGCAGATGGTGGCGCCGGCGGCGGCAGCGTTGAAGCAGATGTTCGCCGCCGCCCGCCACGACGGCATCAAGCTCGAAACGGTCTCCGCATTCCGCAGCATGGCCTACCAGACCGGCCTGATCCGCCGCAAGCTGAAGCGCGGCATGAGCATCCAGAAGGCCCTCACCATCAATGCGGTACCGGGCTACAGCGAACACCAGACGGGCTGCGCCGTCGACCTCACCACGCCCGGCGTGCCCGCCGCCGACGGCAGCTTCGCCCACAGCAAGGCCTTCGCGTGGATGCAACGCAACGCCGCGCGCTTCGGCTTTCACCTGTCGTTCCCGCCCGGCAACAAGTACGGCTACGAATACGAGCCGTGGCATTGGCGGTATATCGCCGGCAGTGCCACGGCATCGGCTGCGCACGCAACACACTGACCGCACGCCAAACGAAAGCCATCCCCCTCGATCCCCCTTCCTGCGGAAGGGAGAAGCCGAACGCGCAACCCATTACTCGTTACCCCTTCCGAAGGAAGGGGTCGGCGCGCAGCGCCGGGGGATGCCATCGGGCGTGAGAGCCATCCCCCTCAATCTCCCTTCCGGCGGGAGGGGGAAGACCAACACACAACCCCATGCTCGATCCCCCTTCCGGCGGAAGGTGGAAGACGAACGCGCAACCCATTGCTCGTTACCCCTTCCGAAGGCAGGGGTCGGCGCGCAGCGCCGGGGGATGCCATCGGGCGTGCGAGCCATCTCCCCCAATCTCCCTTCCGGCGGGAGGGGGAAGACCAGCACACAACCCCATGCTCGATCCCCCTTCCGGCGGAAGGTGGAAGCCGAACGCGCAACCCATTGCTCGTTACCCCTTCCGAAGGAAGGGGTCGGCGCGCAGCGCCGGGGGATGCCATCGAGCGTGAGAGTCATCCCCCTCAATCCCCCTTCCTGCGGAAGGGGGACGTTTCACCCCCTTCGAAACGCCGATGGAATACGAACCGCTTCCTATGCACGCGAAAGGCACAAGTCCCCGTTTGCGGGCGGCGGCGCGATCAGCCATTCATTCGGACGGGCGCCAGCGCAACGTCAGCATGAAATTGCGTCCGGGCTGGTTGTAATACCACGCCGTCTCGTAGTTCTTGTCGAACACGTTGTTGAGCGCGAGTTGCAGCTTCCAGTCCTTCGCGAGCTGCCAACCGGCGCGCAGGTTGACCAGCGCGTAGCCGTCGAGTGGGTGCAGGTTGCCGATGTCGTCGTAGCTGCGTCCGGCGAGGTACCAGCTCGCGCCGACGCTGAAGGCACCGATATTGCGATCGGCATCGAAGCGCGCGCTGCGTGACGGTCGGCGCGGCAACTCGTTGTCGAAGTTGTAGCCGCCACGGGCGTCGTCACGCGCACGCAGCAGCGTCGCGGTCGCGCGCAGGTTCCAGCCCGCGAGCTTGCCATCCACCACGCCTTCGATTCCGGTGATGCGCGCGCGATCGATATTGCCCGGCAGGTTCGCCGCCGCGTCCCACGCGATCATGTCGGAAACGTCGTTGCGGTACACCTCCACTTGCCAATGGCCCCAGCCGGGCGTGCCGCGCAAGCCAAGTTCCAGGTTGCGCGAACTCTCCGGACGCAGGTCCGGATTGCCGAAATACGGGTAGTACAAATCGTTGAAGGTCGGCGCGCGGAACGCGGTGCCGTAGCTTGCGGTGATGCGCAGGCCCTTTGCAAAATCCCAGCCCCACAGCGCAGCGCCGGTAGTCTTGCCGCCGAACTGGCTGTTCTGGTCGCGGCGAAGGTTCAACTGCAGGGACTGCGCGCCGAATGTGCGTTGCCATTGCGCGAACAGGCCACGGTCGATGCGCGCATTCTCGACGTACAGGGTGTTGCTCGCGAGGTGCTCGCGCTGCCAGTCGTAGCCGAGCGTAGCCAGGCCGCCGCCAGCCGCGATGTCGGCCTGCAACGAACCGACGTTGCGGCGCGTATTGAAGTTGTCGACATACACGTCGCCGAGGTAATCGGCATCGAAGTCGGTGCTCGATCCGGTGCGCAGCGACAACTTGACGCCTGCGCTCGGCTGGTAATGCAACTGTGCGCCCAGCACTTGCGTCGAGTAGTCGTCGGCATCGCTGAAGCTGCCGTCGTACTCGTTGCGGCCCTCGCTGCGCATCGCAAGGCCATCCGCGCTCCATTGCGGGTTGAACTGGTACGAACCGCTGACGCTGACCGCGTTGTCGCGAAAGCCGTCGCGATCGGGTTGGTCGGCGAAGCACCCGGCGAACACTTCGGCCGCACCGACCCTGCATGAATTGATGCCGTCGGTGCGTTCGTGCGAAGCCTGCATCGAAAGCCAGCCTTTTTCACCGCCGGCGGAAAATCCCGCGGTGGCGTTGCTGTGGGAGTAGCTGCCGAAGCCCACGCTGGCGTTCGGCGTGAACGTGCCCGGCGCGTGCCGCAGGAAAATCTGGATCACGCCGCCGATCGCTTCCGATCCGTACAGGCTGGAAAACGGCCCGCGCACGATTTCGATGCGCTGGATCTGGTCGACCGGAATATCCTGCACCGCGGTGCGGCCGGCGCTCGCCGAACCCAGTTTGACGCCATCCACCAGCACCAGCACCTGGTTGCCGGAAGTGCCGCGCAGGAACAGCGTGCTGGCCTTGCCCGGCCCGCCCGAGTTGCTGATCGCCATGCCCGGCGTGGTGTTCAGCAGATCCTGCAGCGACGACGGCTGCAGCTGCTCGATTTCGGCACGGGTAATCACGGTGACCGGCGCGAGCGTCGCGTCCTGCGTTTGCGCGGTGCGCGTCGCGGTGACGATGATCTGGTCAAGGGTGGTGGGTTGGCCTGCGGCCAGAGCTGCACACGGCGCGCACGCCAAGGCGGCCGCGATCGAAAGATCCAGCAAACGATGATGAAATTTCACGAAGCACTCCTGTCCGCGCCTGCCCGCGCGGTTGCGATGGCATGAAGGACAGGCTCTGGGATTGGTGGTGCCGGCACGGATCGCGCGGCGCCAGACACAAGCCCACCGCTTGTCCGGTTCTCGCCAAAGGCCGGTCTCCGGGCTCGCGAGCGAAGGTTCGAAGACCCTCCCGATCCGCGCCTTCCCGTGTCGTCGACACAGTGGCCGTATGCGGACCGTTTGCTCGCCTACCGTTGCGGGGGCAGCTCCGGAATGGCCGTCCAAATGAACGGAACGGCGTCACCGGATTCCCGTTTCAACCAGCGGCCGTTGCCGGTGGTCACCTTGGGCGGGTGGAATGATAGAGGAACATCGCGGGCGTCGTCACGCGGTCAACTTCGATTGGCGCCTCCGGGCACGACGAGGTAATGCCGCTCGCCGTTCGCCGGATCGAAATACACCGCGATGAGCTGGCCGGTTTCCGGATCGACGGAACGCTCGCCGGTGTCGGTCCAACGCGGGTCGGGGCGCTGGTCGAGCACGGGCTTGTAACGCCAGCGCTCGATCGCAAGACCGACGACAAGCACCAACCCGCCGATGATCAGTTGCGGCAGGATCACCACCAGCGCGCCACCAACGACGAGCGTGACGCCGCCAGCGAGCAGCAGCAAGGCGCCGATCACGTAGAGCACGACCGCGAGCATGACGGTCAGGCCGGTTCGATGACGACCGCGGTACCGTAGGCCACGATCTCGCTCATGGTCTGGCCGATCTCGGAGGAGTCGAAGCGCATCACGATCACCGCATTCGCGCCCATCGCCTGCGCGTTCTGCACCATGCGATCGGTGGCGTGGCGACGTGCTTCTTCCAGCATCTGGGTGTACTCGTTGATCTCGCCGCCGACGATCGAACGCAAGCCGGCCATGAGGTTCCCGCCGAGGCCGCGGCTGCGCACGACGACGCCGAATACCTCGCCCTTGGTCTCGACGATGCGATGCCCGGATACGTTCTCACTGGTCACGATGATCATGCGTTGCTCCTCGATGGAATGATCGGCGCATTATGCAACGCGCGTGAAGCCGTCGTCGCGCCAGACTTCCGAGCCCACGCCGTGGTGCACGGTGAACAAGCCATCCGGATCGTAGCGCTGCTTCACCTTCTGCAAGCGTGCATAGTTGGAACCCCAGAACGCGCGCTGCCAATGCTTGGCGAAGTAGTCACTCTCGGAGACGTAGGAGCCGGCGTCGGGCACCAGCTTGTACAGGGCCTGCATCGCCTCGGCACACATCCTCGCGCTCATGCGCGCGGCCTTGAGACCCGGTTCGTGGCCGGGGATGCCGGGAAACGCCGGCCCGGACGAATCACCCGTAAGCGCCAGTGCGAACGCATCCAGCACCTGCGGATTGGTCGCGGTGTCGCGCGCGGCGTCGATCTGCTCTTGCGGGGCGCCGGCAAGCCCCTTGTTGAAGTGCAGCGACAAGCCCCATTGGCGCGTCATCGCGAACAAGGCCTCGACGAGATCCTGTTGGCGATCCGGTTGCAACAATGACCGCGGGAGCCACGCCGAAGCGGACGCGGTGATGAATTGCCCCGATTGCCCGGCATCGCCGGTCCAGACGATGTTGTCGATCGGCGCATTCGGCCGACTGTCGGCCACCACGGCACCGGGCACCTTGCGCATCAATTCCGGGTTCCACATGGCGCGCGCGGGGAACGCGAAGACTTCCAGCGGCGCCGTGATCCTGTAGTCCTGCGGCGATGCGTTCACGAACTCGACGAAGGGCTTCCACACCGCTTCCGCGCGGGCCTTGTCCAGTCCCTGGAACATCATGCTGATCCGGAAATGGTTCGGACTGCCGAAGTGGGCCTGTTCGCCCCAGTGCCGGTTGATCAGCGCCGCACCGGCAAACGCGACGAAGCGCGCAAGCAGGCGCCGGTACGCGTCATCGGAAGTCGATTCGACCGTGAGGTTGAGGGCGCCAAAGAACTCCGGCAGTTCGTGGGTGCGCAAGGTCAAGCGTGTGATCACCCCGAAGCTGCCGCCACCACCGCCCTTCAACGCCCAGAACAGATCGGGATCGTTGCACGCGTTGACGGTGCGTATCTTGCCGTCGGCCGTCACCACTTCGGCTTCCAGCAGGTTCGCTGCGGCGGTGCCGTAGCGCTTGGACCAACTGCCGAAACCGCCGCTGCTGACGAGGCCGGCCACACCCACCGTCAGGCAACCGCCACCCTGCACGTAACGCCCGCCCTTGGGCGTCACCGCCTCGTAGGTGCGGCCCCAGATCTGTCCGGCGCCCACGCTGACCGCAGGCTGCGGTTTGAGCTTGCCCGCGCAACCCTGCGGCACGAACGCATCCTGCAGCGCGATGGCATCCATGTGGTGCGTCCACACCAACAGCGAATCCGGCGCATCCGAGGTGCCCTGGTAACTGTGCCCTGCACCTTTCACCACCAGCCGCAAGTTGTGTTCGCGGGCGAAATTCACCGCGGCGGCGACATCGGCCGCTGATTCCGCGGCGACCGCGTACGCGCTCGGCTTCGACGTCCACGCGTCGACCCAGCCTGAGGTCTGGGTCAGGTTGGCATGATCGAGGATGTAATACGGGTTGCGAATGTCCTTGAAGAATGCCGCGCAGGCAGCGCCACCCGGATCGGCGCGACACGCGGCCAGCGGATCAGCCAGTTTCATCAGCCGTCCGCCGACCTGCTTGTGCAAGCCTTCCCATTCTGCGGCCGATGGCCAGCCCGCTTCGCCGGGCCGCACCCGGCGCAAGCTGCGCGCCACCGTCGCCGCACGCGAGCGCACTGCATCCGGGAATCCCGCCAACAAGGCTGCGAACACGGGCGCCCCCGCCATCGCCTTCAACAACGTGCGTCGCTTCATCGTGCCACCCTCACGGATTACCGGTCGGCGCAGCATACCCTTGGGGTGATCGCCAGTCAGGTGACGGCTGTCACCTCGCGGCCGGGCGGGCGCACGTCCGGCAGGAACACCGCCAGCAAGCCGAGCAGCGGCAGGAACGCGCAAACCTGGTACACGAACACGATGCCGAAATGGTCGGCCACCTCGCCCAGCACTGCAGCGCCGATGCCGCCGAGGCCGAACGAGAAGCCGTAGAACAGGCCCGAGACCATGCCGATGCGATGCGTCAGCATGTCCTGCGCGTAGACGATGATCGCGGGGAACGCCGAGGCCAGCACCAGGCCGATCACCACCGAAAGCCCGATCGTCCAGCCGAGGCCGACATAGGGCAGCACCAGCGTGAACGGCGTGATGCCGAGGATCGAAAACCAGATCACGCGCTTGCGGCCGATGCGGTCACCGAGCGGCCCGCCGATCAAGGTGCCGCCGGCGACAGCCAGCAGGAACACCGACAACAAGTGGTCTGCGGTCTGATCCGACACGCCGAAGCGATGGATCAGGAAGAAGGTGTAATAACTCGTGACGCTGGCAAGGTAGAAGAACTTGGAGAACATCAGCACGAACAGCACGCCGATCGTGCGCCGCACCAGCGGCTTCGGGTACAAGCGTTTGTCCGTGGGTTTGCGCACATGCACGCGCTCGTTGATGTGGCCGCGATACCAGCGGCTGACCTGCGACAGCACCACGACCGCGACCAGCGCGAACGCGCCGAACCAGGCCACATGCGAGCGACCCGCATCCAGCACGATGGCCGCGACCAGCGCCGGCCCGACGGCCTGCCCGGTGTTGCCGCCGATCTGGAACAGCGATTGCGCCAGCCCGAAGCGCCCGCCCGAGGCCATCCGCGCGACGCGCGCCGATTCGGGGTGGAACACCGACGAGCCCATGCCGATCATGGCCACCGACAGCAGCACGATCGGATACGTCGGCGCCACCGACAGCAGCAGGAGTCCACTCAAGGTGAAGAACATCCCTGCCGGCAGCGAGAACGGCAAGGGATGCTTGTCGGTCACGGTCCCGACCAACGGCTGCAACAACGACGCCGTCAACTGGAAGGTCAGCGTGATCAGGCCGATCTGGATGAAGCTGAGGTGGAAGCCGCTCTTCAGCATCGGATAGATCGCGACGATCACCGACTGCATCATGTCGTTCAACATGTGCACGAAGCTGACCGCAGCGATCACGCTGAAGCGCGCCGGCGGATGTTGTCCTTCGCCTGCGTGCGCGGCCGGCGCCGCGGCATCAGGCGCAATGACGCCGGGCACCGGCTCTGGCGTGTCGAGGTTCATGCGGCCTTGCGGTTGCCCGGTGTCGTCACTCGTGGGCCAGGTGACCCTTGAGGAACGCCTGCATCTCGGCGCCCGGTTTGCCCAACCACTTCAGCTGTCGAACGCTCGCACCCGCATCGCCGGATTGCTGCACCAGCACGCCCTGCATGGCATGCGCCGCCGGATCAATCAACACCAGCAGCTCGCCGCTCTGGCAAGCCTGCGCTTCACACGCTTGCGCCAGCCATTGGGTCTTGCCATCGACTTCGACCCGTTGCGACGGCGCGTCGCCATGGCCCTGCCTGGCCCACGCCGGCAGGTCGACGGCACCGTCCATCGCGGCGAAGGCCTGCGCGAAGCCGGGGCGCTGCATGATCTTGGCGAGCGACGGACCGTTCGCCGGCGCTGCAGCGGCGGCATCGGCCGACGCACTCGCGGCAGGCGCGTGCAACGGAATCGCGGACGCCGGTGGTGCGGACGACACTGGTGGTGCCGCGGGCGCCTGCGACTTCGAACAGGCTGCGCAGGCAGCACCAAAGACCATCACCGCGATCAATCTTGCCATCTGTTTCATGCCGCCTCCGAGGTATCAGGATTTCTTCGACTTGCGTTGCGTGCGGTTGCGCGATTGCTGCGTACCCGCTTCCAGCGCCGCCAGTTCATCTGCTGCCGACACCACGTCCGCATCGCCCGGCAACACCAGCAACGCGGCGCCCGCCAACGGCGTGTAGGTGTCGGCACCGACCACGCGCTTGAGCGGCGTGCTGCCAAGGCCCGCCTCGACGATCGCGGTGATGACACCCTCGCCGACGCCCGCGCTCTTGCGGCCTTCATCGAGCACGATGATGCGTTTGGCAGACTTGGCCTGCCCGGCGATGAAGCTGTCGTTCAGCGGCGCCAGCCAACGCAGGTCGACCACGCGAACCTTCCAGCCATGGGCCTGTTCGATCGTGCGCGCTGCGCGCAAGGCCATCGGCACGCCATTGCCGAAGGTGAAGACCACCAAGTCGTTCGCCTTCGCCGCGTAGACGCGGCCCTCGCCCAGCGTCATCGCCTGGTCCGGCGCGGGGTATTCGAATTGCCACCGGCCGTCGCCGTGCGCGTACAGATCCTTGGTCATGTACAGCGCGATCGGCTCAAGGAATGCACATACCCGGCCATCGACCTTGCACAGCGCTGCCATGGTGCGCAGCATCGTCGCGGCGTCGTCACCACGCGACGGGCAACCCACCACGAGGCCGGGAATGTCGCGCAGCGCCGCGATGGAATTGTCGTTGTGGAAGTGCCCGCCGAAACCTTTCTGGTAACCGAGCGAGGCGACCCGCATCAGCAAGGGATTGCGATACTGGTCGTTGGAGAAGAACTGCAACGATGCGGCTTCGCCGCGAATCTGGTCGCAGGCGTTGTGGAAATACGCGAGATACTGGATTTCCGGGATGGGCAGCATGCCCATGTTGGCGTAGCCCTGCGCGAGCCCGAGGATCGTGGTCTCGTCGAGCAGGGTGTTGAACACGCGCGCGCCCTTGAAGGTCTTGTTGAGACCCTTGGTCACCGTGTACACGCCGCCCTTCTGCGCCACGTCCTCGCCGAACAGCAGCGATTCCGGATACTTGGTCATCAGGTCGTGCAGCGCGGAATTGATGACCAGCGCGAGATGGCGCGGCGGCAGTTTCTCGGGCAATTTTTCGGCGCCGCCGAATACCGCGAGGCGCTGGTCGGCGAAATCCGCACGCGCCGCTTCCGCAGCCACGGCCTTCGCCGTGTACGGCGCCAGCGGCCTCATCACTTCCGCCAGCGATTCGAGTTTCGGACGATGATCGGCGGCATCGGCCGCGGCAAAGCAACGCTTGCGGGTGCCTTCGTAAAGCGCGAGCAGGGATTGTTTCGAATACAGCCCCGACTCCAGCGCGATGCCAGCCGAGCGCAACAACGGGTCGGTCGCTTCCAGCGCCACCAGTTCCTCGAAACTGCGCCACTCGATCTCGAAATCGGTGCCGGCGTGACCTGTCAGGCGCGTGGTGCGAAGGTGCAGGAAGGTCGGGCGGCGCGTGCCGCGGCAATGTTCGATCGCGCGTTGCACTTGCGCGTAGCCTTCGGCGAGATCGAGCCCGTCGGCGTAGAAATAGTCGAGGTCATGGCGATCGCGGAAGTTGTTGCCGATCCAGCCGCCGGGCGTCTTCACCGAGATGCCGATACCGTTGTCCTCGCACACGAACAGCACCGGCGCCGGCAACTTCTGGTACGCCGTCCAGCCCGCCGCGTTGAACGCGGTCTGCGCGGTCGCGTGGTTGCTTGAGGCGTCGCCGAACGAACAGATCGCGATGGAATCGTTCGGCACCGGCAGCGCGTGGCCGATGCGTTGCGCCTGCTCGATCGCGATCGCGGTTCCAAGTGCTTTGGGAAGATGCGAGGCAATGGTGGACGTCTGCGGCAGCACCCACAACGGTTTGGAACCCCAGACCTTGTGGCGGCCACCGGAGGCCGGATCGTCCTTGCTGGCGGCGAACGACAGCGCCGAATCCATCACCGGATCCATCCCCGGCAATTTGCGGAAGCGCTCGGCCATGAACGCGCCCGAGCGGTAATGCAGGAACGCGGGATCGGTGTGCCGCGTCAGCCGCGCGACCATCGCGTTGCCTTCGTGGCCGGATGATCCGATGGTGTAGAAGACCTTGTTCTGGACGCGCAGCACGCGCGCCATCAGGTCGAGGTGGCGAGAGATCAGTTGCGATTCGAACAGCTCCCGGAAATCGCGCGCGCTGCAGGCGCTGCCCGGCAGCACCGGCGCGTCGTCGTGCGGCGCGTCGTGGGCATCGCCCCGCCAGGTTTCGACGAACTCGCTGAAGTTCTGGTCGACGATCTCGGCGCGATTGAAACCCTTGTGGCGGGCGGGGATGGGAGTCTTGATGGCGTTCATCGGTCTCGGTGTTCAGGCGGTACGGGCGGCGCGGCGCGCAAACCATTCTTCGCGCGACTGGCCCCAGACGTCGATGACGTCCTTGTCATAGGGAGGTGGCAGCTGCGCCCGGCGCAACACGCGCGAGCCGAGGCGTTCCGCGAGTGCCCGCGAGCGACGGTTGTCGGGATC
>DASSRT010000132.1:0-15190 GCA_035701705.1 Rhodanobacteraceae bacterium
GGCAGCGCGCTGCTGATCGCGGTGGCGGCAGCAACCCGCTTCGGCAACACGGGCGCGGTGCTGGCGTTCCTGTGTTCGGGCCTCGCGGTCGCCTTGCTGGCGGCCCTGGTCGGGCGCTCGGTGGAACAACTCGGCGACCGCTTCGGCGCCGGCGCCACCGGCGTACTGCAATCGGCACTCGGCAATCTGCCGGAACTCTTCATCGCGTTGTTTGCGTTGAAAGCCGGCCTGACGCTGGTGGTGCAAGCGGCACTGATCGGCTCGATCCTCGCCAACCTGCTGCTGGTGATGGGGCTCAGCTTCACCGTCGGCGGATTGCGCCATGGCAAGCAGTCGATCGACTCCTCGCGCGCGCGCTCCACCACGGTCCTGATGTTGCTGGCGGTCGCCGCGATGGTGGTGCCATCGCTCGCGGATTACGTGCACACGCCGGCCGCACCGCACGAAGACACACTCTCGCTGGTAGTTGCGGTCATCCTGCTGGCGTTGTTCGCCGTCACCCTGCCAGCCTCGTTGAAGGGCAAGCCGGGCGACAAGAAGGTGGAAGCCCACGAACCGTCACGCTGGCCACTGTGGCTGGCGCTGCTGATGCTCGCGGGTTCCGCGCTTGCCGCTGCGTTCGTCTCGGACTGGTTCGTGCATGCGCTGGAACCGGCGATGCGCACGCTGCACATCTCCGACGCCTTTGCCGGCCTCGTGATCATCGCGATCGCGGGCAACGCGGTCGAGAACGTGGTCGGCATCCAACTCGCAGCGAAGAACCGTTCCGAATACGCCTTCTCGGTCGTCATCAACTCGCCGATCCAGATCGCGCTGGTGCTGGCGCCGGCGCTGGTGATCCTGTCGCGCGTATTCGGCTTCACGCCGCTGACCCTGGACTTCCCGCCGATGCTGGTCGCGGCGGTGGTCATCGCGGTCCTGGTCGCGGCCTTCATCACTTTCGATGGCGAATCGGACTGGCAGGAAGGCGGCTCGCTGATCGCGCTGTATGCGATCATCGCGACCGCGTTCTGGTGGGGGTGAGCCGCGGCGTTTGCATGATGCCGGTGGCATCATGCGACGCGGCGACGTGGCGCCCGAACGCCGAAGGTGGCCGCAGGTGAGCGCCATGGAGGGCGCGAATAACGGGCGGCCATGGATGGCTGCACCGGCGCCACGCACCATGGAAGGTTGCTCGCCTGATCTGCATTTGCATCTGCTGAAACGAACAAGGACAACGCAATGCCGATAACCCGCCGCTTGCAGGTCCACGCGCCGACAAATCCGCTGCTGGTGCAGGGCCTTGCCGACATCCGCCGCGAAATGCATCTCGACGACGCGTTTCCGCCCGAGGTCGAAGCCGAGGCGCGCGAGGCCGCGGCGAACACCAAACTCCCGGACCTCGACCGCACCGACATTCCCTTGCTGACCATCGACCCGCCGGGCTCGATGGACCTCGACCAGGCGATGTACCTCGAACGCAACGATGAAGGGTTCCGCGTGTACTACGCGATCGCCGACGTCGGTGCCTTCGTCGCGCCCGGCGGTGCGATCGACCGCGAGGCGCACCGCCGCGGCGAGACCCTGTACGGCATCGGCCACAGCATCCCGCTGCATCCGCGCACGCTGTCCGAGGGCGCGACTTCCTTGCTCCCCGGTCAGCTGCGTCCCGCGCTGTTGTGGACGATCGACCTCGACGCGGCTGGCGAAGGCACGCATGTCGCCGTGGAGCGCGCGCAGGTGCGCAGCCGCCAACGTTGCGACTACACGGGCATGCAGGCTGTCATCGACCGCGGCCAGGCGGAGCCGATGTGGGACGTGCTGCGCGCAGTCGGCACCTTGCGCAGGCAGCGCGCGCAGAAGCTCGGCGCCATCAGCCTGCCGCTGCCCGAACAGGAAGCCACCCAGGTCGACGGCCACTGGACCCTCGCCTATCGCGCGCGGCATCCGGTGGAAGACTGGAACGAACAGATCTCGCTGCTGACCGGGATGGCCGCCGCACACCTGATGGTGCAAGGCGGCGTCGGCATCCTGCGCACGCTGCCCGCGCCGGACCCGGAAGCGATCCGGCAATTGCGCGAAACCGCCGCGAGCCTGCAGCTCGCCTGGCCGTCGGCCCGCGCCTATCCCGGGTTCATCGACGCGCTCGATCCCGCCGACCCGACGCAGGTCGCCATGTTGGTGGCGTGCACCCGCGTGCTGCGCGGCGCCGGTTACACCAGTTTTCACGGCGCGACACCGGCGCAACCGATGCAATCCGCGCTCGCCGCCGAATACACGCACGCCACGGCACCCTTGCGACGCCTCGTCGATCGCTATGCCGGCGAGACCTGCGTCGCGATCTGCGCCGGCAAGCCTGTGCCGGACTGGGTGTTGGAGAAACTCGACGGTTTGCCGGACGCCATGCACGGCGCCGATCGCGCGGCCAGCCAATTCGAGCACGCCACCACCGATCTGCTGGAAGCGGTGGTGCTGGCACCACGCGTCGGCGAATCCTTCCCCGCCATCGTCACCAGCCGCGAAGACGGCAACGACCGCGAAGGCACGGTGATGATCCAGCAGCCCGCAGTGGAAACGCGCATCGAGGCCGATCGCGAACTGCCATTGGGGCAGCGCATCAACGTGAAACTGCTCGAAGCCGATCCGGCCCGGCGCCGGGTCCGCTTCGCACTGGCCTGAGGTCGCCCATGCCAAGTCCCGCATCGCTGTTCTGGGGCATGCTGTTCGGCGCGATCGGCGTCGGCTATTTCATCTACGGCAAGCGCCAGTCGATGATCATGCCGCTCGTGTGCGGTGGGGCGCTGGTCGTGTACCCATGGTTCGTTTCCAGCGTGCTCTGGACCATCATTGTCGGCATCGTGCTGATGGCCATTCCTTATTTCATCCGCCATTGAAGCCGCCCATGCAACCTGCAAACCCTGCCACACCGTCCCTCGACGACATCCATGCAGCGCGCGAGCGTTTGGGCGAACGGGTGCGTGAAACGCCGGTCTGGCATTGGCAAGGCGATGCCATCGCGCATGCAGCCGGCCCGGACACGCAAGTATTCCTGAAACTCGAGCTGCTGCAATACACCGGCACCTTCAAGGCGCGTGGCGCACTCCTGAATGCACTGGCGTTGTCGGACGAGGAACGCCGGCACGGCGTCACCGCCGTGAGCGCCGGCAACCATGCGATCGCGGTCGCCTTCGCGGCACGCGCTGTCGGTACGACGGCGAAAGTCGTGATGCCGAAGACCGCGAACGCCGCGCGCGTCGCACTGTGTCGCGCTTACGGCGCCGAGATCGTGCTGGTGGACGACGTGCATCATGCGTTCGATGCGGTCAAGCAGATCGAAACGTCCGAACACCGCACCTTCATCCATCCGTTCGACGGCGAGCTGACGATCCTCGGCACGGCAACTGTCGGTTACGAACTGGGTCGACAAGTCGCCGATCTGGATGCGGTGATCGTCCCGATCGGCGGCGGCGGATTGATTGCCGGCATCGCCTGTGCGATCAGGCAAATGCAGCCGCATTGCAAGGTGTACGGCGCCGAACCGGAAGGCGCCGACAGCATGTCGCGCAGCTTCGCTGCCGGCACGCCGCAGAAACTCGAGCGCGTCGATACCATCGCCGACAGCCTCGGCGCGCCCTATGCACTGCCCTGCAGCTACGGCATCGCGCGCCAATTCGTCGAGGAGATCGTCACCCTCCCCGACAGCGCAATGCAACGCGCGATGGGGCTGTTGTTCGCCGACATGAAGCTCGCAGTCGAACCCGCCGGTGCAGCCGCCACCGCTGCCTTGTGCGGACCCTTGCGCGACCGCCTCGCCGGCCAGCGCGTCGGCGTGATCGTGTGCGGAAGCAACATCGACCTCCCCACCTTCGCGCGGCTGGCCGACGTCGCTTCGGCGTAACCGCCGCGACCGGTGCAAGCGCGATCCGCACGCTGACGCGAACGCGCCGATCGGCGGCGTGAAATTTGCGATCAACTGCGGCGCGGCGATTCCTTCGTATACACACCGACAATGCACTTGCGACGCCAACGCAAGCCTGCTCTGACTGCGGCGGACCCGGCCCAACGCCGGGTCCGACTCGAACTCATTTGACCAGCCGGATCCTGACCGAGGGAGTGTGGACCTCTTCGCCTACGGTTGGTACACCGGCAGCGCTTTGACCAAGGTGATCGTATACGAGGTGTACGACTCAGCCTGCTGCGACTTCACGCCATTGCGCGTGGTGCTGGCAAAATCATTCCTGTAACGCTGTGACCGGCGCCGCGTGATCTTCACGATCCCGGCTTGGTTCGCCTTCAACACGCCAGCGTGCACCACCGCCGAAGCGACGTTCGAATTCGGGCCATAAATGCCATCCCCGTACACCGGCCCGCGCGTGGGCTGACCCATCACGAAGAAGTTGCCGAAGGTATCGTCGTCCAGTGGCAAATCCGCGAGCCTGCGATTCGCATTCGCGGCGTGGTACTGCTTGGCCAGCTCGTTCTCTGCATTGATGTAGTCATCGTATTTCTTGACCGCCGCCAGCCGTGTTTTCAGGACCGCGCCGTCACGCTCCATCTGCACCATCCAGTTGCCGCCGTAGCTGGCGTTCACCAGCTTGCCATCCGGCGTGAACTTCCACTGGCTGTTCGGCCCGGTGTGGAAGTCCACGCCGGGCGCCTGCACGTTGCTGGTGAAGGTCAGGGTCACGAACTGGCCTGAGGGATCGATCACGTAGCCGATCGGCACCGTGGCTTCGAGTGCAGGCGTTTCGAAATCGTAGAGCACGCCCACGCCCTGGCCGACCGTGCCATCGCTGGCATCGAAACGGATCTGGATGCCGAGCTTCTTGTTGTCGTTCGACGCCCAGATGCTGTTTCCATGCAGCATCGGAAACTTCGCCGCCCAGGTGCCGACGATCTGCTTCTGCAGCGCCGCAATGCGATCGGCGGCCTCCTTGGCCGCCGCGGCTTCCTTCTGCGCAGCTGCTTCCTGCGCTTGCTTCTGCTCGGCGGCCAGCTTGGCCTGCAGCGCCTTGTAGGCGTCCGAATCGGCGACCACGAAACTGTCCGGCTGGAACTGGCTCTCCGCCATGCCCGAGATATGCGGGATGTCGATGCGCTCAAAGTCGATGTCCCAGCCGTCGTCGCCGCGCGGCGTGGCGCTAGTGATCAGCGTACCGGTGATGGTGCCGCCCTTGGCGAGGCTCTGCTTGACCACCGCCTTGCCACCGAGGTGTCCGGTGACATCGTAGAAATTTTCGCTGAACTCCAGCTTCACCTTCGAACGGCTTTCGTAACGTGGCTCGACCTTGCTGCCGTCGTTTTCGGACACCCGCACCTCGACGCCGTCCACCTGCACGCCGGTCGGCAGCTTCAGCGACAGCGCCTTGCCGATGTCCTGGCCCGACGGCCCGGGCGTGCTGGAGCACGCACCCAGCGCGATCGCGAACAACAAAAGCAGCGACAGGCGCAACCCCACCGCGCACGCACGATGCTTCGCAAGCATTTCCATGATTCACCCCTTGTTGGTCCGGATGGGAATTCGACCGCACATGCCACGCGCATTCGGGCGCGCGGCAGACACTGCCGGATCAGGCGCAACGAATTGACTGGAGCCCGGTCAGCGTGGTCGGCCGAAGCGATTGCCCGCGACCACTCGCCGTGCAACGCCGCAATGCAGGAGGCTTGGCACGTGGCTCGAGTCCGCTTCGACGTGCCCACCAACGAGCCCGTCAGTCAACCGCCTCGGACTATACGAATTCGACCACCGCCACGCAACCGCGCCCCACACGCCGTGACGAGCTGTGACATTCGCGGGTTACGCCTTCCAGATCGGCCGTGCGGTAGCGAACCACCGCAGGCCGCGATAGCTGTCCGCCACCACCCACGCACCGGCCGCAACCAGGATCGTGATGATGAACGCGGTGGTCGCCGTCCGCCCGGTAGTCAGGTCGGGCGCCCAGTAGAGCAAGCCGATCAATCCCACCATCGCGGCTTCAAGGGTTGCCGCCAGTCGCGGCCAAACGCCGAGCAGCAACGCCAGTGCCGCTGCGATGCTGCAAACCCCGGTGAAGCACGCCCATGCCATCGGGTGCGGCAGCAACTGCAGCCACGGCTGCATGATCTTGTCGCCCATGCGCACCGCGTCCACGATCACTTCCGCCCCCAGCATCGGCAGCGTAGACACCAGCAGCCAGCGCGACGCACGGATGCCGGAAGCACCCACGGCAAATCCGGGATGGCGGGCTCCCGCATGCATGGCGAACAGGCACCACGCCCCCGCCAACATGGTTCCGATCTCACCGATCCCGCCCCAACTGCCGACATCCAGTGGCGCGCGAACCACCCCCGGGATTTTCAGCAGCACCACCCACAACACCATGAACGGAAATAGCACGCGGGCCGCAGGAACCAGCATGCGTTCGAACAACAACCCGGCGCCGGTCGCCAATTCGATCACGGCGCAGACATAGGCGATTACGGCCCGCCCCGGAAGATGCGCCGGCACGTTTTGCCACACCAGCGCGAAATCGCCATTGACCAGCCCGGTGATACCCAGCGCAATCATCGCCGCGGCGAACAGCACGCGGCCCGGTTGCAGCGTCGCTTTCATGGTTTCACCTCGCGAAGGTTGGTTCAGCATGGCGTCGCGCACTGGCGAAAATCCAGCCCGCGTCGCGATACGAATCCGCAACGACCCACGCCGCGGCGGTCAACACCCACGATACGGTGAACTCACCCCATTGCGACGCGGTGATGGTGCCGGCGAATGCCAGAGGCAACCACACCAGGAACGTGAACAGGCCCATCTGCAGCATCGACAACACGGCAGCCGGCTTCGCAAGGATCCCGATGATGATGGCCATGCCCGCGGCGAGATAGGCGCCACCGGTGAAATACGCCCAGCCCGTGTGCCATGGCAACCACGCCGGCACCAACGGCGCGGTGAGGTCGAGATAAAAGAAATGCGACAGGCCAAAGGCGATCATCGCGAGGCCATAGAGCACGCGTGCCGCGCGCAGGCGCGCTTCGCCACTGAAGAAGCCAAGCTGCCGTCGATCCCATGCGCCGGCCAGCATGATGTACAAGATCCATGCGCCTGCCACGACCACCGCGTTCTCGCCGTTGCTCTGGTATGAACCCTCCGTCAGCGGCGCCAGAAAGATGAAGCGCAGCTTGAATACCAGCATCCACAGCAGCAGGTAGAAAAACAGCACGCGTGCAGCGTGAGCAGCCGTGCACCGCCACAGAAGACCCGCACCGCAGGCAATCGAGACCGCGACGCACAACCAGACCAGCGCTTCGCGCGCGGGAAACGTCTTGGGAACTGGTTGCCATATCTGCACGAAATCGTGCTGCACGAGGCCGAGAACGCCGACGCCGATGATCGTCAGCGCAAAGACCACACGCCCCACCCTTGCAATGCGCATCGAGGTTGGTCTCCCAACGTGGCGTGCCGAGCGTACTCAAGCACCCATGGACGAACAATAGGCTGGAAGTCTCGCAAGCGCGCCGCTGCTGGACAGCGGCAACCTCGACGAAGTGCTGCCGAACTTCGCCACCGAATCCATGCCCATCACCTTGCCCGCAGCGCTGCAACTTGACCCACTGTGTCCGCGCGTTCATGGATCGGGCGGCGGTTTTATTGGCGCCAATGCTGGTTCGAAAAATCCGGCGGCCACGAGTAACGAAGCCAATCTTTCCGGCGGGTAGCGTGTATGTCCAGGTGAGCGCTTCGACAAGCCCAAACACCAGTCGTACCGCCCGCCAATGGACGCTGTAGCGTACGGCTCGGAAGCCCCCTCCGCGGCGCGCGAGGCCGGAAGCGCCAGGCTTGCATTGATGTGCGACTCGTCGCATAGTCCCGCAAATCGCCAATGGCTTCCGGCGATCGTCGACCTGAGGGGGGTACGACCATGAAGAAGACCCTGCTGCTTTGGTGTTTGCTGGCACTGCCGTGCCTTGCCGCGGCTGCCGACACACCTGCCGCGAGCCACAAGTCCATCGAGCACGGCAAATGGCTGGTTGGTTACGGAGGCTGCAACGACTGCCACACGCCCGGCTGGGCTGAACACGGTGGCGCGGCGCCGACGAACACACTGCTGACCGGCGGCGGCATGAATTTCCAGGGGCCGTGGGGAACCACCTACGCACCCAACCTGCGGCTGTACGTGCAGAAGCTCACCGTCAAGCAATGGATCGCCAACATGCGTGCATTGAAGGCACGTCCGGCGATGCCGTTCTGGACGTTCCGTTATCTGTCGGACAAGGATCTCACCGACATGTACGCATACATCCATGCGCTCGGACCCTCCGGTCAACCCGCACATGCCTACGTGCCACCGGGTCAACCGGCGCCGATGCCCTACCTGAAACTGGTCGTGCCGCCGCCGCCCGTGCAACCAGCCGGGCACTGACCCGCTTCAGGCACAGGTCAATCGCGCCAATTCCTCTTCGTCGAAACCTGCGGCACGACGCGCGTCGAGGTTGAACGGCCCGCGCAACCCGCCCGGCACATGCTCACCGAGCAAGGTGGCGAAGGTACTGTCCGGCTCGCGGCCCTCGCGCGCGCAACACCAGCGGAACCAGCGCGTGCCCGCGGCAACGTGCGGCACCTCTTCGCGCAGTATCACTTCAAGGATGTCGGCGGTAGCGTCATCGCCGACGGAACGCAGCCGCGTGATCATGCCGGGCGTCACGTCGAGGCCACGCGCTTCCAGCACCCGCGGCACCAGCGCCATGCGCGCGAGACATGAATCGGCCGTCTTGACGGCCATTTCCCACAGACCGTTGTGGGCATCGAAGTCGCCGTAGGCGTGGCCGAGCTGCGCGAGGCGCGCGGACAACATCGTGAAATGCCGGGCTTCGTCGTGGGCAACGCCCACCCAATCGCGATAGTAGTCGTCCGGCATGCCGCGGAACCGGTACACCGCATCCCAGGCGAGGTTGATCGCATTGAACTCGATGTGCGCGACCGCGTGCACCAGTGCGGCGCGGCCTTCGTCGCTACCCAGCCCGCGCTGCGGCACATCGCGTGGCAACACCAATCGCGGGCGCTCGGGGCGGCCGGGAACGCCGATCGGACCCGGCATGTCACCGGCGTCATCGCTCCGCAGACTTCCCGCGCGCACTGCCGCAAAAGCGCGGCGCGTCAGTTCGACCTTGCCTTCGGGCCGCGCACAAGCAAGACAATCCCTTGCCGCGTCGAACAAGCCGCTCATTGCGCCTGCACCCGCACCTTGTCCGAGCCGTCGCTGACCCGGCCCTTGTCGAGTGCTGTGGTGACCGAGTCCGGCCGGTACCGGGGCTGCGCGTTCCATTTTGCCCACACCGAGCCATCGATGGTCTCGTTGACGCCGCCGCCGATCACGCGATCGAACGGTCGCTTGAACCATTTGTAGATGCCGAACATGAACTGCGCGTAGGAATCGTTGGGCACCGCGAGTTCCGCATCGGCCACGGGTCTGCAGGTTTCGGTGAAGGCCAACCCGGCACCCGCCGCCTTGGCTTGCATCCACGCAAGGGGAATTTCCGGAAGCGTGTCGGGAGCGTGCCCGGCGCCGTCCGTCTTCTCGCCACCGCCCACGTCCGCGTGCGCGCCGACGAACCAGCGCTGCTCCACTTCGATCTGTTCCGGTTTCCACGTGGTCAGGGCGCTCGCGCCTGGGGAGTCCGGCAACCGCTCCCTCTTGGTCGGCTTGAAGTCCGGGCGATGCTCGTCGATCGCGAGCGCCTGGTACGCGTACTTCACGAGCTTGCTGAGGTCGGTGTCGTGGAAGGCGTAGCGCTTGCGCGAGAACGGAAACCACGAGGCAACGCCCGGGATGCCGAGCGAACCGACCGTGTCCCAGACGCCGATGAAGTGGATCGCCACCTCGCGGCTGTGGCGCTGCGCACGCCACGGCGCGGTCGGATCGACGCCGGTCGCGGGATCGACGCCGGGTTTCAACTTGTTGCGGTAGAACGCGTACGCGTCATCGATGGCAGTGTCGGTAACGCTGCCGTTGTCGCCGGGAGGCAGCAAGCCGCACTTGCGGATCAGACCGCCGAGGCTGCGTGCGGTGTAGGCGCCACGGCTGAACCCGAACAACCAGATCTCGTCAGCCGGCCGCCACGATTCCGACAACCATTTGAAGCCCAGTTTCACCTTGTCCGACAAACCGAGGCCGAAGGCGCCACCCAAAAGGTGTTCCACGCCCGGCGCAACGCCGACGCCCTTCACGTAATTGCAGACTTGCGGATTGCCGAGCGCATCCACCGGCGCGACCAGCTTCGACAATTGCTCGACGTTGGTGTGGGTACTGGCCTTGTTCCAGGTACCGTCGAACAGCAGCACGAGTCGGCGTGGCATGGCGGGCTCCCAGTGCACAACGATATGCGTGTAGCGGAAACCCGTTACAAGCGTCGCGAGCGAAGGCAGGTTGCGGATCGCCGGGGCGCAGCAAGCGGAGTGTACACGTCAGCACATGAGCATTGCGAGCACCGCCGGCACGCAAGCTGCCGACTAAACCGGCAGGACTGCCGGTTTGAACGCCGCAGGCGGCCCGAAGGGCGAGCCACATGGATGTGGCGAGTAGCGCCGCAGCTTGTATCGGGTTTCCTACGCGCTGCGACGCTCGGCCTTGGCATCATCCGAGCGCGCGAATTCCAACTGCCGCAGGTATTCCGGCTCGACGCCGGTGACGTACCTGCCCGAGAAGCACGAATCATCAAAGTGCTTGAGCTTTTCGTTGCCTTCCGCCACGGCCTCGATGAGGTCCTCGAGGTCCTGATAAACCAGCCAGTCGGCCCCGATGGTTTCGCGGATCTGCTCGACCGTGCGGTCGTGCGCGACCAGTTCCGACGGCGCCGGCATGTCGATGCCGTACACGTTCGGGTAGCGCACCGGCGGCGCGGCCGACGCGAAATACACCTTCCTGGCGCCGGCTTCGCGGGCCATCTGCACGATCTGCCGCGAGGTCGTGCCGCGCACGATGGAATCGTCCACCAGCAGCACGTTCTTGTTGCGGAATTCCAATGGAATGGGATTGAGCTTGCGGCGCACCGAGCGCACGCGCTGGCCCTGCCCCGGCATGATGAAGGTGCGGCCGATGTAGCGGTTCTTGACGAAGCCTTCGCGGAACGGCACGCCCAGCTCGGCCGCCAGCGTCGAACCCGCGGTGCGCGAGGTATCGGGAATCGGGATCACCGAGTCGATGTCGTGGTCGGGACGTTCGCGCAGGATCTTCGCCGCCAGCTTCTCGCCCATGCGCAGGCGCGCCTTGTACACCGACACGTCCTCGATCATCGAATCGGGGCGCGCGAGATACACGTATTCGAAAATGCACGGCGCGTGCACCGCACCCTCGGCGCAGCGGCGCGATGACAGCTTGCCATCGAACCCCACGAACACCGCCTCGCCCGGCTCGACGTCGCGCACGCGCTTGAAACCGAGGATGTCGAAGGCGACCGACTCCGACGCCAGCGCGTATTCCTTGCCCTCAGGCGTGTCGCGCTCGCCCAGCACCAGCGGCCGGATACCGTGCGGATCACGGAACGCCAGCAACCCGTAGCCGAGGATCAGCGCGACGCAGGCGTAGCCGCCCTTGGCCCGCGCGTGCACCGCGGCAACAGCCTTGAACAGTTCATCCGGTTCCAGCGTGTGGTGGTCCTGGATCTGCAGCTCGTGGGCGAGGATGTTGAGCAGGATTTCGGAATCGGAGTCGGTGTTGATGTGGCGGCGGTCATTCTCGAACATCTCGCGCCGCAGCGATTCGGTATTGATGAGGTTGCCGTTGTGGGCGAACGCGATGCCGTACGGCGAGTTCACGTAGAACGGCTGCGCCTCTTCCGAATTCTCGGCGCCGGCCGTCGGGTAGCGGCAATGGCCGATGCCGGCGTGGCCCTTGAGTTGCTGCATGTCGCGCGCGCTGAACACGTCGCGCACCAGGCCGGGCCCGCGCCGCAGGTGCAACTTGGTGCCGTCATAGGTCGCGATGCCGGCCGCGTCCTGGCCGCGGTGTTGCAACACGGTCAACGCGTCATACAACGCGGTGGCGACTTCGCTCTTGCCGACGATGCCGATGATTCCGCACATGGATTGCTACGCCCTGGAAGGTTGCCATTGTCCCACATCACCGGCGGGCCGGATCGTGTCCCGCCGCACGGGTCGCTGCCGGCGCGCTCGCGGCACTGGCGGGCGCAACCAACTGGTTCGCGGCCTGCTGCAACGTGGAAATGGGGACTTGTGACAGCGAATCCAAGGACTTGCCGCCGATGTCCAGATAGCGCGTCACGTCCGGCGGCAAGGCGTTTGCGACCCAGCCGGCGCCATTTTCGAAGGCGGGCAGCAGCAGCGACTGGCGCCAGGCGGTCGATTCGCGCGGAACCGCCGTGAACCCGGTCAGCAACACCACGAACGTGACCAGCAGCAAGCCCCGCGCCAAGCCGAAAGCGGCGCCGAGGAAGCGGTCTCCCGCGCGCAGGCCGCCGCCCTCCATCAGCTTGTGCACCAGCCAGCCGAGCAGCGCGCCAACGATCAGCACGCCGAGGAAACAGGTGACGTAGCCCGCAATCAGGCTCGCGGCCGGCTCGCTGAGGTACGCCTGGTACAGCTGCGCGACGCGGTCGCCAAACGCCCACGCGACCCAGAACGCCGCCACCCAGCACAACAACGAGAGCATTTCGCTGACGAAGCCGCGCCACAGGCCGAACAACATCGAGAGCGCGAGTACCGCAAGGATCAGGATGTCGACGGCATTCATCATCGGATGATCAGGCAGTTGGCATCTTCGTGGTGGCGGTTGATGAAGTCAGGCGATTCAAGACCGTGCCGGTGTTTGCACACTTGGCACATCCGCGCAATGCGCGGACTACACCGTGGCAAGGGACGATCGCACAACTCAATGCTGGGTGACGATGACGCCCTTCTTCTGCTTGAGTTGCTGCGCGATCGCGTCGCGCGCGGCTTCGGCCGCGACGCGTGTCGCAAACGGGCCGGCACGTACGCGCCACAACTTTCCTTTCGCGGTGTCCATGCGGTCGACGAAGCCATCGAAACCCTGGTTGCGCAGGCGATCGCGCAACAGGTTGGCCTGCCCTTCGGTACTGAAGGCACCCAGTTGCACCGCCCACGCGCCCGGCTGGGTCGCTGGCAACGCCGATGACGGCGCGTCACTGGCCTGGTTCGCGGCCACGCCCTCGATGGTCATCGAAGCCACCGGCTCGAACGCCTGCAACTTCAAGCGCGCGGCTTCGGCCGCGGCCCGGCTGGCGAACGGGCCCACCTTGACGCGCAGCACCGATTTGCCCTGGAAGGTTTCCGGCGTTGCCGCGGCCTTGAAGCCATGTTGCCGGGCCTTGGCCACCAGCTTGTTCGCGCCAGCATGGTCGGCATAGATGCCGAGGTTCACCGAGTAAGCCGCCACGGCCGCAGCGCCCGCACCACCGTCGACCGGCGGCGGCTCCGCAGACGCCTTCGGTGCGGCAGCAGCAGTCACGGGGTTGGCAGCCGGTTTCGCGCCTGCGCTCGCTGCAGGCGCCGTGGCGGAAGCCTGCGGCGCCGTGGTCGGCTCGATCGACGTTGCCGGGGCACTCACTGGCGGCGCAGAGGTCTTGTCGAGATCCAGCGTCGCGACGTGATCGGGATCGGATACGGCGGCCGCGGTGCTCGCTCCGGCGCTGGCACCGTCGGGACCCACCTGCAGCAGGCGCGTCGTCAGCGCGCTGTCGGGTGGCGGCGGAATCTTGACGTCCACCGAATTCGAGCCGACCGGCTTGCTGCTCGGCAACAACATCGGCACGAAAATCACCGCCAGTGCAATCAGCACAGCCGCACCCAACAACCGTTTCAGCAAACCGGAATCCATCGAAGGCCGCGCCCGCAAACAGGATTGGTGCACATTATAGGCGGTACCCGCGCAACACCGGGGCCACCACATGGAAACTGCCGAAGGCGATGATGCGATCATCGCTCGATGCATCCAACTGCGCCGCCGCCAGCGCGGCCGGAATATCGGGAAACACCGTGCAAGTCGCCGCGGGCAACGCCGTGCGCACGCGTTCAAGCAGGTGCTGTGCGGTTTCGCCGCGCGGTGATTCGTCCGCAAGGCCGGCGAGATACCAATGATCGATACGTCCAGCCAGCGCCGCCACCACACCTTCGATGTCCTTGTCGGCCAGCGCGCCGAACACCGCGCGGGTGCTGCCGGCGACCGCATGCCGATCGAGCCAGCGCGCCAGTTCGCGCGCGGCCTGCGGATTGTGGGCAACGTCGACGACAAGGTCCGGATTGGCCGCCAGATGCTGCAGGCGCCCGGCCAGCAACGGCCCTGCTCCGGCGTCTTCATTCGGCTTTTCAATGGCGTGCACGTCCCAGCGCACGCGCTCGCCCAACGCGTGCAACGCGGCGATTGCGGTGGCCGCGTTGTGGTACTGGAACGCCCCCTCCAGGACGAGCATGCCGTGCAACACCACGCCACCGCTGGTTGCCACAGCCGGAGCCTGATAGCGCGGCTGCGCGGGATCGCGATGCCACCAACGCAACCCGCCAGCCTCAGGCGTCCAACCGAAATCCCGGCCCAGCACCGCAGGCGCCGCTCCAATCGCGTGCGCGTGTTCCAGCAACGACTGCGGCGGATCGGTTTCGCCGATGATCGCGGGACACCCTGCCCGGAAGATGCCGGCCTTCTCGCGCCCGATCGACTCGCGATCAGGCCCGAGGTATTCCATGTGGTCCAGGTCGACCGTCACCACCACGGCACAATCGGCATCGATGACGTTCACGGCATCCAGCCGCCCACCCAGACCAACCTCCAGCAGCGCGACATCCAACCGTGCGCGCGCGAAAACATCGAAGGCCGCGAGCGTGCCGAACTCGAAGTAGGTCAGCGAAATGCCACCCCGCGCCGCTTCGATCCGCTCGAACGCCGCGACCAGCGACGCATCGTCGGCGTCCATGCCATCCACCCGCACGCGCTCGTTGTAGCGCAGGATGTGCGGCGAGCTGTAGGCGCCCACCCGCATGCCCCCCGCGCGCAACATCGCTTCCAGGAACGCAACCGTCGACCCCTTGCCGTTGGTGCCCCCCACCGTGATGACCACCGGCGCGGGCCGCGGCGCACCCATGTGCTCCCAGACCGCGCGCACGCGATCGAGGCCCATGTCGATGCCGCGCGCATGGATTTGTTGCTGGTAGGCCAGCCATTCGTCGAGGGTTTTCATGGCGCGGTACCTGGCGACATCCTTATCATTT
>DASSRT010000133.1:0-5830 GCA_035701705.1 Rhodanobacteraceae bacterium
AAATGCTGGAAGTCTTCGTCCTGGAACTGGCGCGCACGGTGCGGCCCGAGGTCGATGCCCGCCGTGCGTGCCACCTCGACCGCGCGACGATCGGCGCCATGCCCGACATGCCAGTCGCCCAGTCCGCGCGAGGCCACGGGAGTCGCCACCTTGCGCCGGCGCAGGGCGTCGCGCAACACGTACTCGGCAGTCGGCGAACGGCAGATGTTGCCGAGGCACACGACCAGCACGCCGGGCGGAGGCAGGATCATGTTGCCACCCCCATGCTCGCCAACGCATGCTCGGCGCGCGCGAGATCCTGCTCGGTGTCGACACCCGGCGGGAATGCTTCGGGCGCAATGCGAACGGCAATCGCATGGCCATGTTCGAGCGCGCGCAATTGTTCCAGCGATTCGGCGCGTTCCAGCGGCGTCGCCGGCAGTTGCGCGAATGCCTTGAGGAAACCCACGCGATAGGCATAGATGCCGATGTGGCGCAGCACCGTCACGCCATCCGGCACCTGACTGCGATCACGCGCCAATGCGTCACGCGCCCACGGTACCGGTGCGCGCGAAAAGTACAGGGCGCGGCCATTCGCCGCGCACACCACCTTCACGCAATCGGGATTGAACCACTCCTCGGCCGACCCGACCGGCGTGGCCAGCGTCGCCATCGGCGCGTTGTCTTCCGCCAGCGCGCGCGCGACGGTTTGGATGCCGGCGGCGGGCGCGAACGGCTCGTCACCCTGCAGGTTCACCACGATCGCCGAATCCGGCCAGCTGCGCGCGCGCGCGCATTCGGCCAGCCGGTCGCTGCCACTGGCGTGATCGGCACGGGTCATGCACACGGCCACGCCGGTGTCACGCAATGCCGCTTCGATGCGGCTGTCGTCGGTCGCGACCACCACCTCGGCGGCGCCGGCGGCGCGTGCGCGACGCGCCACATGCACGACCAGCGGTTCACCACCGAGCAGGCGCAGCGGCTTGCCCGGCAGCCGCGTCGAACCGAACCGGGCCGGAATGGCAACGACGAATGCCGGGGTGTCACTCACGCGAAATCGGCGCAGCGGACGCGCACCCGCCGCACCCGTTCGCCACCGTGATCCGGGCAGATCGTGCATTCGAAGACGCGTGCGCACACATCGCCTTCACGCGCGAGCGTCACGTGGCAATGCTTGCACCCACCGCGCATTTCAAGCGCCATCCGCCCTCCTTCGATCAACCGCCAACGCGACCCTCAACGCGTGCAAGGGTAACCCGAAAGCAGGTTGGACCGAGTGACTCGATGCCGCACGGCTTCCAGCTGGCGACCCCGGCATGCGAACGCCAATCGGAACTCATCCGCGGCAGCGCCACTTCGACCGCGGCGACGTTGCCGGTGAAAGGATGGGTCACCAACAAGGACAGCTCGGCCGAACCCTCGCCATCGAGCAATTCCACGGCCCGTTGCGGCGTCAGTACGTCACCGTCGGCGGTGACCGCGCGCACGCCCGCGGCGCGCGCGGCGCGGCGCAGCAGCTCGATCCCGAGCATCACGTTGCCGCCATCGTGGCGCAGCCAACGGATCACCCCGACCATCCAGTCGCGGGCGTCGACGTCATCGACAACCGCAGCCAGCCCGATGAGGTCACCGATACGCAGGCGCAGGCCTTCAGCGACCGGCAAGCGCATCCGATAACCGCCTTCGCTCTGATCCAGCACCTCGCCGCGGAACACCCGCGGCTGCGCCGTGTCGGACGCCGCCATCCAGGCCGCCGGCAGATCGTGGCGACCAACCGTGATGGCATCGCCGTGCACCTGCCGCACGAAGGTCGCGAAATCGACGTCACCGGCGAGGGCGTAGTGCAACGCGTGCATGCCCACCACGACATCCAGCGCATGCGTCGCGGAAAGCCTGACGTGCCCGCGCGAGGCACTGCCCCAACCTGCCAGCAAGCGGTTGAGGAAGCGCGTGCTGGTGGCAACCTTGCCGCCACCGACTTGCGGAAGGTCGAGCGCATCCACGCCCATCGGCAACAGGCCCATGCGTTCGTCGAGCGCCCTGACCACGGGTGCGGCGTCGACCGTCACCACGCAGGTACCCGCGCTGCCGCGTTCCTCGGGAATGTAGCCGGGGCCGGCATCGGAATCGGTATCCACCGAGATGCCCTGCTTGCCGGCAGTCTCGAACAGGCACAGCGACGCCATGCTGCAACACACCTGGCGTGCCTCGTCCAGCTCGCGCGACGAGAACCGGTAGGGATTGCTGGTGGCCAGCAGGATCGCTTCGGCATAGACGTCGCGCGCACTCCGGCGCATGCCACCAGCGGCATCGGCGAGCGCGCCCTGATCGGCGATGGCGAGTGCGTGGGCGAATGCGTAGAGCGCATGCACACGCTGCCACAGTCCCCTGGGTGGCGCCTGGTAAAGCCGGTAGGCCCACAACAACGCGGCTTCCGCGTGCACCAGCCCGTGCACGACCGCGTTGACCGCGGTCTTGCCCTTGAATCGCGGAATCTTGCCGGCCGGTGCGCACAGTTCGTGCACGCCCATGGCGTAGCCCGAAGCCAGCTTCATCTGCAGGCGCTGCCCGGCGGCCGCCCATTCGGCGCTCGCCTGCGGCAGCGGGTGGGATTCCGAACTGATGCGGCGCTCGACGTCAGCGCACAGTGCTGCAACCGGCACACGCAGGTGTTCAAGCGCGCCGATCCGGTCACCGCCCGACCAGCCTGCGGCCAGCATGCCATCGACGATCTGCTCGACCTCGTGCAGGGCCTGCGCCGGATTGGCCAGCGGCAGCGCGGCGACGGCGTCGCGGATGGCCTTTTCGCTGCCCCGATGGGATCGCGCAGCCGGCATCCGGACGGGAAGCCCTTCAACCAAGCGTTCGTAGCCATCCATCCTGGTCACCCCCCTCGCGGACCGAATCCAACACATCTCATCCAGTCGAAGCATTCTATCCTTGAACACGAGGCGGTGGCGATTGATGATCAGCGACATGCAGCTTCCGCCACACCCAACGTCCGCGGGATTTCGCCCGCTCGCCGAACAGGCGCTTTCGCGCGCAGCCGGCGCGCCGTTGTCGGGCGGCAACCACGTGGAGCTGTTGATCGATGCCCGCGCCAACTTCGACGCCTGGCTCGAATCGATTGTAAGTGCCAACCACAACATACTGTTCGGCAACTATATCTTCCGGGATGATGCGACCGGCCGAGCATTCATCTCGGCCCTGGCCGAGCGCGCCCGCGCCGGCGTGCGCGTGTGTGTCCTGCACGATTGGCTGGGCTGCCTTGGCCAATCGCGCGCACGTTTCTGGCGACCGTTGCGCGCGGCCGGCGGCGAGGTGCGCACCTACAACCGCTTCGACTTCCTTGGTCCGTTCGCATGGATCAACCGCGACCACCGCAAACTGCTGGTGGTGGACGGCAAGATTGGATTCGTCTCCGGCGTCTGCGTCAGTGGGCAATGGCTGGGCGACCCGGCGCGCGGCCGCGAACCGTGGCGCGACACCGGCATTGCCCTGCGCGGCCCGGCGCTCGCCGACCTCGTGCGCGCCTTTGCCGAGACGTGGTCCACGCTGGGAGCGCCACTGGACGCCAGTGTGTTGCAGACCGACGACACCCCCGCGGGCGACATGGCCCTGCGTGTCATTGCCACGCAACCCTCGAGCGCCGGCATGTACCGCATGGACCAGATGATTGCCGCGCTGGCGCGCCAGCGCCTGTGGCTCACCGATGCCTACTTCATCGGTGCAGCCCCCTATCTGAGCGCGCTGACCAACGCCGCGCGCGATGGCGTGGATGTGCGCTTGCTGGTACCGGGCGCGTCCGACGTGCCGCTGGTGGCTGCACTGTCGCGAACCGGCTACCGCGCCTTGCTCGAAGCCGACATCCGCATCTTCGAATGGAACGGCCCGATGTTGCACGCCAAGACCGCGGTGGCGGATGACCGCTGGGCGCGCGTCGGCTCCAGCAACCTCAACCTTGCCAGCTGGCTCGGCAACTGCGAGATCGACGTGGCGATCGAGCACGCCGGCTTCGTGCATCAACTGGCCGAACAGTACGAGCGCGACCTCGACCACTCCACCGAAATCGTGCTGTCACGCCGACGGGCGCGTCCGGTCACGCGCATGCCGCACCACGGCTTGCGCGGCCACGGCAGCGCCGTGCGCGGCGCGGTCGGCACGTTGCGCATGGCGACCACCCTCGGCGCCGCCTTGCGCAACCAGCGCGTGTTGAGCGACACCGAATCGCGCCCGCTGCTGGGTGGTGCGTTGCTGCTGCTCGTGCTCGCCACGATCGCGGCATTGTGGCCACGGGCGCTGGCGTGGCCCTTCGGCGCGCTGGCGCTGTGGATCGCCATCAGCCTGATTGCGCGCTGGCTGCGGATGCGCCGGCTGCACCGGCAGCGGCTGCGAACGTCCGCGTGTGATACTGCCGCGACCCGTTCCCGCGCACGCTCCGACGATGCCGATTGAAACGCCCGCAGCACGCAACATCCTGACGCCTTCGGCGCTCAACCGCCTCGTGCGCGAGCTGCTTGAGGATGCCCTGCCGATGGTGTGGATCGAGGGCGAGATCAGCAATTTCATGCGTGCCGGATCGGGGCACTGGTACTTCTCGCTCAAGGACGCCGGTGCGGAAGTGCGTTGCGCAATGTTCGCGCGCAGCAACGCGCCATTGCGATTCCAACCCGGCAACGGCAGCAAGGTGCTGGCGCGGGCGCGGGTCAGCCTGTACGAAGCGCGCGGCAGCTTCCAGTTGATCGTGGAAGCCATGGAGGACGCGGGCGAAGGCGCGCTGCGCCGCGCGTTCGAACAGTTGAAGGCGAAACTGCAGGCCGAAGGCCTGTTCGATGCCTCACGCAAGCGCGCCCTGCCCGCATTCCCGCGCCGGCTGGGCGTGATCACGTCCGCCCGCGGCGCCGCGATCCGCGACGTGTTGTCCGTGGCCCGCCGGCGCTTTGCGTTGACGGCGATCGAGGTGTTGCCGGTGCTGGTGCAGGGTGCGGAAGCACCCGCGCAGATCGCGGCGATGCTGCGCGCGGCGTCGCGCTCGAATCGCTACGACGTTCTGCTCGTGACGCGCGGCGGCGGCTCGCTGGAGGATCTCGCCGCCTTCAACGACGAAGGCGTGGCGCGCGCAATCGCCGCCAGTGCGGTTCCGGTGGTGTCCGCGGTCGGCCATGAAGTCGATTTTTCGATCAGCGATTTCGTCGCCGACCTGCGCGCGCCGACGCCTTCGGCGGCGGCGGAGCTGATCCTGCCGGACGGCGAGGCACTCGCACGCGCGCTGGCCACGTCCTGTGCGCGCCTGCGCCAGGCATGGGGCCGGCGCACGCAGGACATGCAGCAACGCACGGACCAGCTCGCCGCACGCCTGCAGGCACAACGCCCGCAACAGCGCCTGGTTGCCGGGCACGAACGCATGGAAGGCCTGCGTCGACGCCTGTTGCGCGCCCACGCGTCGACGCACGAGCGAGCCAGCGCGCGCGTCAACGGAATCGGTGCCCGACTGCTGCTCCGGCATCCGCGTGCGCGCATCGAGCAAGCGACACTGCGCAGCGTGGACTTGCAACGGCGGCTGGCCGCAGCCTGGGCAAGCGGCGATGCGCACGCACGCCAGCAACTCGACTCGCTCGCCCGCGCACTCAACGCGGTCAGTCCGCTGGGCGTGTTGAACCGTGGCTACGCGATCCTGTTCGACGCTTCGGGGAGCGTGTTGCGTTCGGCCCACTCGGCCGGTCCCGGCGATGCACTGCGGGCGCGGCTCGCCGATGGCGAACTGCCGCTGCGGGTGGAGCCACCGGAGCCGATGCGCTGAAGCGTGCGGGACGCGCGTTCCAACAAGCCGTCGAACACCCGCCGCGGCGAA
>DASSRT010000134.1:0-13132 GCA_035701705.1 Rhodanobacteraceae bacterium
TGCTCGCGCTCGACCTGGGTGCGCTGATCGCGGGCGCGAAGTTTCGCGGCGAGTTCGAGGAACGCCTGAAAGGCGTGTTGAATGACCTCGCCAAGCAGGAAGGCCAGATCATCCTGTTCATCGACGAATTGCACACGATGGTCGGCGCGGGCAAGGCCGAGGGCGCGATGGATGCCGGCAACATGTTGAAGCCCGCATTGGCGCGCGGCGAACTGCATTGCATCGGCGCCACCACGCTGGACGAATACCGCAAGTACATAGAAAAGGATGCCGCGCTGGAGCGGCGCTTCCAGAAGGTGTTCGTGGGCGAGCCGAACGTCGAGGACACCATCGCGATCCTGCGTGGGCTGAAGGAGAAATACGCGGTGCACCACGGCGTCGAGATCACCGATCCCGCGATCGTGGCCGCAGCCACGCTTTCCAACCGTTACATCACCGACCGCCAGCTGCCGGACAAGGCCATCGACCTGATGGACGAGGCCGCCAGCCGCATCCGCATGGAGATCGACTCCAAGCCGGAAGAACTCGATCGGCTGGAACGGCGCCTGATCCAGTTGAAGATCCAGCGCGAGATGCTGAAGAAGGAAAAGGATCCCGAGTCGAAGAAGCGCCTCGCCGATCTGGAAGGCGACATCGAAAAGATCGAGCGCGAATACTCGGACATGAACGAGGTGTGGAAGTCGGAAAAGGCCGCGCTGCAGGGCGACGCTTCGATCAAGGAACAGATCGAGAAGGCCCACCACGAGCTGGAGATCGCGCAGCGGCAACAGGACTACGCGCGCATGAGTGAAATCCAGTACGGCACCCTGCCGGAGCTGGAAAAGCAGCTCGCTGCCGCGCAGGCCGCGGACCAGCGCGAATTCAAATTGGTGAAGGACAAGGTGACCGCCGAAGAAATCGCCGAGGTGGTGTCACGCTGGACCGGTATTCCGGTGTCGAAGATGCTGGAAGGCGAACGCGAGAAATTGCTGCACATGGAAGACGCGCTGCACAAGAACGTGATCGGCCAGAACGAAGCCGTGACTGCGGTGTCGGATGCAATCCGGCGTGCGCGCGCGGGATTGTCCGATCCCAACCGGCCCTACGGTTCGTTCCTGTTCCTCGGTCCCACCGGCGTCGGCAAGACCGAGCTGTGCAAGGCGCTCGCGGGCTTCCTGTTCGACACCACCGAGGCGATGGTGCGGATCGACATGTCCGAATTCATGGAGAAGCACTCGGTCGCGCGCCTGATCGGCGCACCTCCCGGCTACGTCGGCTACGAAGAGGGTGGCTATCTCACCGAGGCGGTACGCCGCCGCCCGTATTGCGTGATCCTGCTCGACGAAGTCGAGAAGGCGCACCCGGACGTGTTCAACATCCTGTTGCAGGTGCTCGACGATGGCCGGCTCACCGACGGCCAGGGCCGCACGGTGGATTTCCGCAACACGGTCATCGTGATGACGTCCAACCTCGGCTCGCAGCAGATCCAGGAGATTGCGTCTTCCGGTATCGATGAAGATTCACCGGAGGCCTACACCCAGATGAAGGCCGCGGTGATGGGCGTGGTGCAGGCGCATTTCCGTCCCGAGTTCATCAACCGCCTCGACGAACTGGTGGTGTTCCACCCGCTCGACAAGGCGCAGATTCGCGAGATCGCGCGACTGCAAACGAACTACCTCGCCAAGCGCCTGCACGAACGCCAGATCGATTTCGAGATCTCCGACTCCGCGTTGATGCTGCTGGGCAACGTCGGCTTCGATCCGGTGTATGGCGCGCGGCCACTGAAGCGCGCGATCCAGAGCCAGCTCGAAAATCCACTGGCGCAAAAGATCCTCGCCGGCGAATTCGTGGGTGGCGACACCATCCACGTTGAGGCCGAAGGCGGCAAGCTGGTGTTCCGGAAAACCGCCACGGGATGATCCGTGGCGGGCTGCCCGTGGCTGGCAGCAATTGGGCATTCTCAATGTCCAGTTGGATACTTCAACATGGCTTCCGATGAATTCGCGCCGCGTTTTCTATGCAGAGTCCGCTTGGACGTTGTCGATTTCAGTGCGGCCGCCGAATCGCGGAGTAGTAGGGACCTTGTATGGCCAAGTCTGCCAGGCACGGATCGCCGATTCCGATGGCCGGATTTGGTCCTTGGCCATTGCGCTCTTGCTTCTTGGGGTCGAAGGCGTAGTCCACCATGGTCTCCCCGATTTTCGACTGGACGGTGTCGAGGGTACCCCGCCTGATAATCCGGATCGCTGCTGGAAAACTCATGTGCTCCAATTCCGTCTTGACGCTCTCGATTCGGGTAATTTTGTCAAGCGGTCCCTTCGACAGCATGCCTCCCACGGTCTGCAGAGATGCATTGGTAAGGGCCTTGGCGATGGTCTTGCCGTTCACTACGCCCGTCGTCTTGTAGGCCGCCGCGATTCCGCCCATCGTTTGACCTGCGATCTGCAACTGGCCTTTCACAACCGCCACCATCACCTTCTCGACCCGTTTTGCGCCGGGAGCCGCATCGGGGATCAAGCCGACAGTGAAGTCGGTTGTGGCCTCGAACACCGCCGCGCCGACGCTGCGCGTGTCCTGGAACTTGGCCGATCCCTTGTATACCGAACCGGCAGCGAGCAGCGCAGTGGCGGTGCCGCCGCTGGCCAAGGTTGCACCGAGCATCAGAACGTCGCCTGATGCATCCCTGACGAACGTCGCCCCAGCGATTGCTTTCCCATATCCGCTCACCGCGCCTTTGACGTTGCGCATCGTTTCAGCGCTGGCATCGCATAATTGGCGGTGCCATTTTTGCTTCAAGCGCTGCGCTTCTGAAACGTAGTGGTAAAGGCGATCCCGCAATTGGAGTGTCAGGCCGGTCTGCGAAGTTCCCGACGCATTCGGGACTGCGCAGTAGTTTTGCGCCGTGGCTTTGTCGAGGTACCGTTGGCACTCCTGAGTTGCGGAGGCGATATTGTGTGCCTTGGCGATGTCTACCTTGTGCCAGTCGACGTCAAGCGAAACCACGTCAGGCATGCCCCACGACATCGGGTTGTACCAGTCGTACTGGCGCGCGCGTTTGAGGTGACTGCATGCGCCCATCGCTGCCCAATAGGCCCAGTCGTGGATGACGACGTGCACCATCCGCTGGTCGATGACAAACAGTCCCCTGCCAGTGTCGATTCGAATAATTGGGTTTCTCATGACTTAAATCCTCCGTACTGAATACCCTGAATGGTCGATAGCGATCGCGCCGCATGGGAACGTCGCGGCTTGGTTGCCTGTTTGCTTCCCGCAGTGCAGGCCCTCAACTCGGACTGCCTGGCCACGTGTTCTGCAATACCCGGCTGGTGTGGGTCATGGACGACTCGTGGAACAAGTGCAGGACGGCCCGCTTCAATAGCCTCTCAGGGCAGGTCTACGAACTGCGTGGATCTCATGTTCAACTCTTGTGTTAGGCCATCCGGCAGCTTGCCGACCGCGGCTTTCGAGAGGCACTTTCCAGCAACTCGCCGCACGCCTTTGGCGGCCGGTCGATGGCAGCCGTGATCAGGCCCACGGTTGTGCATGGTCTCGCAGGCCGCCCTATATGGCGCTGTGTCCATTGATCGGGCGTGGGGTTTCGTGCGGTCGCAGCATAGGCGCCAATGGCGCGTTCGATGGCGGTGACCAGCGATACGCTGTCCTGAACGCTCGTCGTGTCAAAGCAGCAACTGCAGAGCGTGCCCAGCGCGAGGCTCATCATCACTACGGTGCACACATGACGCGGCCGGACTGCGGGAGCGCTGGCATGTTGCATGGATGGCCTCCGTGATGGCTTGCGTTGGAGTGGTGCAGCGACTGCGCATCCAGCGGGCGGATCCGCAGCCGCTGCACCGGTGAAGCTGTGTAAGCAGTGCAAACGGGGAATGGCTGACTCAATCCTTGACCAGCTCCACGCGCCGGTTCCTGGCACGGCCTTCGCTGTCGTCGTTGCTGGCGATCGGTTTGTCGGGGCCATCACCGGATGACTGCAGGCGGCCCGCCGCGATGCCATCCTTGACCAGGGTCGCCATCACCGCGGCGGCGCGGGCTTGCGACAACTTGATGTTGTAGTCGTGGCCGCCGACGTTGTCGGTATTGCCGACGATCGATAGTTTCAGGTCAGGATTGGCTTTCAGCAGCGCCAATACCTGCGCGATGACCGGCGCGGCATCGGGGCGCAACGTGGCCTTGTCGAAATCGAAGTTGATGTACAGGGCGACGTGGCCATCCTTGTCCAGCGCGGCTTTCAACTCGCTTGCCTGCGCGGGTTTGATCGTGGCGACGAAGGGCTTCTCCTCGATCACACTCAGGCTGTATGAGTCCCTGCCGCCGTCGACCTTGATCCAGATGGTGCGTCCGTTTTCGAGCAGGCGTGCATCGGTTTGGCCACCGGTACTGCCGACATCGTGGTACACGATTTGTGCACCGAGTTTCTTCAGTGCGGCAACATAGTTGTCCTGCACTTCCAGGTAAGACGCTGCCGGCGCGCCGTCTTTCAACGTGTAGTTCGTTTGGTAGGCCGCGCCGAGTGCCGTGATGTCCTGGGTGTCATCGCCAGTCTGGACGGTAAAGCTTGCCTGATCGAAATTCCGCTTTTGCGGCTTGTCCGACATTTCATAGTTCGGCATGTGGCCCAGAAGTCGGTAATCGCTGCCGGTCGGCGCAGTCAGCGTGGTCTTTAGCGGTTGCTTGACCACCACCCAGACCTGCACTTCACTTTCACCACCCGTTACATCGATCCAGGTCTCCTTGCCACCCTGGGTGAGCCTGGCGACGGTTTGCCCACCGGTGCTGCCGGCGCTCTTGTACAGGATCGTGGCGCCGAGTTTCTGCAGTTGGTCGCGGTAGTTGTACTGGGCTTCCAGATAGCTCATCGATGGGGCGCCGTCCTTCAGCGTGTAGTCCTGGTTGCAATAGGCCCCCGCCACCGTGACGCTGGTGGTGTCATCGCCCTTTTGCATGGCGAAATCGTGATCACGGTAAGCGGTTCGCGTGGGGGCGTCGTTTGCCTGGTAACTGGGCAGGGAACCCACCGGTGCACAGTCCTTGTCGGGACTGTCGCTCGCGTGGCTGGTCGCGGGCAGGGCCAAGAGCATGGCAAAAGTAGCCAAGGCCAGTGTGGCTGTGAGGGGACGCTGGACTTTCATGAGGTCATCTCCTGTGGTCGAAGCAAATTGCGCTGCAAGTCGCACCCGCCGCCAGCAGCGGTGCGGTCACCAGCGCCAGCAGACACCTCGCGCTGGAAGCAGCCCGGACATTGCGTTGCATGGTGGGTCTCGGGTGGCGAGTGAAAGCGGATCAGTGAACCGATTGCATGGAAGACGCGATCTGCTTCGCCGTCGCACCCTGGGAGGGTCTGGCAAAGTGGATATCCGCATGGCAGCCTGGAACGGCGACGTACCAATGAGTGCCTGTTGCACCGCTCATGGTGATCTGGATCCAGAGCCTTCGCGTGGTGTCCTCGAAGACTTTCGTGACCTTGGCCGACGATTCCGCAATCTGCTTGACCTGGGCCAGGGAAAAAGGGGCGTCGCTGGAGATTGACGCGCCAGCGGAACCGTCGGGTGAGTTGGCGTGGAACTTGAGAAGTTTCCCCATGATGTGCAGCGGTTTCCAATTGGCGGGTACCGTCAATTGACATGCGCCGTCGTCCGTGACGAGGTGCTGGCCGCTCGCAGCCAGCGCGGTGGGCGCAGCGCTGGTGGCGATCAGCGCGATCAACAGCGATCGGAACAGGATTGGATGCGCATTCATGATCGAGGACTCCTGGCCGGGGGAGGCCGGCATGCGGCCGGTCACGCTCCGTCGCGTGTGGACGTACGGGTACACAAGGCGGCCGAGACATTTGGCAGCGTTCTTGGACGGGACGGCGTTCTCCCATGATTTGCAGATCGGCGTCGCGCATCTGCGGCTTCGTCCCCAGTCGCTGGGTCGACTGACCCTTCATTGCCTGTGGAACACCGTGGTCGTCGTCACCGTGTGTTGCGCGGCCTGCGCGCTCGTCGAATCGTTGGATGCGCTGGTATCGGTCTCGGTAAGCGTCTTGCCATCGGCCGACAGCACGAAGGTCGATTGGCTGGGCGGTGACGGACCCATCCGGACCTCGCACGCGAGGGTGCGAGGATCGGTGCGATGGCAGGTTGCCGTGGCCGGGCCGAACGTCGTCGAGCCGGTATGCGGCTTGCCGTCGGGGATCGTCGGCAGGGTCGCCTGCATGTCGCCATGCTTGCCGTGCGCGACGCTGGAGAACGTATAGCCTCCGGGTGCGGCGGCGACGGTGAGGGTGGTGCCGGTCAGGCCCATTGCGGTGTCCTCGCGGCTGGGCGGCGCGGTCCAGGTTCCGGGCAGTGGGTCGGGGGCTGCCTGCGCGATGCCGGTTGCGAGTATCGGCAGTGCCAACAGCAGTGGCAGCAATTGCAAATTCTTGAATGACATTTTCATAACCTCAACGGATGGAATCAGTAAACCAATCTTGCGATGCAGGTAATGGATTGCCGTCTTTCAAATGGCGAATGTCTTGCCTTTCGTATAGAGTTTTGAGAACCAGGCTGGATTGTCATCAGGTTTGCTGTTTCCCATGTGATTTATTTTGTAGTCATGGATTCCTGCGACCATGCCTGAATATGCAGACCCTTCTGCCAGAATGCTGGGTTTGGATAGAGGTTTGCTCTTGTCTTCACGTAGACTATGGTCAAGCGCTACTCCAATTGGTCTGGTAGTTGGGGCTAATTTCAATTCCATGATGTCGAGCTTGGCCGCATCATAGACTACGGTGTCTTCAACATTGCCAATGACTCGCCAGTACATGAGCCCGTGGCCGTTCTTGCTCATTCGTGTGCGCATGTGCAGATAATGATCGGCGCACGCGAGCCACTCGCAGCTTGGGGTGTCGCCGGGCACCAGCCGAATGGACCATTCAGATGGAGCATTTCCATTCCGGTTGGCAATGATGGCAGACAAAGCCATCTGATTGATGACATAGCAACTTTCGCCCATGAATGTATATCTGCCAGCACTGTGTACATGCGCATACGCTTTCGCAAGCTGCATGGCTTTCAAGTAGTAACCGCGGACTCGTTCTATGTCACCTTTGCTTGGATAGAAATGGCTCACCTGATTCGTCCTTGTGTCTGGAAATCATGGGTAGGTGGGTGCCAATCACTTGCGCTTCACATCGCGGATTGGGTGTCGCGCTTCACTACTCGTCAAGCTTTCGGTGTGTTGCCGTCGCGTTCAAGCCTTCGTCGTGGCTATCCGCGGTTGCCGGCGTACGCGCCGTCAGTGGATCAACACGACCAAGGCTGCGGTGAGCGTGTGCGCCCGCACGTGCGGTCTTGTTGCGGTCGTCGATGCTGTCGGGATGGGCGCGTTGCGCTTGCGCGCTGGCTCCCATTCCCAACGCCAACGCGATGGCGATGGCGCCCGGCCGGGTGGAGTGCGGTGCAGCCAGCGGAGGCATGTTCATGTCGATCTCCTGATCGTCGGGTGATGCGTCGGCGCATGCTTGGCGCCGGGATGGGTGGCGGCGATCAACCACCGTCGAGCTGCAGTGCATCGGCGTCGCTCTTGCGGCGGCGCTGGTTCTTCGCGCGGTAGCTGGCCATGCAGCCATCGCGCCGGACCATCGCGCAATCGAGGTAATTGGAAGCCTCGATCAGCGCCGCGCGCACGGCCTTGCTGGCCGGCGTGGTTTGCGAGTGGTGGAAGTCGCCGCCGAGTTCGCGCCAGGTCGAGCCGCCGAGGCCTATGTTGTGGTCGGTGCTGCGGCCTTCGACGGTGCGCGAATAGACGACTTCGGAAGTTTCCGCGTCGATCACGCGCAGGTCGATGGCGACGTAGGCTTGCGACTTGCCGCCGCCGATATGGAAGCCGCCGAAACTGACGCCGCCGCCGGTGTCGGAAGTATTCTCGGTGTATGCGGCGACCGATCCGGTGATCAGGTACTGCGCGCCGGTGATGTTGCCGGTGGCCGGTCCCGATCCCTGGCGGACGCGGCCGGAACGCGCGAAGTCCTGCTCGTTCAGCACCGCGCCGACCTTCTGGCGTTCGACCACATTGAAATCGCCGGTGTCGCTCAACTCGTTGCTGAGCACGTCCGCCAGCTGGCTGCCGATGTCGCCGTGGAACCAACTGGCGCCGCTGCCATCGTTGGTGAAGCTGATCACGGTCACGCTGGGGCGTGCATGTTGCGCCGAGGCGCTGGCGCTGAAGATCAGCGCGAGTGCGGCAACTATGATCATCATGGCTGGGCGTTGCATGGTGTCTTCTCCGGGTAGCTGGGTGTTGTGCTCATTCCGGTCCTGGTTTCACACCGCTGCCAACGGTGGTGGTGGTGGTGGCATGGCGCTGCGCCGTCGTCGTGCAAGTCGCGCACGGTGCATTCGCCACAGGCCAAACAGCGCCAGGGCGGCCAACACCAGCAACGTGCCGCCGATCAGCGGGCGTACCGCAAGCCAGGCGAGCGCGATCACCACCAGCGTCAATGGCACGCTGATGACCAGTGCCAGCAGCCCGGTGAGCTTGCCGGCCAGCCAGCCAAGCCAGGGCAGCACCGACGCCAGCGTCGCCAGCGGGCTGAAGAAGATCGCGAAGCCGGCGAACATCGCGATGGCGCCCACCGCGCGCAGGATCCAGGTCAGGTGTGATTCGCTGCTGCGCTTGTCGGCAAGCATCAGCTTGGCCGGGCGATTGCCGGGTTCGGCCAGTTGCACCTGATAGCCATTGGCGGTGGCGAACGGCGCGAAGCCGTCGCCACTTTGTGCGGCCAGCACGGAAAGCGTCGCACCCGCTGCAAGGCCGGTGTAGCTGACGCGCAGGTCGCCCACGTTCGGACTCGCCGGGTCGCCCTTGTAGAGCGTGCCATCACTGGCTTGCCAGCCGGCGGGCGCTGCTGGCGCCAGCGTTTGCGATGGTGTGATCAGGTTGAGCGTGGTGGCGTCAAGCGCGTAGCCGCCGAGCCTGGCGTTGGTTGCGGCGTAGCGTTGCGAGGAGAACGGCATCGGTGGATTGGCGTGGCCATCCGGATGCTTGAACAGCGAGGAGTCGATCGCGTCTTCGGACCACTTGCGCGTGTACGTGTAAGTCGTCGTCGTGGTCTTGCTGCCGCCAACGTGGGTATGCGACCTGGAACTGGAATGCTCGGACCACTCGTACATTTCCACCTTGCGCTGCACCGCGACCTCGTTCGGAAAACTCAATCCCGTATTGCTGTCGGTGATCGCGCCGCCGGCGTTGGCGGCGCCGACGACGTGCACCAATTTGCCTTGATCGTCCGCAGCCGGTTGCGCATCCGCGACCTCGACGACCCTGGTGGCGGCATCGGCGAGTCCCTTGATGGCCTGCACCGCGCGGCCTTCGTTCCACGACAGCAGCACGATCGCGGCGATCACCAGCAATGGCCCAATCAGCAGACCGGCCAGCGAGCCGGTGAGGCGGGAGAGAAAGCCCTGCGTGCTGGTGTCGGTGAAAGAGTCGGGCATGTCCGTTTCCCTGTTGGTGCATCAGGCGAGAAGTGCGGAGGAGCGGGCGGTCAGTTCGACGGCCGCGGGGTGTAGTCGCAGCTGCCGACGCGGGTGCCGTCGATGGTCAGGTCCATCTGCATCTTCTGGCCATTGGGGTTGCCGGCCATGTGGATGACGCCGTGGATGCCGGAGTTGGCAAGCAGCGTGAATTTGCCGCTCCCGCTCATCGCCATCGGAGCATCGCAGGTCACGTCATAGCTGATGGTGTTGCCGGCGACGTCGTAGTGAGTGACACGGCATTGCCCGCCGTTGCGCATGACGTCGCGGGGATCCGGACGCTTCGCGGCCACGCAGACCTTTTGCGTGTGCGACATCGGCGGCATCGCCGGCATGCCGGGCATCTGCATGTGCATGTTGGTGGTCATGCTCATCAGGTTGCCGGGCTCGCTGGCGAAGGCGGGCAGGGCGCAGAGTGCAAAGGCAAGGCCGAGGACTGCAGGAAGTTTCATGGCGCGGGATCTCCGAGGCTGTGGCGGGCTGGCAGGTGGCTTCGCGGTCGGGCCCGTCGGGCCAGCCGGACCTTGCGGTCCGACCGGCCCCGGGACCCCTCCCCATCCAACGTGGCTGCGCGGGTTGGCCAAGCCGGCGGGGAGCCCGTCGGCCGCGCCTCGGCCATCACCGCTAGCGGGACTGACGATGCGCATGTCCATGGCTTCTCCCCCAGGTCGATGCTTGCCGGTGCGGCGCAGGCCGGAACGGGATCGGATGCTGCGACCGCGGCGTGCGTCTTGTCACGTCACGCAGCGTTAGCGGGCGTTAGGAAACGTTGCAGGCCTTGCAGGGCCTGCGTTTCATGCGGTCGTGGTCAGGCGGCGTTTGCGCCCGCCGAAACATGTTTTCGGGCTCGATGGCGTGCCCGCAGCGGCGTGGCCGGGTGTGGCGTGCCCCGTACCGCCAGGGCCGTGTCCGTGGCATGATCCGGGAACGGATGCCGGGCATGGGGCTGGGATGAACGACAGGCTGGACAGCGGCGCGGGAGCCACGGCCTGGGCTTGGGCCGAGTACCTGCTGATTCCAGCGCAGCGCCGCTTGCTGCATCGCGGTGAGCCGGTCGACGTCGAGGACCGCACCATCGACTTGCTGATCCTGCTGCTGCAGCATCAGGAACGTGCACTCGACAAGCAGGAAGTGATCACCGCGATCTGGGGCAAGCGGCCGGTCGGCGATGCCACCCTGCGGCAACTGGTGTTCAAGGCACGCCGCGCAGTGGGTGACGATGGCGAGCACCAGCACACCATCAGCACGTTGTATGGACGCAGCCTCCAATGGGTAGCGACGGTGGAGGCGGTGTTCATGCCGGCGTCCACTGAGCCCGACGCTGCGGGCGCGCCCGGTGAGGTGGCGCCTGCCGAGCAGGCGCTTGTGCCGGAGCGGCCGTCGCCGCAGGGCGCGAGGCCGCGTACCCGGATGCCGTGGCTGCTGGCGGAAGTGTTGGTGCTGCTGGCCGTCTGCGCGGTCGCCTGGTGGCAGCATGCTTCCGTGCCACGCCAACACGCGGTGGTGGCGAAAACTCCCGCGCCTGCTGCCGCGCCTGCGAAAGTCGCAACGCCGGCTGTACCCGCCAATGGCCGGGTCACGGTCGCGGTGTTGCCATTTCTTGGCATGGACCGCAAGGGCGACAGTTATCTCGCCGATGGACTCACCGAAGAACTCATCACCCGGCTTGGCAGCTTCCGGGATTTGCGGGTCGCCGCACGCACCTCGTCCTTCGTGTTTCGCGACAAGCCGGTCGACATTCGCGAGGCCGCGCGCCAACTGGGGGTCGCCAATGTCGTGGAAGGCAGCGTGCAGCGTTCCGGCGATCGGTTGCGCATCCGCGTGTCGCTGGTGGGTGCGAAGGACGGTTATCAGCTGTGGTCAGCGGAATACGATCCCGCCGCGGGCGACCTGCTGAAAGTCGAGGATGAGATTGCAGCCGCGGTGATCAAGCAACTGCATCCGAAGCTCGATGCCAACGCGCTGGCCATCCTGCATGGCATGCAACGCCGCACCGCAACCAATCCGGCCGCACACGACTTTTATCTGGTCGGGTTGCAATTCCTGAGTCGCCGGACCGTGCCCGACATCCAGCAGGCCCTGCTCTATTTCAGGCGCGCGCTGCAGGTTGATTCGGGATACGCGCCTGCCTGGAGCGGCGTGGCCACCGCCTACAACCTGCTGCGCGAGCACAACAGCGACAAGCCACCGGACACGTATTACGGCGAGGCCCTGGCTGCGGCGCAGAAGGCGGTTGCGCTCGATCCGCAACTCGGCAGCGCGCACTTGGCGCTCGCGCTGCTCCACGAAGCGCACTGGCAATGGACGCAGGCGGAACGCGAATACGCGATCGCGCTGCGGCTCGATCCGAGCAATCCGGTTGCCCACCAGTGGTACGGTGCGTTCCAGTGGTACCTGCAGGACCCGCCGAAAGCGCTCGCGGAATTGCGTTTGGCGCACGACCTCGATCCGCTCTCGCCGATCACGAGTACCGACCTCGCCCGCGCGCTGCTGTTCAACAACCAGGTCGATGCGGCCATTGCGCAGTTCCAGGCCACCATCAAGCAGGATCCGGGGTTCGCGCTGGCCCACCTGTTGCTGGCGCAGGCCTACCTTGGCAAGGGTCGCGAAACTGACGCAGTCAGGGAAGCGCGGGCCGCGATTGCGCTGGTGCCCGCGCCGACGCCATCGAGCTACCTGTCCGTGTACGGCATCGCGTTGTATTTCAGTGGCGACAAGGCCGGCGCGCGCAAGCAGCTGCAGATCCTCGAAGCGCGCAGTCGCCAGCACTACGTTTCCGGGGTGTCGCTGGCGCTGCTGCAGGCGCAAGTCGGCAGCCGGGACGAGATGTTCGCCAGCCTGGCGCGCGCGGTGGCCGACCACGACGCCCTGATGCGGCCTGCAGTCGCCTCGCACGACTCGCCCTGGTACGGCGATCCGCGCTTCAAGGCCCTGCTGGTGAAGATGGGGCTGCCGGTGAAGCATTGAGGCCGCTGGTCGAGCGTTGGCGCGGGTGCCGTGGTACCTACTTGTGCACCAGCGCTTCAGCGTCGGTGCCCGCATCCGGTTGCGACAGATGCACTGCGGCCGCCGTGGTGCGCAGCAGTGGCCGGAAATTGTTGGCGGCAACCTGCTCGCGGCGGAACACGAGGTAGCGATACGCCGCGTACAACGCCAGCGCGCCGGTCATCGCGGCAAACCAGATCGGCAAGGCACGCGCGCCCCAGCTACTGATCGCGACGCCAACGAGCATCGGTCCCAGCGCCGAGCCGATGCCGTACAACAGATAGATGCTGCTGCTGGCCGCCAGCAATTCTTCCTGTGTCAGGTAATCGACGAGGTGCGCGACAACCATCGGGTAGATCGCAAAGGCCATGCCCGAATACACGCAGATCAGCACGATCGCCGGCAGCTTGTCGCCGCCGACCAGCCACACCAGCAGCGCCAGCACGCACGCGGTAGCGCCGACTGCACTCAATGCCAGGCGCCGGTCGGTGCGATCCGACCAATATCCGAGCGGCCATTGCAGCGCCGCGCCGCCGAGGATGGCGAGGGTCATGTAGGTGCTGACGCCCGCGGTGTCGAAACCGATGGCATGCGCGTACACCGGCGCGAGTCCGTAGAACGCGCCCATCGCAAGGCCCGCCAGCAAGGCG
>DASSRT010000135.1:0-5300 GCA_035701705.1 Rhodanobacteraceae bacterium
CCACCCTGCAGCACCTGTTCGCCGACGTCAGTGAAAGCTTGCGGCAACTGCAGGCCGCCGCGGACCGTGGTGTGCGACTGACCGACGGCCTGCATGTGGTGATCGTCGGCAAGCCCAATGTGGGCAAGTCGAGCTTGATGAATGCGCTGGCGGGCAGTGCGCGCGCGATCGTGACCGACATCCCCGGCACCACTCGCGATGTGTTGCGCGAGTCCATCATGCTGGATGGCGTGGAGCTGACGTTGGCCGATACCGCGGGTCTGCGCGAGGCGAACGATGTGGTGGAAGGCGAGGGGGTGCGCCGCGCGCAGGCCGAGTCGACGCGCGCGGACCTGCTGCTGCTGGTGACCGACGAGGCGCCCGATGCTTTCGACGCGGCCGCGGTCGATGCGTTGAACCACGGCGCGCCCCGGATCCTGGTCGTCAACAAGATTGATCTTTCCGGAAGTCGGGCCGCACGCGAAGAGCTCCACGGCAAGCTGGTGATCGCCTTGTCGGCGCGCACGGGCGAGGGCGTCGATCTGTTGCGCAGCGAATTGCGCCGGATTGCGCTGGGTTCCGAGGGTGGTGGCGACTTCAGCGCGCGTGCCCGGCATGTGCAGGCGCTGGATCGCGCCGCCGCCGCATTGCGGGCGGCACATGCGGCGCTCGGCACGCACACGCCGGAGCTGGTTGCCGAGGATCTTCGCCTCGCTCAGCAGGCGCTCGGCGAAATCACCGGCGAGTTCAGCAGCGAGGATCTGCTGGGGGCGATCTTCGCGGGCTTCTGCATCGGCAAATGAGGGCGGCTGGCATCGGCGCCACGCGTGTGGATCGCCGGGTATCCAACACCACGCCGTCAAGGTTGGGAAACCAAGCCCAAGGGGGCGGCCGAGTGTTGCTAGCCCGCGCTCGGCGCTGCTACAATTCCACAGCTCGAATGCAAGTTTTTGGGCGCATCGAACACTGCGTGCCGGGTGGCAGGACGTGGACAACTCTCTGGCCGCCGGCAGGCGGCTCGCCGTACAGGTGATTCTGGTACAGCTTGCGGTGGCGCTGGTCGTCGGCTTGGGCTTTTTGCTGCGTGGCGTGCCGTCGGCCGTTGCTGCATTCGCGGCGGGATTCGTGGTCGCGATCGGCACCTGTCTGTTGGCGCTGCCGGTGTTCGTGCCGGCGCTGGCGGGGCCGGGGGCGACGGTGGCGCGTTTCGCCGTCGGCTCGTTGATGAAGTGGATCGTGGTGATCGCCGGGCTTTACCTGATCATCGGGTACTGGCGGTTGCCGGCAGTGCCGGCGCTGGTGGGGCTGGTTGCCACCGTGTTGGTCAACCTGGGGATGCTGGGATTCAAACGTTGATGGTGTGGACGCGACCGCAAGGCGGCCGCCACGCTGCGCAAGCATGAAGGATGCCGTGAAGTGAGTGCCGAATCGGGTGGCGAGAATTTCACCCAATACATCCAGCATCACCTGACCTACTGGAATGCGCCGCTCAAGCATGCCGGCGGCATGGCGTCGATCCACGTCGACACGCTGATCATGTCGTCGGTGCTCGGGTTGATCTTCCTCGGCTGGTTCTGGTGGTTCGCGCGCCGCGCGACCTCCGGCGTACCCGGCAAGGGCCAGGCGTTCGTCGAGCTGGCGCTCGAATTCGTCGATGGCCAGGTGAAGGACGCCTGGCACGGCAGCCGTCGCTTCCTGGGACCGCTGGCGCTGACGATCTTCTTCTGGATCCTGTTCATGAATCTCATGGACGTGCTGCCGGTCGATCTGATTCCTGCCGCCGCCGAGGCGACCGGTGCGGCGCACTTCCGGCCGGTCCCGACCGCCGACGTCAACATGACGTTCGCGATGTCGTTGACGGTGCTGCTGCTCAGCCTGTTCTTCGGGATGAAGTCCAAGGGCGTCGGCGGCTTCTTCAAGGGCTGGCTGACGGCGCCATTCAAGGCCGACAACCTCGCGATGAAAGTGCTGCTGGCACCATTCAATGTGCTGATGGCGCTGATCGAGCACATCACCCAACCCGTCAGCCTCGCCTTGCGACTGTTCGGCAACATCTTCGCGGGCGACCTGCTGTTCATGCTGATCGCCGGCCTGATGGTGCACTGGCTGTCGCTGTGGTATCCGCTCGGCATCCTCGGGTACGCCGCGTGGAGCATCGTCGAGCTGCTGATCATCGTGATCCAGGCCTTCATTTTCATGTACCTCGCCGTCACCTACATCGCGATGGCGCAAGAACACCATTGACGCGCAAGCACCGTTTCTTTTCCTCCAGCAAATCCACCAAGCAAAGATCCACCAGGAGATTCCCATGGAACAACTGATTGCACTCATCCAGGCCAATACCGCCATTGCCGCTGGCCTCATGATCGGTCTCGGCGCGCTGGGTGCCTGTATCGGCATGGGCGTGATGGGCTCGAAGTACCTCGAATCCATGGCTCGGCAACCGGAGTTGAACCCGATGTTGACCGGCCGCATGTTCCTGCTGGTCGGCCTGATCGACGCCGACTTCTTCATCAGCCTGGCCATCGCGATGTTCTTTGCGTTCGCCAACCCGCTGTTGTCGACCGCCTTGACCCACGTCGCGACGCTGCCGCACTGACGCAGTTTTCCGCCAGCGACCGAAACTAGACGGGTGGTACCGCGATGGAATTCAATGCAACGCTGATTGGCGAGGTGATCGCATTCGCGATCATCATCGCGCTCACGGTCAAGTTCGTGTGGCCGCCCTTGCTCAATGCGATCGAGGAACGCCAGCGGAAAATCGCCGAAGGCCTCGAAGCCGCCGATCGTGCGCACAAGGAACTGGCCGACGCCGACACGCACGCCGCCGAAGAGTTGAAGAAGGCGCGTGCCGAAGCGGCCGCGATCATCGAGCGGGCCAGCCAGCAGGCCGGCCAGATCGTCGACAAGGCACGCACGGATGCCTTGCTGGAGGCGGCCAAGCAGAAGGCCGCCGCCCAGGCCGACATCGAGAACATGGCGCACCGCGCCCGCGCCGAATTGCGCGGACAGGTGGCCACGCTCGCGGTCGCCGGCGCGTCGAAGATCCTCGGCCGCGAAGTGAATGCCGACACCCACAAGGCCCTGCTCGATGAGCTGGTGTCCGGGATCTGACCGATGAGTTCGTCACTCACCATCGCCCGTCCGTATGCCCGCGCCGCGTTCGAGTACGCGAGTGCACACCAGGCCACCGCGGAATGGGCCGGCAAACTGGCGTTCGCGGCGGAGGCTTCGGCCGATCCGGATGCGGCGGCCTTGTTCGGCGATCCACGCATCGAGCCGCGCACCTTGGCTTCGTTGTTCGTGGCAGCGGGCGAGCCTGCGGATTCGCCGTTCCGGCATTTCGTGGAACTGTTGGCGGACAACCGCCGGCTGCGCGAACTGCCGGAAATCGCGGCGCTGTTCGAGCAGCTGAAGCGCGACGCTGAAAACGTGCTGAAGGTTCGCGTGCGCAGCGCGGTGCCACTCGACGACGCCATCGCCACGCAACTGGTGGCGGCGCTGAAGCGGCGTTTTTCCAGCGACATCGAACTGGAACGCAGCATCGATCCGTCGGTGCTCGGCGGTGCGGTGATCGACGCCGGCGAGCAGGTGATCGACGGATCGCTGCGCAGCCGGCTGGCCAAGCTTGAATCCGCGTTGACCCAATGACTTCGCGGTGCCGCATCGGGCGGCGACCGCAACAGGAAAGCAAATCATGGCGACCACACTCAATCCTTCCGAAATCAGCGACCTGATCCGCTCACGCATCGAGCAGTTCAAGCTCTCGGCCGAGACCCGCAACGAAGGCACGCTCACCAGTGTGTCGGACGGCATCGTGCGCATCCACGGCCTGCAGGACGTGATGGCCGGTGAAATGATCGAGCTGCCGGGCGATACCTTCGCGCTGGCGTTGAACCTCGAGCGCGATTCGGTCGGCGCGGTGGTGCTCGGCAAGTACGAACACCTGTCGGAAGGCGACACCGCCAAGACCACCGGGCGCATCCTCGAAGTGCCAGTTGGTCCCGAGCTGCTCGGCCGCGTGGTCGACGCGCTGGGCCAGCCGATCGACGGCAAGGGCCCGGTCAACACCCACCTGACCTCGCCGGTCGAAAAGGTCGCCCCGGGCGTGATCTGGCGCCAATCGGTCAGCCAGCCCGTGCAGACCGGCTACAAGTCCGTCGACTCGATGATCCCGATCGGCCGCGGCCAGCGCGAGCTGATCATCGGCGACCGCCAGACCGGCAAGACCGCGTTGGCGGTGGACACCATCATCAACCAGAAAGGCACCGGCGTTAAGTGCATCTACGTCGCGATCGGCCAGAAGCAGTCCTCGATCGCCAACGTGGTGCGCAAGCTGGAAGAACACGATGCGCTGAAGCACACCATCATCGTCGCGGCCTCGGCTTCCGATTCGGCGACGATGCAGTACATCGCCCCGTACGCCGGTTGCGCGATGGGTGAGTACTTCCGCGACCGCGGCGAAGATGCGCTGATCATCTATGACGACTTGACCAAGCAGGCCTGGGCGTATCGTCAGATCTCGCTGTTGCTGCGCCGCCCGCCGGGCCGCGAAGCCTATCCGGGCGACGTGTTCTACCTGCACTCGCGCCTGCTGGAACGCGCCGCGCGCGTCAACGCCGAATACGTCGAGCGTGAGACCGGTGGTGCCGTGAAGGGCCAGACCGGCTCGCTGACCGCGTTGCCGGTCATCGAAACCCAGGCCGGCGACGTCTCCGCGTTCGTGCCGACCAACGTGATCTCGATCACCGACGGCCAGATCTTCCTCGAAACCGACCTCTTCAACGCCGGCATCCGCCCGGCCGTGAACGCCGGCATCTCGGTGTCGCGTGTCGGTGGCGCGGCGCAGACCAAGATCATCAAGAAGCTGTCTGGTGGCGTGAAACTGGCGCTGGCGCAGTACCGCGAACTCGCGGCCTTCGCGCAGTTTGCGTCGGACCTCGACGCCGCCACCCGCGCCCAGCTGGAACGCGGCCAGCGCGTCACCGAGTTGATGAAGCAGAAGCAGTACGCGCCGCTTTCCATCGCGCAACTGGCGATCTCGCTGTACGCAGCCGACAAGGGTTACCTCGACGACCTGCCGATCGACAAGATCCTGCCGTTCGAGCACGCGCTGCATCAATTCATGCAGTCGAGCCATGGCGAACTGATGGACAAGATCGTCGCCACCGGCGACTGGAATGCCGACATCGAGGGCACCTTCAAGTCGGCGCTGGACGAGTTCAAGAAAACCGGGTCCTGGTGACCGCACTGTAGGAGCGACGGAAGTCGCGATTCGTCGGGCCTCGCGGCCCTCCTGCAAGAACAGGAAACGACATGGC
>DASSRT010000136.1:0-13725 GCA_035701705.1 Rhodanobacteraceae bacterium
AGCATCAGGTCGTGACCGGCATCGGTGGCGACCGCCGCGACCAGGGCACCATTGCGCTCCGAGCATTTGATGGCGACCACGCCTTGCGAACCACGACCCTTGCAGGGAAATTCGCCGAGCGGGGTGCGCTTGCCATAGCCACGCTCGGTGGCAGTCAGCACGTCACAACCCGCGGCTTCGGTGCGCTCGTCGGTGACGATCATCGACACCACCTGCGCCTCGTCGGTCAGGCGCATCCCGCGCACGCCGTGTGCGGTGCGGCCCATCGGGCGCACGTCGCCACCGGCAAAACGCGCCGCCTTGCCGTTCGAAGCGAACAACAGGATGTCGCAGTTGCCGTCGGTGAGTTCCGCCTCAACCAGGCCATCGTCATCATCCAGCCCGATCGCCTGCTTGCCGCGCTGCAGCTTGAACTCGAACTCCTTGAGCGGCGTCTTCTTGACGGTGCCGCGGCGGGTGGCGAAGAACACGAAACGATCTTCCGTGTACTCGCGCACCGGCAGCACCGCCTGCACCTTCTCGCCCTCTTCCAGCGGCAACAGGTTGACGATCGGCTTGCCGCGCGAGCCGGGGCCAGCCTCGGGGATGCGGTACACATCGAGCCAATACACCCGACCATTGCTGGTGAAGGTGAGCAGGGTGTCGTGCGTGTTGACGATCCACAGGCGCTCGACGAAATCCTCTTCCTTCATGGCCGTCGCGGAACGGCCCTTGCCGCCGCGCTTTTGCGCGCGATAGGTGTCGAGCGTCTGGCGCTTGACGTAACCGGTGTGCGACAGCGTGACGACGACGTCCTCTTCGGCGATCAGGTCCAGCACTTCCAGGTCTTCCTGGGTATGCAGGATCTGGGTGCGGCGCACGTCGCCGTAGAGTTCCTTCATCTCGACCAACTCGCCGCGAATCACCGCCATCAGCTTGTCGGGATCTTCGAGGATCGCGATCAAGCCGCGGATGGTTTCGAGCAGCTGCTTGTATTCGTCGGTGAGCTTGTCCTGTTCCAGCCCGGTCAGGCGGTGCAGGCGCATTTCCAGGATTTCCTTGGCCTGCGTTTCCGACAACTGGTAGCCATCGTCCTTGAGGCCGGCGCGCGGATCGAGATCCTCCGGCCGCGACGCCCCGGCACCGGCAGCGGACAACAGCGAGCGCACCATGCCCGGCTCCCACTTGCGCGCCAGCATGCGTTCGCGCGCCACCTGCGGCGACGGCGAGGTCTTGATCAACTCGATCATCGCGTCGATGTTGGCAAGCGCGACGGTGAGGCCTTCCAGCACGTGGGCGCGTGCACGCGCCTTGCGCAGGTCGAAAATGGTACGGCGGGTGACGACTTCGCGACGATGGCGAATGAAGGCGGCGATGATCTCCTTCAGGTTCAACAGGCGCGGCTGGCCGTCGACCAGCGCCACCATGTTGATGCCGAAGGTCACCTGCAGTTGCGTCTGCTGGAACAGGTTGTTCAACACCACGTCGGCCATGGCGTCGCGGCGTACCTCGATCACCACGCGCATGCCGTCCTTGTCGGACTCGTCGCGCAGGCCGCTGATGCCGTCGACCTTCTTTTCCTTGACCAGCTCGGCGATCTTTTCGATCAGGCGCGCCTTGTTGACCTGGTACGGCAGTTCGGTGGCGATGATCGCCTCGCGGCCGTGATCGTCGGTTTCGATCTCGGTGCGCGCGCGCACCAGCACGCGACCGCGGCCGGTGCGGTAGGCCTGTACGATGCCGGCGGCACCGTTGATGATGCCCGCGGTCGGGAAATCCGGGCCGGGGATGTACTGCATCAACGCGTCGACGCCGAGTTCGGAATCATCGATCAGGGCGATGGTGGCTTCGATCACCTCGCCCATGTTGTGCGGCGGAATATTGGTCGCCATGCCGACCGCGATGCCGGCCGAACCATTCACCAGCAGGTTGGGCACCTTGGTCGGCAGCACCAACGGCTCGTGTTCGCTTTCGTCGTAGTTCGGCCCGAAGTCGACGGTTTCCTTGTCGATGTCGGCCAGCAGTTCGTGCGTGAGGCGGGCCATGCGCACTTCGGTGTAACGCATCGCCGCGGCGCTGTCGCCATCGACCGAACCGAAGTTGCCCTGCCCGTCCACCAGCATGTAACGCAGCGAGAACGGTTGCGCCATGCGCACGATCGCGTCGTACACCGACGCATCGCCGTGCGGGTGGTATTTGCCGATCACGTCACCGACCACGCGCGCGGATTTCTTGTAGGACTTGTTCCAGGCGTTGCCGAGTTCGTTCATCGCAAACAACACCCGGCGATGCACCGGCTTGAGTCCGTCACGCACGTCCGGCAGTGCCCGGCCCACGATCACGCTCATCGCGTAATCGAGGTAACTCTGGCGCATCTCGTCTTCGATGTTTACGCGAATGATTTCACTGCCCGGCTCCGCCATCCGAATATTTCCCGTGTCTGGTGAACGCAAAACGGCACGGGATTCGAACCCAACCCGTGCCGTGGAATCAACATTGGAAGTATATCACAACAGTCGCCGACAGCGCCGTATTTTGTCCTTTCAATACAATAGGTTACGGCTTGTTTTCAGAGCGGTCTCGCGAACCCTCGGCGACCGCTGCGCGTGGCCGTGAAAACACCCAGTGGCGGGCGCCGAGGAAATTCACCAGCGCTCCCGGCAGCGACCCCGCCGCGACGCCGAGCGCGGGCCATGCATGCGCGAATTTCCAGAAGTACACGACCAGCGCATAGGTCGCGTAGTTGACCGCAAACCCCGCCGACATCGCGATGAGGTAGCGCCCCCATTCGCCGAACAAGCCGTAGTTTCCGCGCTCGCGGAAAGTGAAGCGGCGGTTGAACAGCCAGGTCACGGTCGCCGCACACAGGAACGAAAACACCCGCCCGACATACGGGTCGGCGCCAAGTTTGCTGACAAGCAGTTGCACGACGCCGGCATCGACCACGAAGCCGATGGCGCCGCCCACGCCGAACGAAGCAATTTGCCTGCGCAGGCGCCCCATTCACCGCACGCCTGAAGTCCCGAACATGGCACGCATCGCCGCGGCATCGGGCTGCGTGATCACGCCACGCTCGGTCACCAGCACGTCGATGAGATCATGCGGCGTCACGTCGAACACCGGATTCCACGCGGTCGCACCTTCCACCACGGTGCGCTGCCCGGCGAAAGCAAGCAACTCTGCGGGATCGCGCAGCTCGATGTCGATCGCGTCGCCCGTTGGCGTTGCCATGTCCACCGTGGTCGCCGGCGCCACCACCATGAACTTCACGCCGTGGTGCCGAGCCGCGATGGCGAGTTGATACGTGCCGATCTTGTTGGCGGTGTCGCCGTTCGCGGCAATGCGGTCGGCACCGACGACCACCCACTGCACCTGCCCGGACTGCATCAGGTGCGACGCCGCCGAATCGGCGATCAGGGTCGCGGGGATACCGTCGCGCTGCAGTTCCCACATGGTCAAGCGCGCACCCTGCAGCCACGGACGCGTTTCGCCCGCGAACACCCGCACGATGTTGCCCGACGCATAGCCGGCGCGGATCACGCCGAGCGCCGTGCCGAAACCCGAGGTCGCCAGCGAACCGGTGTTGCAATGGGTGAGCACGCCGCTGCCGGCGTCGATCATGGCCGCGCCCATCGCGCCCATCGCGCGGTTGGCCGCGAGGTCTTCGTCCTGGATCACCTGCGCTTCGCGGGCCAGCGCCGTGGCGTCGGCACCCGCGGCGACGCGCGCTCCCATGCGGTCCAATGCCGCCATCAGGTTCACCGCGGTCGGACGCGCCGCACGCAAACCCGCCGATGCAGCGGCGAGATCATCCCCGCGCTGCGCGGCCAGCACCACGCCCCACGCCGCCGCAATGCCGATGGCAGGCGCGCCGCGCACCACGAGATCGCGGATCGCGGCGGACACCTCGTTGGCCTCGCGGCAGTCGATCCACGCCTCCGCGAAGGGCAGCCTCCGCTGGTCGAGCAGGCGCAGGCGATCGCCTTGCCATTGCACGGCACGGATGCTGTCGTGGTGCGGGTTCGAGGCTGCGGACATGCGGGGCGACTGTCGGAAAGGCCGCGCAAGCCTAGCACGCACGCTGCGGCCACACGGCGCGCGCGGCGCTCAGTCCTCCATCGGCATCACGATCCACAGGATGATGTAGATGAGGATGCCGGGGAATGCGGCGGAGAACAGCGACACCAGCACGTAGATGATGCGTGCAAGCGTCGCATCGATGCCGAAGTAGTCGGCGAGGCCGCCGACCACGCCGGCAAGCCAGCGATTGCGGCGGGAACGGCGCAGGGGTCGATTCGAGGTCATGCGGCCAGCCTATCGACGGCACCGGCCCGGCAAGCAGTGCCGGAAGTCCCGGTTCCGGCACCGCAGGCTTGGCACTCAGCGCGTACGCTGCTTCAGCCACTCGTGAATCGCCGGCGGCACTTCGCGCTGCGCGCGGCCGGACACGTAGATGCCGATATGGCCGCCCTTGAACGCGAGCTGGGTGTAATCCTTCGTCCCAACGTGTTCGCCCAGCGGACGCGAGGCCGACGGCGGTACCAGGTGGTCCTGCTCGGCGAAGATGTTCAGCACCGGAATCGTGATGTTCTTCAGGCTGACGGCCTTGCCGCCGATCTTGAGGCCACCCTTCACCAGCTTGTTGCCCTGGTAGAAATCCTTGATGAACTGGCGGAACGCTTCACCGGCCTGGTCGGGCGAATCGAAGATCCACTTTTCCATGCGCAGGAAATTTTCCAGCTCAACCTTGTCGTCGAGAATGTCCAGCATCGCGATGTATTTCTGCTGGTTGAGACGCACCGGCTTCAACGTGAGGTAGCACCAGTTCATCAGGTCGGCCGGCACGTTGCCGAGCGTATCGACGAACAGGTCCGCGTCCATGCCGCGCGTCCAGTGCGAGAGCATGTTTTCCTTCGTGTGGAAGTCGACCGGCGTCACCATCGTGATCAGGTTCTGCAGCTTGTCCTGGTGCAATGACGTGAAGCACAGCGAGAAGGCGCCGCCCTGGCAGATGCCGAGCAGGTTGATCTTCTTGACGCCGGCATGCTTCGCGACTGCATCCACGCAGCGGCGGATGTAGCCGTTGATGTAGTCATCCAGCGTCAGCCAGCGGTCGGCACCGTCCGGGTAACCCCAGTCGATGATGTAGACGTCTTCGCCCAGCGCCAGCAGGTTCTTCACCAGCGAACGGTCGTCCTGCAGGTCGACCATGTAGGGGCGATTGACCAGCGCGTAGCAGATCAGCAGCGGCGCCTTCGCGGTCGGCTTGCCCTTGCCCTTGTAGCGATAGACGACCACCTTGTCCTCGCGATACACCTCTTCCTTGTCGGTGGCGCCGTAATGGACGTCGTCGACTTCGCGCAGGGTCTTCAGGCTCGCGGCGAGCTTCTGCTGGGCGCGCAGCGCTTCATCGAGCGCGCGGCGGGGATCGATGCGAATCGGGTCCATGGCCATCACTCCTTGCTCGACTTGGTGGCGGGCTTCGTCGCCCGCTTGCGAGCGGGCGCAACTTTGGGCTTCGCGGCCTTCGGCTGCGCGCCCTTCAGCTTTTCGACCTCCGCGCGCAGCGCGGCGATTTCCTCGCGCAGCGCCATGTCGTCCTCGGCGCGATTCCTGGCCGCGCGATGCAGTTCATGCACGCGCTTGCCGAGGCTGTCGATTTCGGTACGGGTGGGCATGCCGAGGTCATTGGAGACCTTCTCGACCTCAAGTTGCGCGTGCTTGCGCACGCGCATCTGGGCGTTGACCAGGGCGCCGTAGACTTCGCGGAACTCGTCGGACAGCGCGACTTCCGCGTAGGCGTCTTCGGCCGCGTCCACCCACAGGTCGTAAAGACCGCGCACGGAATCGACCTGCCGACCGGGTTCGCCGCGCTCGGCCAGCTTGTCCTCGAACAATTCGAAGGCGCGCTTGCTCGCGCGTGCGATCAACGCGTTGTAGCGATTGGTTTCGTGCTGGTAATCCAGCCAGGCCTTGGCCATGCGCTGGTAGTGTTCCTGGTGCTCGCGGGCGTAGCCGAAGGCCGGCATGTCCAGCAGCGCGCGTGCTTCGCGCATCGCCGGCTGCAGGCCATCCATCATCTGCTCGAAGCCCTTGGCGCCGTGCCCGGCGAGTTCGCGCATCGCGCGCGCCAGCGGGTTGTCGAACAGCGCGGCATCGGCACCCGGGAAGTTGAACGCGCCGCGCACGGCATCCGCCCACGCGTGCGGGTCGGTGTTGCCCTGCGAACCCTTGTCCGCCATCGATTGCAGCAGCGCGAAATAGCTGCGCGCACCGGCAAGCAGGCGTTCGACCGTTGCACTTTGGGAATCCTGCGCCTTGCCGGCATCGAACATGCGCGACCACTGTTCCAGGCCCTCGTGCCATGGCGACTGCTCGGACGGGGCCGCTTCCGCGGTGCTGCCAAATGCCTTGCGCGTAGCTTCGGACCAGGCATCCCAATACTGGCGCGAGGTCTTTTGCCAGTCCTCAAGCGTGCGTGCGGCGCCGTGGTCTTTGGCCATGTCCGTCATCTCCGGTTCGGTTGTATGCATGGTAATGGTGCCGATGTTGCACTGCAACAAACAGGCCGGCGCGGTGGATATCGACAATGTCGGGCAGGTCGGACTCAGCCGTTGCGGTTGCGGGCGCGCCGGCGCTGCTTCCAACGTGCCAAGGCTCGCTGCGTGCGCACGATCGCCACGCGCATCGGCTTGCGCAGGAATGGCACGTCCAGCGACAACAGCAACAGCCCCGGAATCGCCATCCAGAACCCGAGTATCGGCAGGAATCCCAGCAGCCCGCATGCCACCAGCAGCAGGCCGATGGGGATGCGCACCCAGCGCGACGATGGCCGGCGCAACCAGTCGAGTGCACCCGCTGCCCAACGCGGCAGCTTGCCCTGCCAGCGGTCCAGATGCAGGTTCAGCCGATGTTTGTGCCTGTCGATGGCAAGCTCCGATTGCATGACCATGATTATCCAGTTTGATCGCGCGACGCGCACCATGAGGCATGCACGCATGCATGCGCAGATTCGCGCGAGGTTGCGCCCAGCATACGCGTTCAAGCCTTTATGGTGACTGGATGCCTCAACGCAAGGCTGCGTTGATCGATTCCAGCTTCGCGGCACCCGGACACAGTTCGCGCTCGCCCAGCGTATTGAACGCGACCGGCGCGGTATCGAGGTGGGCGTGCAGGTCCGGCGCGTCGGGATCCACATACAGCAAGCCGGTGACGATCTCGCCGCGTGCCTGGCAGGCGTGCAGGTAGTTCATCGCTGCGACCCGATCGCCGGTGTCGTGGCTTTCCGGCAATTTGCGCAGGCGCAGGATACTGCCGTCGTGCTGCTGCACCTCGCGCACTTCGCCCGGCGGGTAGTCGACGGTGATCTCGTCGCGCCCGGATATGAAATCCATCCGGCACAAGGCATGGTTGTGCTCGCGCACGTAGTCGTAGCTCTTGGTACTGCCGGGGTGGTTGTTGAACGCGACGCAGGGGCTCAACACATCCACGAACGACGCGCCCTTGTGGGTCATCGCCGCTTTCAGGATCGGCACCAGCTGGGCCTTGTCGCCGGAAAAACTGCGCGCCACGAAGCTGGCGCCGAGTTGCAGCGCCATGCCGACCATGTCGATCGGCGCATCATTGTTGATCGCGCCCTTCTTGGATTTGCTGCCGGTGTCGGCGGTCGCCGAGAACTGGCCCTTGGTCAAGCCGTAGACGCCGTTGTTCTCGACAATGTAGACCATGTCCACGCCACGCCGGATCGCATGCACGAACTGGCCGATGCCGATGGATGCGGAATCGCCGTCGCCGGAAATGCCGAGGTACATCAATTCGCGATTGGCGAGGTTGGCACCGGTCAGTACCGAGGGCATGCGCCCGTGCACGGCGTTGAAACCGTGCGAGGCCGAGAGGAAATAGGTCGGTGTCTTGGAACTGCAACCGATGCCGGAAATCTTCGCCACCCGGTGCGGCTGGACGTCGAGCTCCCAGCAGGCCTGGATGATGGCCGCCGAAATCGAGTCGTGCCCGCAGCCCGCGCACAGGGTCGAGATCGCGCCTTCGTAATCGCGGCGGGTGAAGCCGACGCGATTGCGTTGCAGGGACGGGTGATGGAGCCTGGGTTTGGGGAGGTAGGTCATGTCGAGCCATCGCTTTGAACCCCTCTCCCTTCGGGAGAGGGGTAGGGGTGAGGGTTCGTGATCGCACCAAGGCGAAATCCATCCTGGCAATGTCAACCGCGAGGCGCCGAACCCTCATCCGGCGCTGCGCGCCACCTTTGCCAAGCTCGCGCATCCTGCGCTCGCCAAGCAACCCGGCCCTCGGCGTCCTGCCTCGGGCGTTCGAGTCGGCGCGAACTGCCACTGGCAGTTCGCAAGCGCCGCCCCTCACCCCGGAGGGAGAAGGGAAAACTACGCCACCTTGCCGTCACGAATCTGCATCACGTCCGCCACTCCCAGGCGCTCGCCGATCGCCTTGGCGATGAAGCGCGCGGTGATCGGCGTGCCGTCGAAGTGCAGGATCGGCAGCAGCCGCGCGGGATCGATCTCGAACTGTTCGATCAGCAATGAACGCAATTGCGCATCGCGATTCTGCTCCACCACGAACACCTGCTCGTGCCGGTCGATGAACTCACGCACCGAATCCGCGAACGGATACCCGCGCACCCTCAACGCGTCGATGTGCATGCCGCCGGCGTCGAGCTTGGCAATCGCCTCGGCCATCGCCGGCGCGGTCGAACCGAAATGGATGGCGCCGTGGCGCGCAGGATGCGGGGCGCGATGCAAGACCGGCTGCGGCAGCAAGGACTTCGCGGTTTCCAGCTTGCGTTGCAGGCGCTGCACGTTCTCGACATAGTCCTCGCCCTTTTCCGAATACCGGGCATCCGCGTTCTTGCTGGTGCCTCGCGTGAAGAAACTGCCGCGGGTCGGATGCGTGCCGGGATACGTTCGATACGGAATGCCGTCATCGTCCACGTCGCGATAACGGCCGAACGCCTTGCCGGCTTCGAGTTCCCCGGCGGACAACACCTTGCCGCGGTCGTAGCGGCGTGCATCGTCCCACTGGAACGGCGCACACAGGCGCTGGTTCATGCCGATGTCGAGGTCACTCAGCATGAACACCGGCGTCTGCAGGCGGTCGGCGAGGTCGAGTGCGGTCGCGGCGAACTCAAAGCACTCGTGCGGATCTTCCGGAAACAGCAGCACATGGTTGGTGTCGCCGTGCGAGGCATGTGCGCAGAAGGCGACGTCGGACTGCTGGGTGCGCGTGGGCATGCCGGTGGATGGCCCGCCACGCTGGACGTCGACGATGGTCACCGGAATCTCGGCGAAATAGGCGAGCCCGATGATCTCGTTCATCAGCGAAATGCCGGGGCCGGACGTTGCCGTGAAGGCACGCGCGCCGTTCCAGCCCGCGCCGGTGACCATGCCGATCGAGGCGATTTCATCCTCAGCTTGCACGATCGCGTAGCGATGCTTGCCGGTGTCAGGTTCGATGCGCAGCTTCGCGCAGTATTTCTGGAAGGCTTCCGCCAGCGACGACGACGGCGTGATCGGATACCACGCGCAGACCGTGGCGCCGCCGTACACCATCCCCAGCGCCGCGGCACTGTTGCCGTCGACGAAGATGCGCTCGCCAACGTTGTCGCGGCGTTCGATCCGCAGGCCGAGTGGCTGCAGGTGTTGCGACACATAGTCGCGCCCGAGATCGAGTGCGTGCACGTTGGGTTCCAGCAGCGCCTGCTTGCCCTTGTACTGCTCGCCGATCAGCTGCACGACCACCTCGCGCTCGATGCCCAGCAACACCGACAGCGCACCGAGATACATGATGTTCTTGAACAACTGGCGCTGGCGCGGATCTTCCCAGTTGTCGTTGGCGATGTCGGTCAGTGGCACGCCGATCGTGCTGACGTCGTCGCGGAACTTGAATTTCGGCAACGGCTTCGAGTTGTCGTAGAACAGGTAGCCGCCCGGCGCGAGGCCCTTGACGTCGGCGTCCCAGGTCTGCGGATTCATCGCGACCAGCAGGTCGTAACCGCCGCGGCGGCCGAGCCAGCCGGCTTCACTGACGCGCACCTCGTACCAAGTCGGCAGTCCCTGGATGTTGGACGGAAAAATGTTGCGTGGGCTGACCGGCACGCCCATGCGCAGGATGCACTTGGCGAACAGTTCGTTGGCCGATGCCGAACCGGAACCGTTGATGTTGGCGAACTTGACGACGAAGTCGTTGGTGGCGGTGATGGGGGTCATTTCGCGCCAAATGTTCTCGATGCGTACCCCTCTCCCTTCGGGAGAGGGGGCCCCGAAGGGGCGGGTGAGGGTTCGGGGATACTGAATCGATGAAGTAGTACCGAACCCTCACCCCTGCCCCTCTCCCGAAGGGAGAGGGGTTCAAGCAGAAGCGGGATTGCGGCGGATTCCTGTTTCACGCCGCCGCCCTCTTCTTCACCGGATTGGCCGAATAGTCTTCGCCACGCCCCGCATACGATTCGGCGAACAGGAAGCGCCGCATGTCCCAGGCGCCGGTCGGGCAGCGTTCCGCGCACAGTCCGCAGTGCAGGCAGACGTCTTCATCCTTCGCCATCACGCGACCGGTCTTGACCGGCCCGCCGACGTACAGGTCCTGCGCCAGGTTCAGCGCCGGTGCGGTGAGCCGCGTACGCAAGTCAGGTTCCTCGCCGTCGGTGGTAAAGGTGATGCAATCCATCGGACACACGTCGACGCAGGCGTCGCACTCGATGCAGATGTCCTTGCTGAACACCGTTTGCACGTCACAGTTGAGGCAGCGCTGTGCTTCCTTCCATGCGGTTTGCACGTCGAAGCCGAGCTCGACTTCCTGCTTGATGTTCGTGAGCGTCTTTTCCTTCGGCGCCCACGGCACGACGTAGCGCTCGTCCGGCGCAATTTCGTTGTCGTAACTCCACTCGTGGATGCCCATTTTCTGCGACACGAGGTTGGTCAGCGGCGGTGGCCGCTTGCGCACATCCTCGCCCTGCAGGAAGTTGTGGATCGAGGCCGCGGCCTGGTGGCCGTGCTCGACGGCCCAGATGATGTTCTTCGGACCAAAAGCCGCATCGCCGCCGAAGAACACGCGCCGATTCGTCGATTGCAGCGTGAGCTTGTCGAGCTTCGGCAGGCCCCACTCGTCGAATTCGAGGCCGAGATCACGCTCGATCCACGGGAACGCGTTTTCCTGCCCCACCGCGATCAGCACCTCGTCGCATTCGATCAGGCGATCGGGCTCGCCGGTCGGCAGCAGCTTGCGCTTGCCGTTGGCGTCGTGTTCGGCGCGCATCGGCGTGAACCACATGCCGGTGAGCTTGCCGTTGTCGTGCTCGAACGATTTCGGATTCAGCCAGTTGAGGATCTCGACGCCTTCGTGTTCGGCGTCTTCCTTCTCCCACGGACTGGCCTTCATCTCCTCGTAACCCGAGCGCACGATGACCTTCACGTCGTCGCCGCCGAGCCTGCGCGCACTGCGACAGCAGTCCATCGCGGTGTTGCCGCCACCCAGCACGATCACGCGCTTGCCGACCTGCTTCACATGGCCGAAATACACCGACGCCAGCCATTCGATCCCGAGGTGCGCCTTCGCGGCGACCTCCCCGCGACCGGGAATCTTCAAATCACGCCCGCGCGGCGCACCGCATCCGACGAACACCGCGTCGAAATGTTCATCCAGCAGCTTGCGCAGCGAATCGATGCGGCGGTTGCCGACCAGTTCCACGCCAAGGTCGAGGATGTAACCGACTTCCTCGTCGATCACGTGCTCGGGCAACCGAAACCGCGGCACCTGCGTGCGCATGAAACCGCCGCCCTTGGCGTCGGCTTCGAAGATGGTGACGTGGTAGCCGAGCGGCGCAAGATCGCGCGCCAGCGCGAGCGACGCCGGACCCGCGCCCACGCAGGCGACCCGGAATTTCTCGGCGCCCGGGACGCGCTCGGGCAAGCGCGAACGCATCCGTGCTTCGATGCCTTCGCTGCGATTGTCGGCGGCGACACGTTTCAGGCGGCAGATCGCGACGGGTTCGGGTTTCTCGCCGTTCGATTCTTCGACGCGTCCGCGCCGGCAGGCGGGTTCGCAGGGGCGATCGCAGGTGCGCCCGAGGATGCCGGGGAAGACATTCGAATCCCAATTCAGGAGATACGCGTCGTCATAGCGCCCCGCCGCAATCAGTCGGATGTATTCCGGCACGCGGGTGTGCGCAGGACACGCCCACTGGCAGTCCACCACCTTGTGGAAGTATTGCGGGTTGCGGATATCGGTGGGTTGCACGCCACGCCTCCTGCATTCCGCGGGGGCGTCGGACCTTCCGGCGTCGCCCGTCGGGCCGAGTCTACCCGTTTCGCCAAAAAGCGGAAGGGGGCGCAAGACCAGGCTTCAGGCGTGTGATCCGATCAGCAATGACGTCATCGAGAGCGTCGCGAACACATCGTCGTTGAACGTTTCGACGACGTCATCGTCGCGCTGCAACGCCAGCGCGTACAGCAACGGCAAGTAGTGCTCGGGTGTGGGAATCGCCAAGCCGGCATCGGGGCCCAGCGAATGCCAGTCGCACAATGCGGCATGATCGCGCGCAGCGACAAGCGTGTTGACGCGATCGCGGAAGCGCTCGGCCCAATCCGGCGGCGACGGCGCATCCCACCAGCGCGCGAGCAACGGCAGGTTGTGCACGATGTTGCCGCTGCCCAGTACCAGCACGCTTTCGCCGCGCAGGTAGGCGAGCCGCTTGGCGAGCGCGTAATGCCATTCACCCGGCTGGCGCGTGTCCAGGCTCAACTGCAGCACCGGAACATCGGCATCCGGATACATCGCACACAATACGCTCCATGCGCCGTGGTCGATCCCGCGTTGCGGATCAAGCTGCACCGGAATCGCATCGTCGCCGATGCGCTGCGCGATTTCGCGCGCCAGATCAGGAGCGCCCGGCGCTGGATATTCCACCGCGAACAACTCGGGCGGAAATCCGTAGAAATCATGAATGGTTGCAGGATTCGGCGACGCGGCAACGGCAACGCCGCGTGTTTCCCAATGTGCCGACACGCACAACACCGCGCGCGGGCGCGGCAATGCTTCGCCGAGGTGCTGCCACTGGCGACGCCATGGGTTGTCCTCGATCGCGTTCATCGGCGAACCGTGCCCGACGAACAACACTGGCATCGTGAGATTTGCTTTCATCGAAGCAAGATCGATGCACCCGCCGAAGAAATCAAGCGCACCACAGGACAATGACCGCGCGTCTTGGGGCGCAGTCGTGGTCGGCGAACAAAAAACGGGCCGCGAGGGCCCGTTTTTTGTTTTACTCGAAAAGCGCCAGTGTCGATCAAGCGCTGGCAGCAGCTTCCTCTTCAGTCACCGCCTTCATCGACAGGCGGATGCGGCCCTGCTTGTCGACTTCCAGCACCTTGACCTTGACCACGTCGCCTTCCTTGAGCTTGTCGGAAACCTTCTCGACGCGCTCGTTGGAAATCTGCGAGACGTGCACCAGGCCGTCCTTGCCCGGCAGGATGGTGACGAAGGCGCCGAAGTCCATCAGCTTGACGACCTTGCCCTCGTAGATGCGGCCCGGTTCGACGTCGGCCACGATCTGCTCGATGCGGTGCTTGGCGGCGTCGGCGGCTTCGCGGTTGACCGAGGCGATGATCACGGTGCCGTCGTCGGAGATGTCGATGGTGGTGCCGGTTTCCTCGGTGATCGAGCGGATGGTCGCGCCACCCTTGCCGATCACTTCGCGGATCTTGTCCGGGTGGATCTTGATGGTCA
>DASSRT010000137.1:0-7809 GCA_035701705.1 Rhodanobacteraceae bacterium
CGCGCAACGCGGCTTCGTTCCACTGCAAGCGCGCAAGCAGATCCGGCAGCAGTTCCAACGCAGCCAGGCCGCGATGCACGCCGTGGAAAATGCCGCCCTTGCTGAACTGCAGGTCGCGCTGGTAACCCGACGGCAAGGACAGCAGTTGTTCGATTTCGGTGCGCGCCGCCGCCACCGAGGCATAGCTGGCGCGCAGCAGCTCGATGACGTCCGGGTTGCGCTTGTTCGGCATGATCGACGAGCCGGTGGTGTATTCGGCCGGCAGCGTGACGAGGTTGAATTCGGCGCTGGTGAACAGCGACAGATCCCATGCGAGCCTGCGCGCATCCAGCAAGGCGCTGCCGATCGCTTCGAGCACCGCCAACTCGAATTTGCCGCGCGACAGTTGCGCCGCAATCGGGTTGATCTGCATGCGGCCAAAACCGAGCGCGCGCGTGGTGTGCTCGCGATCGAGCTTCAGGTTCACACCGTACCCGGCGGCGGTACCGAGCGGGTTGGCATCGATCCACGTCAAGGTGTCGCGCGCACGCTGCACATCGTCAATGAAGCTTTCCGCAAATCCTGAGAACCACATCGAAGTGGACGACACCACCGCGCGCTGCAGGTGGGTGTAGCCCGGCATCGGCAGCGACTCATGCTGCGCGCGATCAAGACAAACACCCGCGATCGCCTTGATCTGCGCGATCGCCAAGGCGAGCTTTTCCTTCAACCACAGGCGCGTCGCCACCAGCACCTGATCGTTGCGGCTGCGCCCGGTGTGCACCTTGCGGCCGGCATCGCCGAGGCGTTCGCTGAGGCGGGCTTCGATCGCCGAGTGGCCGTCCTCGAAGCGTTCATCGAGCACGAATGCACCGCTGCGGAAATCCTCGGCCAGTGCGTCCAGCTCGCGCTTCAAGCCGCTCGCCTCGTCCGCCGACAGCACCCCGATGTTGGCGAGCCCTTCGACATGCGCCTTGCTCGCCGTGATGTCATGCAGGAAGAACTCGCGATCCAGCTGCACGTCGTCGCCGGCGAGGAAGCGCATGATCCTTGCATCGATCCGCACGCCTTGCTTGTTCCAGAGTGGGTCGGTCATGACATTTCCTGTATCGGGATGTGGGATGGATAGCGGGTTCGCAATGCCGGAGCTCGCTGCCAGCTTGCGGACTTGCGCGCCCGCTACCCCTCCCCCGTCCCCTCGTCGTCCGGAATCCCGGTGAACTCATCCACGCCGATTGCACGGTTGATGTTCTGCATCGCCTGCGTCGCCGCGCCTTTCAACAAGTTGTCCAGCGTTGCCACGATCACCACCCGCCGGCCGCCGGCCGCGACTGCAAACCCGCCGATCTCGGCGTGGTGGCATCCCGCAATACGGCTGACCCAGGGCGGCTCGTCCCCGATCTTCACCAGCGGCTCGCCGGCATACATCTCGCTGAATCGCGCCAGCAGCTCTTCGCGCTTCACCGCCCGCGACAAATAGATGTTGCTCGTCACCGTGAGCCCGCGGTAGTGCGGCGCGACATGCGGCATGAATTCCACGGGAATGCCGAGGTGGAACGACGCCTCCTTTTCGTGGAGATGGCCTGTCAGCGCATACGGCATCAGGTTGTCACGCAGTTTTTCGGGGTCGTTCTTGTCCGACGCCGTGGTGCCGGCGCCGGAGTAACCCGACACGCCGAAACACACCGGCGGCGCGGCCAGCAAGCCCTTCAGCGGCGCAACGCTCAACTCCATCGCAGTCGCGTAACAGCCCGGATTGCTGATGCGCAACTGGCCGCGATAGTTGCCGCGCGTCAGCTCCGGCAGGCCGTAGTACCACTCGCCATCGAAGCGATGATCGGCCGACAGGTCGACGATCAAGGTCTCCGGCTTGCGTTCGGCGAGCGCCGCCACGAATGGTGCGGACTTGCCGTTCGGCAACGCCAGGATCACGACATCCGCGTGCCTCGCTGCAACGTCGGCGGCGTCCAGTGCCTCGAAACGCAAGTCGCCCGAATACGCGTCGTTGTGCGCCGCAACCGGTTGGCCGGCGAGCTCGCGTGACGACACGAAGGCCAGTTGCAACGCAGGATGCGCGGCGATCAGGCGAATCAGCTCGCCGCCGGTATGGCCGCGGGCACCAACGATTCCGATGGTCTTGCTTGCAGTCACCATGTCATGCCACCAGGGTCGGCGCACGTTGCGCGCAATGCGCCACGCAACGAGCGATGCGGGAGAAATCGCCATCGAGCCCGTACCAGAATACCCGCCACCGCGGTTGCTTCAGGCAACCTTCGGCCTCCTCGTAATAGAAGGCGTTCACCGGGTTGCCATAGCGCGAGCGCCAGAACAGGCGTGGATTCTCCGCGCGCATCACCTGCCACACGGCACGCCCCAGACCCTCGCCCTGCGCGTCGTCCAGCACCGCGAACTTGTCGAGGTAGGCGCAGCCATCCTCGACCGTCAGTACCATCGCGGCGCGGTAGTTCTCGCTGACATACACGCGGAACGGCCGGGTGCGTTCGAAATAGTCAGCCACCAACTTGCGTGGCGTGAAGCTCGAATCGATCAACTGGCGCAAGCGCTCGCGATCGACGCCGTCCCACGATTCGAAACGCAACACTTTCTCCCCGCGCCGCACCAGCGTGCCGGAACCCTTGTGCGTGAACAGTTCCTTGGCCAGTTCGGCCGGACGCGTGATCGAGACCGACGACGTCAGCGGCAGATCCTGCAGCAAGTCGGCAATCTGCTCCAGCTTCAGGCGCATGCCACCGGATACCCACGGCTGTGCCATCAGGCGTTCGTACTCGGTCGACAGGTTGATCGAGTCGATCACCTTGCCGTGATCGTCCAGCAGCCCGCCGGTGCCGGTCAGGAACACGATCTTGTACGGCTGCAGCACGCGCACCAGTTCGTTGGCGGCAAAGTCGGCGTTGATGTTGAGGATCTGGCCCTGCTCGGTTTCACCGAGGCTGGCGATGATCGGAATCGAGCCCGCGCGCAGGCTGGCCTCGATCGGCGCCAGCTCCACCCGCTCCACCTTGCCGACGAGGCCACATTGTTCGCGATCGAGATAACTCGCCGCGAACACGCCCGAGACCACCGACGTCGCGCGCGTGTCCATCGCATGCAGGGCGTCCACCAGCTTGAGGTTCTGTTGGTGGAACACGCGCCGCACGATGCCGAGCGCCTCGGGCGGCGTCACGCGCAGGCCATTCACCGTGCGCTTCTCGATGCCGGCGCGGGTGAGCTCCGCGTCCAGTTGCGGACCGGCGCCATGCAACACGATCGGCGTCAGGCCGACCCGTTGCAGGAAGGTCAGCGAGGATGCCAGTTCGGTCAGGTCGTCGCGCAGCACCGCACCGCCGACCTTGACGACGGCAAAGCGTTCGGCGTCGAGCTGCGAGAAGCGCTTCAGGTACTGCTGCACTTCCTTGGCGCTGGCCATGCTCGACAGCAACCGCACGATGGTGGAGCGAAGGTCATGCATGCCGAGACTCCGTGCCGCGTGCGCATGCCGGAAGTGACCTCCGTGGATCGACGGCTTTCTGCAACCCGGTTGCCCCGGCCAATGCCTGCGTGTTCATTGCGCCTGCTCCAGTAACCGCAAGTAGGTGTCCGCCACGCACTCGAGCTGATCGAGCGCCACCCATTCGTCCGCGCTGTGCGCCTGCGCGATGTCACCCGGCCCGTACACGAAGGTCGTGTAACCGGCCGCGGAAAACAGCGCGGCCTCGGTCCAGAAATCCACCGCAGCGCCTACGGGAATACCCAGCGCCTCGGCGAGCCCGCGTGCATCCCGCTGGCGCGCTTCGGCATGCGCGGTCTCGGCCGGCAGCGGTGCGCCGCGAAAGGTTTCGAGAAATTCGACCGGACGCGGATCGACCAGCGTGCGCAGCGTCTCGCGCAGCGCGTCCATGTCCATCGACGGCAGCGGACGCATGCCGAAACGCACTTCGGCCTCGGGCGCGATCATGTTCGACTTGATCCCGCCTTCGATGCGGCCAAGATTGAAGCGCAATCCGTGCAAGCCACCAAAGCCCTCCTGCGCCCGCGACTCGGCATGCTCCAGCGCGGCATGGCTCCAGCGCACGGCCTGATGGAGCGCGCTGTCGGCCGGACCCTGTGCGCCGGAGGCGTGGCCTGCGCGACCCTTGAAGCGCGCCAGCAGCGATTGGATGCCGCGGTGCGCGAGCACGGCTTCGCAACACGTGGGTTCGGCGACGATGACGGCCTCGAAGCTCCCCTCTCCCTCCGGGAGAGGCGTTGGGGGTGAGGGTTCGGCGTTGTCGGGGCCGCCATCTGTTCGCGTACCCTCATCCGGCGCTTCGCGCCACCACGGAGCTCTTGCGCCATGGATGGCGGATTTCCAGAGAGGAGAAGGATGAGACGCAAGGTACGCACTTATGCAGCGCGCATCGGCACCTTCCTCGTCGGTACTGAACAGCAGTGCCGAATCGCCACGGCCAGCATTCGCCGCCGCGAGCAAGGCAGCCGCCGCGCCCTTGATGTCGCAGGCGCCAAGGCCGATCGCACGCTCGTCCGTGACGCGCAATTCGAACGGACTCGCGCTCCACGCCGGCGAGTCGGGCACGGTATCGAGGTGCACGTTGAACAGCAGTTTCGGCTTGCCGCGCACCGCATACAACGACACCGCGCCGGCGCCATGATCGGTCACCCGCACGTCGAAGCCGGGCAGCTGCGAGCGCAAGTAATCAAAGATGCCGTCCGCGCCGATCGCACGCGGCGGGTTGCGGGTGTCGAACGCGACCAGCGCGCGCAGGTGCGCCAGCGTTGCTTCGAGCAAGTCCGACTCGCGCTTCATGTGCGGTTGACCTCGGCCCACAGCGTCGAGCTCATCCCGAACAACTTGATGAAGCCTTCCGCTTCGGCGACGCCCCAGTCGGCGGATTGCGCGTAGGTGGCGCCCTTGGCGTTGAGGATGTACTTCGATGCGATCGCCACGGCATCGACCGTGCCGCCCGACGTTTCCAGGGTCACCTCGCCGGTGACGCAACCTTGCGACGACGCAAGGTACGCTTCGAGGTCCGCTTTCAACGGATCGTGGAAGAAGCCTTCGTAGGCGACCTCCACCCACTTGCGCGCCACTTCGGGTTTGAAGCGGTTCTGCGCCTTGCTGAGCACCGCCTCTTCCAGCGCGCGATGCGCCACCAGCAGCGCGACGAGTCCGGGCGCCTCGTACACGATGCGGCCTTTCAGCCCGATCGTGGTGTCGCCGGTATACAGCCCGCGGCCCACGCCGTAGGCCGCGAACATCGCGTTCAACTTCGCCAGCAGCAGGTGCCCGGCGATACGTTCGCCGTCAAGGGAAACTGCTTCGCCGCGCTCGAAGCCGATCGCCACCCGCAGCGGTTCCGACGGCCATTCGGCGCGCGGCTTGCACCAGCCGCGCGCACCCTCGCCCGGCGCCTGCCAGCGGTCGATCTCGCCGCCGGACAAGGTCACGCCGAGCAGGTTCTCGTTGATCGTGTAGGCCTGCTGTTTCGAGCGCACCTCGAAGCCGCGGTCCTTCAGATACTGCTGTTCGTACGCGCGTGTCTGCGTGTGCTGTTTCTGGATCTCGCGGATCGGCGCGACGATCTGGTAATCACCGGAGGCCTTCACGGCAAGATCGAAGCGCACCTGGTCGTTGCCCATGCCGGTGCAACCATGTGCGATCGCGCGCGTGCCGAGTTCGGCGGCGCGCCGCAGCGCGGCGTCCACGATCAGGTAACGATCCGACACCAGCAGCGGGTAGCGACCCTGGTAGCCCTCGCCTGCCCACACGAAGGGTTTCACGAAGTGTTCCCACAACGCCGGCCCACCGTCGATGGTCACATGCGAGGCGACGCCGAGTTCGTGCGCGCGCGCTTCGATGTACGCGCGTTCCTCGGTGCTGACGCCACCGGTATCGGCGAACACGGTGTGCACGGACCAGTCGTGCTCCTTGAGCCAAGGCACGCAGAAGCTGGTGTCGAGGCCGCCGCTGAAAGCAAGCACGATGTGCTTGCTTTCGGGACCCGGGACTCGGGACTCGGGACTCGCGGGAGCAGTCTGTGATGTCATGTCGGGTTCCTGGAAAGCAGCGTGAGGCGGGGTGGCGCAGGGCGACGGGTTCGGCTCTCAACCGAGTCCCGGCTCCAGTACGACGCGTGGCTCGCAACGCACCGGGAAATTGACGGATGCGGCAATGAAGCAGGCGTGGTGGGCGGCCTCGTGCGCGGCCTCGGCCTTGGCCGCATCGCTGCCGGCAGTAATCGTCACCAGCGGATGCAACACGACCTCGCGGAAACGCCCGCCATCGCCATCCATCACCAGCGTGCCCTCGGCCGCGTCGACATAGGCGGTCACCACCACGCCCGCCTTCGTCGCCATGTGCAGGTAACTCAGCATGTGACAGGTCGACAGCGCCGCGACCAGCATGTCCTCGGGATTGTGCCGGCCGGCATCGCCGCGGAAGGCCGGATCAGAAGAACCTTCGATTGCCGGTTTGCCATCGATGCGGATCAGGTGCTCGCGCCCGTAGTTGCGGTAGCCGTCGGTACCGGTTCCGCGATTGCCGGTCCACTCGACCCCGACGTGGTAGTGGTGCTGGTTGTCGATCATGCGGATGCCTCCGCCGCCTGCGCGGCCAAAGTTGCCATCACCGCCTTCTGCACGTGCAGGCGGTTCTCGGCTTCGTCGATCGCGATGCAATACGGCGCGTCCATCACCGCGTCGGTGGCCTTGACGTTGCGGCGCAGCGGCAGACAGTGGCTGAAGACGGCATGGTTGGTCAGCGCCATCTTGGCTTCGTCCACGATGAAGTGGCGGTGCGCACCACGGATGGGCCTTTCTTCATCCCAGCGTCCGAAATACGGCAAGGCCCCCCAACTCTTCGCATACACCGCATCGGCGTCGCGATAAGCGCTTTCGATGTCATGCGACACGCTCAACGAGCCGCCGTTCTGCGCGGCGTTCAGCCGTCCGAACTCCATGTAACGCTCATCCAGCACGTAGTCGGGCGTCGGACACAAGAGCGTCACGTCCATGCCCATCCTGGTCGCGATCAGCAGCGCCGAATTGGCGACCGCGGTGTTGAGCGGCTTCGGGTGCCAGGTCCAGGTCAGCACGTATTTTCGACCGCGCAGATCACCAAGGTGTTCGCGCAAGGCCAATGCATGCGCGAGTTCCTGGCAGGGATGCGTGATGGTCTCCATGTTGATCACCGGCACCGTCGCGTGCTGCGCGAAGGCCTTGATCACGAGGTCTTCGCGATCGACCGACCAGTCGCGGAATTTCGGGAACGCGCGCACCGCAATCAGGTCGACGTAACGCGACAACACGCGTGCGACTTCGGCGACGTGTTCCTCTGCCTCCCCGTCCATCACCGTGCCGAGCTCGAATTCGATCGGCCAGGCATCCTTGCCCGGCGCCAGCACCACCGCGTGCCCGCCCAGCTGGAATGCGCCCAGCTCGAAGCTGGTGCGGGTACGCATCGACGGATTGAAGAACAGCAGCGCCACCGACTTGCCGGCGAGCTGGTTGCCGCGAGGCGAGCGCTTGAAGGCCGCGGCTTGTTCCAGCAACGCGTCGATTTCGGCGCGGCTCCAGTCCTGGGTGGTGATGAAATGGCGAATGGTCACGGATCGAATGCTCTTGTGGAGAGTCGGCCATGGATGGCCGGTTTGGCTTGTGCACGCATGGACGCGTGCTGAAACAAGACAAAAGACCCGGCACAGGGGCCGGGTCTTGGTCGTCGAATCTGGAACTGTGCGCGCGACTGCCTACCCGGCCGATTGTCGGTACTGCGGTTCCGGTCGGCGCGCGCGCGACGTCATGCCAGCCGCCGCGCGGGCGCTGGTGAGGACG
>DASSRT010000138.1:0-3842 GCA_035701705.1 Rhodanobacteraceae bacterium
ATCCCGTCGCAGTTGAAAGCGTGGATCGATCGCATCGCGATCGCGGGCAAGACTTTCCGCTACACGGCGGATGGCCCCGAAGGCCTGGCCGGCGGCAAGCGCGTGATCATCGCCTCCTCACGCGGCGGCATCTACAGCAAAGGTCCGGGCACTGCCGCAGATTTCCAGGAAGCCTATCTGCGCCAGGTATTGGCGTTCATCGGCATCAGCGACCCGGAAATCATCCGCGCAGAAGGCCTGAACCTGGGTACCGCGCAACGCGAAGCGGCGCTGGCGAAGGCACACGCGCAGATCGCAGACGAGCTGCGCGCTGCGGCTTGAATTTCCGCTGCTCGCTCCCTTCGTGTCGAAGGGGGCCGCCGCGACGCGGCGGGGGGATGCTGTCAATTACCGAAAAGCCATCCCCCTCATTCCCCCTTCCGTTGGAAGGGGGATGAGAAGAGCTGCACGATACCCTTCCGCTGGAAGGGGGAAAAGACTCAGCTGGCGACGATCCGCACCGGCACCGACTTGGCCGCCGGCGTCTTGCTGAAGATCGCGTGGTGTGACAGCGGGATCAGCGGATTGCATTCCGGGTAGTAGCCGCCAACGCAACCGCACGGGATGTCGAAGGCGGTCACACGCAGGCCGGCAACCTCGCGCGCCACGCCATCGCCCGCGTCCGACACCAGCTTCACGATCTGCCCGTCGCGCAGGTTGAGGCGCGCGATGTCGTCCTTGTTCATGAGCACAACCTCGCGCGTGCCATGGATGCCGCGGAAGCGGTCGTCGTAGCCGTACACGGTCGTGTTGAACTGATCGTTGGAACGCATCGTGATCAGGCGGAAGCGATCCGGCGCATCCGCAAACCCCGTGGCGGTGAGCGCCGGCGGCACGATGAAATTGGCCTTGCCGGTCTCGGTTTTCCACTGCCGATCGCGCGCCGAATTGGGGCGGTGGAAACCGCCCGGTTGCCACATGCGTTTGTTGAAATCCCGAAACGATTCAGGATACGTCTGCTCGATCGAATCCCGGATCGTTGCGTAGTCGCCCACCCATTGGTCCCACGGCACCTTCGGATTGGGCGGGAGCGTGCGTTTCGCCAGCTCCACCACGATCCGCGTTTCGGAAATCAACTCGGGGCTCGCCGGTTCGGCCTTGCCGACCGAGGCATGGATGCAGCTGGTGGAATCTTCCGTCGACAGCACTTGCGCCACGCCGTTTTCCAGCACGCGCTCGATGCGGCCGAGGCACGGCAACAAGTACGCGATTTCGCCGTTGATGAGGTGCGAACGGTTGAGCTTGGTGGCGATCTGCACGGTCAGGCGCAACTTGCACCACGCCCCGTGCACGCGGTCCTGCTCCGGAATCGCACGCAGGAAATTGCCACCCAGCCCGATGAACCCGTGCACGCTGCCATCCAGCACGCCTTCGCAGCATTCGACCGTGTTGAGGCCCTTGTCGCGCGGCGGCTCGAAACCGTACTGCGCGGCGAGGCGATCCAGCGGCACCAGCGCCGGATCGTCGGCGATGCCGACCGTGCGCTGGCCCTGCACGTTGGAGTGTCCGCGCACCGGGCACAAGCCGGCACCGGGTTTGCCGACGTTGCCGCGCATCAGCATGAAGTTGGCGAACATGTGGATGTTGGATTCACCCAGAACGTGTTGCGTCAGGCCCATGCCATACACGCCGATCACCGCGTTCGCCTTGGCGTATGTCTTTGCCGCCCGCTCCAGTTCGGCGCGTTGCAAGCCCGACGCGACCTCGATGTCGTCCCAGGATTGCGCGCGCAACCACGCCGCAAAGTCATCGAAACCGTGGCAGTGTTCGGCGATGAATGCCTGGTCCAGCACGGGCGCGGCTCCCTGGCTGCGCGCCTCGTCGTCCAGCGCGAGCAGCGTCTTGCACAGCCCCGCGATGGCTGCGATGTCGCCACCGGCTTTCACCTGCAGGTACTGCGTGGCCAGCGGTGTTTCGCGGCCCGCGATCATCTCCAACGGATCCTGCGGGTTGCTGAAGCGCTCCAAGCCACGCTCGCGCAAGGGATTGAACACGACGATCGGCACGCCACGCTGCGCTGCCTTTTGCAGGTCGTGCAGCATGCGCGGGCTGTTCACCCCGGCGTTCTGTCCGAAGAAAAAGATGCAATCGGTCCTGGCGAAATCATCCAGCACCACGGTGCCGACCGCCGCGCCGACACTACGCCGCAAGGCGATGCCGGTCGCCTCGTGGCACATGTTGGACGAGTCCGGCAGGTTGTTGTTGCCGTACAGGCGTGCGAACAACGCGTACAGGTAGCTGGTCTCCAGCGACGCGCGGCCCGAGGCGTAGAACACCACCGACTTCGCATCCCGTTCCCGCAGCGCCTTCAGCTCCGTCGCGATCGCGTCGAAGGCTTCGTCCCACGAAACGGGCATGTATTTGTCGGTCGCGCGGTCGTAACGCATGGGGTGCGTCAACCGGCCTTGTTGCTCGAGGTCGTGATCCGACCAATCCAGCAGTTCAGTGCAAGTGTGTTGCGCGAAGAATTCCGGCGTGGTCCGCAAGGACGTCAATTCCCACGCGCTGGCCTTGGCGCCGTTCTCGCAGAACTCGAACTTCAGCGGTTTCTCGGGTTGCGGCCACGCGCAGGACACGCAGGTGAAGCCGCGCGGCTTGTTCTGCCGCCACAACTCCTTCACCGCGGATGGAATCGGCACCTGCTCGCGCTTCAGGATTTCCGCGACCGATTTCACCGAGCCCCAGCCGCCGGCAGGGTCCTCGTACGCTTCGATCTTCGGCTTGCGCTCGTCGGCCATCACCCACCCCGCACACGATAGTGCCGGAGAGTGTAAAACGATCGAGGGGTGGCGGAGAGGAAGGGATTCGAACCCTTGAAAGGCTTTCGCCTTTGCCGGTTTTCAAGACCGGTGCCTTAAACCGCTCGGCCACCTCTCCTGCATTCTTTCGTCATTCCGGGGCCGCACGCAGTGCGGAACCCGGAATCCATTTTGGCTCTTCTTGGGAGGACGAAAAACTAAACGGACCCCGGCTTTCGCCGGGATGACGATTCCATGATGTTCTTGGCGTCTGACCTGAAATCCTCTACGCGATCCGCTCCGCGCCCCCCATGTACGGCCGCAGCGCCTGCGGCACCGTGATCGAGCCGTCGGCGTTCTGGCCATTTTCCATCACCGCGATCAGGCAGCGGCCGACAGCGAGCCCGGAGCCATTCAGCGTATGCACGAGTTCCGGCTTGCCGGTGGCGGGATTGCGCCAGCGCGCCTGCATCCGGCGCGCCTGGAAATCGGTCATGTTCGAGCAGGATGAAATTTCGCGCCAGGTATCCTGCGACGGCAACCAGACTTCCAGATCGTAGGTCTTGGCCGAAGAAAACCCCATGTCGCCGGTGCACAGAGCCACCTTGCGGTACGGCAGTTCGAGTTTCTGCAGCACCTTCTCGGCGTGGCCCGTCAATTCTTCCAATGCCTCAAACGATTTGATCGGTTCGACGATCTGCACCAATTCGACCTTCTCGAACTGGTGCTGGCGGATCATGCCCTTGACGTCCTTGCCGTAGCTGCCGGCCTCGGCGCGGAAGCATGGTGTGTGCGCGGTGAGCTTCATCGGCAGCGCATCGGCTTCGACGATGCTGTCGCGCACCAGATTGGTCAACGGCACTTCCGCCGTGGGGATCAGGTAGCGCTTGGCGTCGCCGACTGCCGTCGCGAACAGGTCTTCCGCGAACTTCGGCAACTGCGATGTCCCAAGCATCGACTCGGTATTCACCAGCAGGGGCACATTGCATTCGGTATAGCCATGCTCGCCGGTGTGCAGATCCAGCATGAACTGCGCCAGCGCGCGATGCAGGCGCGCCAGCTGGC
>DASSRT010000139.1:0-2887 GCA_035701705.1 Rhodanobacteraceae bacterium
TCATGGATGATGCGAACAATCCCGCCGAGCGCGCCAAATCCCCCGCTACCGCACCACCGCGCGCTCGCGAGCGTCCGCGTCCCACTTCGGCGCGGTGCGGATCGCGGGCAGGACGTCTTCGGGTTCGGCTGCGATGGTCCACATGTCGGCGTGCTCGGGGTTCATGAAGCGCTGCTCGATGACCTGGTGCAGGAACTTGTCGAGCGGTTGCCAGTAACCGAGCGTGTCGAGCAGGACGATCGGGTTGAAGTAGAGTCCGAGCCGCTTCAGCGTGATCGCCTCGAACAGCTCCTCGAGGGTGCCGCAGCCGCCGGGGAGGGCGATCACCGCGTCCGAGTCGGTGAGCAGCCGGTGCTTGCGTTCGCGCATGTCCTCGACGACCTGCATGTTGCCGATGCCGGGATGCTGCCATTCGAGGTCGGCCATGAAGCGCGGGATCACGCCGATGACCTCGCCGCCCTTGGACAGCGCGCCGTCGGCGACTGCGCCCATCGAACCGGTCGAGCCGCCGCCGTACACGATCTGGTGACCGCCTTCGGCGAGCAGTTCGCCGAGCCGGAACGCGGCCGCGCGGAAGCGCGGGTCGGACTGGTTGCTGGAGGCGCAGTAGATGCAGATACGCATGGAGTGGTCGCGAGTGTCAGTCGTCCTGGTCGATGATCACGAGCGTGCCGTGGCTGCCTTCCGCGACGGCGTGCGGAGTGTTGGCAGGAACGATGTAGATTTCGCCCGCCGAAACCGTGATGGTTTCGCCGCGGACTTCGAGCTTGAGTTCGCCATCCAGCACCAGCAAGCCTTCGTCGAACGGGTGCGGCTCTTCGCCAGAGGCCGTGCCGTCCATACGGATCACCTTGACGTTGGCGCCGGCGGCGCGGCCGATGATTTTCGAGCGCCAGGTTTCGGGCAAGGTGTTCGCGAGCGCGCGCAGGTCGGTTTTGGCCATGTGAGAAGCCCCTGGGCCAGTTGCACACGTCATTTTGTCATTCCGGACAAGCCCGCGCAGCGGGCACGATCCGGAATCTGCTCTTCGGATGAATCCGGAATGCAGATTCCGGGTTCTGCGCTGCGCGCAGCCCCGGAATGATGGTCATGGACTCCTCCCCCCTATCTATCGGCATCGCCGCGGCGTGCCATGCTGGAGGTTCGAATCGTTTCCAGCCACGAGAGAGGAGGAGTCCGAGATGAACGCTACGACGTACGCAGTGGATTTGGCAAGTCAGGTATTCCAGGTGCATGGTTACGATCGCCAAGGTATGCGGGTCAGCAAGCGGCGGCTGTCGCGGGGGCGCTTCCGGGGGTGGTGTGACAGCGTGCCGGCAGGAACGTTGGTGGTGATGGAGGCGACGGGTTCGGCGCATCACTGGGGCCGTGTCTTGCAGGCTCGCGAGGTACGGGTGAAGCTGATGCCGCCGCAGCACGTCGCGGCCATGCTGATCGGCAACAAGACCGACGCCAACGATGCCGACGCGATCTTCGAGACCTCGCTGCGACCCAAGGTGCGGCCGGTGCCGGTGAAGACGGCCGAGCAGCAGGCGATCCTGGCTGAGCATCGGCGGCGTGAGGGGCTGATCCGCAACCGCACACGCACCATCAACCAGCTGCGTGCACTGTTGCGTGAGTTCGGGATCGTGCTGGTCACGCGCGATGGGCCGTTCCGGCGGCAGATCCCGCAGGTTCTGGAAGATGCCGGGAACGGCTTGCCATGGCGCCTGCGTACCTTGTTGGCCGAGGTCTTCGAAGACCTGGTGCAGCTGGACGTGCAGATCGCGAAGATCGATAGGCGGCTGGAGGAATTGGCCCGCCAGGACCCGCTCTGCCAACGCCTGCAAGCGATCGAAGGCATCGGCCCGATCAGTGCCACGGCCCTGCGGGCCACCCTGGGCCAGGACCGCCGCTTTGCCCGTTCACGTCAGTTCGCCGCCAGCCTCGGGCTGGTGCCCAGCGAGCACTCCAGTGGTCAGCAGCGCCGACTGGGATCGATCACCAAGCGGGGCAACGGCTATCTGCGTTACCTGCTGGTCCATGGTGCCCGCTCCGTGGTGCGCACGGTCGGCAACAAGACCGATCCGCGCAGCCGCTGGATCCAGGCCCTGCAAGCGCGCGTCGGCTTCAAGCGCGCCGTGGTGGCCTTGGCCAACAAGAACGCCCGCATCGTCTGGGCCTTGTTCCAGAGCGGGACACCCTATCGCCCGGCGCGCGCCTGAAAGCGCACCGCCGTCCCTTTCACGGAGGACCCCCCGCGTTTGCAACCACTTTGACGCATGCCCACCGGTCGCACCGGGTGTGGGGTCAAGCCGCTATCGTCATCAGGCCCGCAGATCGAGGCCGTCGGAATGATTGGCACCCACACGCGATGACACCATGCGAGGCCAGAGCCGCTTCTCATGCTCACCCACAGGCCGAATAGATGAACGCAACGTCCGTGTCCATGCAAAAAGTGCTTGCAATCAGGGAGGAGTCCATAGATGACGATGTAAGGATTCTTTCGGGACACAACACTAGCACCCATGCCACGCGTCTACCTGAGCCTCGGTTCCAACCTCGAGCCCGAACGCCATTTGCGCGACGCGCTGGCCGCGCTGCGTGCGCGGTTCGGTGAGGTGGTGGTATCGCCCGTGTACCGCAGCGCCGCGGTCGGTTTCGAGGGCGCGCCGTTCCTCAATTGCGCGGCGGCGTTCGATGCCGATCTCGCGCACGACCCCCTGCGAAGTTGGCTGCGCCGACTCGAGGATGCCAGCGGCCGCGACCGCAGCCTGCCGCGCTATGCCGACCGCACCCTCGACCTCGACATCGCGCTCTGGTGCGAAGGCGGCGGATGCACCAGCGACTTGTCGCGCGAGGAATTCGAACGCGCGCATGTCCTCGCGCCCCTGGCCGATATCGCGCC
>DASSRT010000140.1:0-14241 GCA_035701705.1 Rhodanobacteraceae bacterium
ACTTGTTCGATGGAATCAAACAGGGTCTGCGCCAGCCACGCGTAACGCACCGTGCGGTTGTAGCGTTCGATGTAGGCGTTCTGCTGCGGATTGCCAGGCTGGGTGTACTGGATGTGGATGCCACGCTTTTCGGCCCACGCCTGCAGTGCACCACTGATGTACTCGGGGCCGTTGTCGCAACGTAGCGTTTGGGGTTGTCCACGCCATTCGATGATCTGCTCCAAGGCACGGATGACGCGACTGGCGGGCAACGACAGGTCAACCTCGATGCCGAGGCCTTCGCGGTTGTAGTCATCGATCACGTTGAACAGGCGGAAACTGCGTCCGTCGCTCAGCTGATCGTGCATGAAGTCCATCGACCAGGTGTCGTTGATGGCTTGCGGCACCGCCAGGGGCTGCGGGCACTCACGCACAATGCGCTTCTTCGGCTTGATCCGCAGGTTCAACTCCAGCTCCCGATAAATCCGGTACACGCGTTTGTGGTTCCAGCCAAAGCCCTTCACGTTGCGCAGGTGCAGGAAGCACAGGCCGAAGCCCCAGTCCTTGAAGGCCGTGGTCAAGCGCACCAGCCAGTCGGCGATCCGGGCGTTCTCCTCGCTGGCCTTGGCCTGATAGCGATAGCAGGTTTCACTCACCTGGAAGGTCTGGCAGGCATGCCGGATGTGCGTGCGCCCGCCCTGAACCGCCGATCGGGCCATCTCCCGGCGTTGAGATGGCCTCACCATTTTTTTGCCAGCGCTTCCTTCAACAGATCGGTGCTGAGCTGCGCTTCGGCGTACATCTTCTTCAAACGCCGATTCTCGTCCTCCAGCTCCTTGAGCCGGGCCATCATCGATGCATCCATGCCGCCGAACTTGCTGCGCCATTTGTAGAACGTGGCCGCGCTGATGCCGTGCTCGCGGCACAACGCCGGCACCGGCGTGCCGGCCTTGGCCTGCTTGAGAACACCAAGGATTTGGCTGTCGCTGAAACGGGACTTCTTCATGGGAATCTCCTCGGGAAAGGGTACGAGAAAATTCCACTTCTGGCGTCAGCTAATCTGTGGGGGGATTACCCTCCGTCCTATCTATAGACCCGAATCTGGTCTTGGCGGGGTGCTACAGACACCCACCAGAGCCGGATGATCCACACGACCTGATGGATGCTTTGGATCAGCAGTCCATGTCGGACAGCTACGAAGTAGCACAATATGTTCGAGTCGATCCATTCAACATGTACATCGCTATCGAAGGGAAAAACCGGGTCTCGCTGTTTCGCAAATTCAAGCGCAGCATTGTAGCCAGGGTTACGATGACGAGCTATCCGCCGGCGCACGAGCTGCGGCTCGTGAAACTGCGCCCGTGTGGGGTGAACGCACTCCTTTACACGGGCGGCCGCCTCTCGGTCACCAAGCGTCTGCATGCATGGCAAGCCATCCGTGTAGATGGACACCTCGGCGCAGTACTACCGTTTAAGGAGAGCGTAGCGGTGCTGCAAGAATACGGAGTGAGGTTCGCCGGCAATCGCATCAGCTTATTGGCCGCCGTTCGACGTCGAAAGGCTTTGCTCACAGTTGCCAATGACTATTACGTCAGGTGACCTTGTGCCACGCTATCCATGTTCGCTAGAACCCGGATACTGGTGTTGACTGAGCCTGTGGCAACACTCGTGCGCCGATTTCCTGTGCAAGAGCGCGCAATACTGCATTGTGCAGCAGACGGGCGCTCAGCCCCATGCCTTGCTATGCAGTCGTCGTGCACGGGGCAAGCTGGTTGAAAGTCCACACGAACCCTCACGACCCAAGCTCAACAGATCGGCGTGAAATCCATCCCGCAACGCGAGGTGGTGCCTCAAGGTCGTTTGCGGTGCTCGCGACAAAATATCAACAATTGTTGGATAGCAAATAAAGAAACACCCTTACTTGGGCACTACGAAAGGTAAAGTTGTTACATCTAAATCGTTTGCGAACCTAACTCATTGATTTGTTTTGAATAACAAAATAACGTTTTTACTTGGATCGGGTGTTGTTGCGCATGTTCATCTCCCAAAGCCTGCCCCTGCGCGCATGACTCTACGCGAATGCGATCGTTACCGCCGTGCACGGAAGAAATCTCGCAGCAGCGTCGCGGATTCGTCCGCCAGCAGGCCGCCCTGCACTTCGATGCGGTGATTGTGGCGATCGGACGTCAAGGTATCGAACACGCTGCCGGCGGCGCCGGTCTTGGGATCGTTGGCGGCGTACACAACGCGCGCGACGCGTGCGTGCACCAGCGCCATCGCGCACATCGCGCAGGGTTCGAGCGTCACGTACAGCGTTGAACCCGGGAACCGGTGGTTTCCGAGCCGCTGCCCGGCGTCGCGCAGCGCACCGATTTCGGCGTGCGCGCTGGGATCGTTCAAGGTGATGTTGCGGTTCCAGCCCTCGCCGACGATTTCGGTCGCAACCACCAGCACCGCGCCGACAGGCACCTCGCCGTCGGCGTCGCGTGCATGCGCGGCCAATTGCAGCGCGCGGCGCATGCAGCGGATGTCGTCGGCGGTGAATGGCACCGTGCCGTGTTCGTCAGCCATCGTTCGATGCGGCGGCGCGCAGACGGTCGGTCGAAGGCACGAAGTAGTACGCGCCGGTGAGCGGGTGCGTGTAGCGCGTCAGCGCGTCGCGCACGCCGTTGGTCACGCCCGCCATGCTCTCCAGCATGGCCGCGAGTGGCCGCTGCTCGGCGCAAAATCCGACGAACATGGTTCCGTGCCGCGTCGTGGTGCCGAACGGCATGTTGCGTCGGAATACATGGCCGAACGTGTCCTGGTCCGTGCGCGCCACGTGCGAATTCACGGGTTTGTTGTCGAGTTCGATGCTGTCGGGCTTGGTGCGACCCATCACCTGTTCCTGGTCGTGCACCGAAAGCGATTCCCATTGTGCCGAGTCGTGCACCCATTTCTGCAGCAGCAACACCGTTCCGCCGGCGCCGGGGCGATCTTCCGGAATGCAAACCACCTCGTGCGCATCGATCAGGGACGGATTTTCGGTGCCGTCCACGAAACCGGTCAGGTCGCGGTCGCGCCGGTACGGCCAACTCGTTGTCTCCTCCGCCACCGACGCGAGTCCCTTGAGATCCGAAATGATCTGGTGCGCGGTATCGAACAGCACGTCGTAGGCACTGCCGGACAACCAGATCATCGCATCGTGCTGGGTCGCCGGCATCACGAAGCCTTCCACGCCTGCGATGGGCTGGTTGAATCCATGCAGGTTCGCGGGTGCGTCGTCGGGCGCCACGCCACTCCACAGTTCGGGCCGGAAACCCGACACCAGGTTGACGCCGCCGACCGTCGTCCTCGGCTCGCGCAGCGAAGCGATGGCGGCCACCAGTTCGCTTGCGGTTCGACTGGCCGCGATATCCCATTCCAGATAGGCATGGGACGAGGTTCCCAGGCTGAAAATACCGCTTTGACTCGTCTTCATCCGTGCTTCCGGCTGTCGAAAATGCAGGGTCACATTTATACACCCGCGCATCCTCCACCAGACCAGCGCGATCGGACATCCGGAACCTGCCTAATCCGGCCTGGGGAACGTCCCGGCGCGGCTGCGACCACCGCGCCATCTTGCGACCCACTTCAACCATGGTCCTGCATGGAAGGCGCTCATCAGCAGGTACATCGTCGTCATGCCGTTCAACGGGGACATGCCGTGCGCCGGGCACAGCATGTCCATCGGATTGCTTGCGAAGATCGTCAGCAAAGCCATGACCGCGAAGGTCGGCGAAGCCGCGAGATGCAGCCAGCCACCGACCCCCGTCCCGTCGCGGGTTTTATTCCTGTGCATATTCATCGCGTCGGCGCCACCAGATGCCACCGGTTTCGTTGCGACCGCGTGGAGCACGGTCGAGCCACTGGTACGCGCCCCACAAGCCATCGAGTCCGCGCGCATAGGTCGAATAGGTGTGATGGACGATGCCGTCTTCCAACGCGAACGCACTCATGCCCGGCAGCTCGCGCAGGTAGGTTGGGCCGTCGACGCCGCTGGATGCCGCGAACTGGTTCGGCGCGTCCGGGGTCGACCGCGACATGGCCGGGTTCTTGCGGAAGTTGTATTCGTACCCTTCCCTTTGCTGCTGCTCGCTCAAACCCACGCCGTAGTCGGCATTGAAATCGCTGCCGAACGACGAGGCCCATGGAAACGTCCAGCCCATGCGCTGCCTGTACGCCTGCAATTTTCCCAGTGGCGCACGCGAGATCGCCCACAGCATCACGTCGTGGTTGGCCAAGTGTTCCGCGAATCCATTGAAACCATCCGCGATCATCGAGCAGGACGGACAACCGGCCTTGTAGTCCGGTCCGAACATGAAGTGATAGACGAGCAGTTGCGAGCGCCCGCGGAACAGGTCCGCCAGCGAAGCCTTGCCGTCGTCGGTTTCGAATCGATAGTCCTTGTCCACCCGCACCCACGGCAGCGCCTGCCGCTGCTGCGCCAGTGCGTCGCTCTGGTGTGTCAGTGCCTTCTCCGATTCCAGCAATTCAAGCCGCGCCTTCAGCCATTCGCCACGCGTGCCAGTCTTGTGTGTTGCCATGGTCATCTCCTCCGGGTGTCCGCCGTTACGATGCGGTGGTTGTTTGATCGACGTGGTCAGGTTACGCGGCAACGCCTCGTGGGCGGGAGTGACAATCGTGGCGCGATTTGAAACGGATTCGCCCGGATGGACGCCCTGATCACGGCCGCGGCGCGCGCGCTGGCGGCGGGCGATCCGCTGGGCGCGCTGAAGCGCATCGCGTTGCGTGACGATGCGCCCGCCCTGGCCTTGCGCGGAATCGCGATGGCGCAACTGGGCGACTTCGAGCGCGCGAAGGTGCTGGTGCGCCGCGCCGCGCGAACGTTCGGCGTGAAGGAGACGATGGCGCGTGCACGCTGCGTGATCGCCGAAGCTGAAATCGCCCTGGCATCGCGCGATCTCGGCTGGCCGACAAAAAGACTTGAAGCGGCCCGCGCGACGCTGGAAGCACACGGCGACCGCATCAACGCCGCACATGCGCGTTACCTGGCGACCCGGCGCCTGTTGTTGATCGGACGTCTCGACGAAGCGGAACGTTCGCTGGCCGGACAGGATCCCGCATCCCTGCCGCCCGCGCTGCGCGCCATCCACGAGTTGAGTGTTGCCGGCATCGCGATGCGCCACGTCCGTGCGGGCACTGCACGCGCGGCCCTTGAGCGCGCCGGATCAGCGGCACGGCAGGCCGGCATTCCTGCGTTGAGGGCGGAAGTGCAAGCGCAGGTCCGCGCACTCGATGTGCCTGCGGCGCGCAAGGTTTCGAGCGCGGGTTCGCAACTGCTGACACTGGAAGAAGTCGAGGCGTTGCTGGCGTCGGGACATTTCGTCATCGATGCCTGCCGTTATGTCGTTCGCGATCCGCAATCGTTCGTTTCCCTCGCCTCGCGCCCGGTGCTGTTCGCGCTTGCCCGCACGCTGGCGGAAGCGTGGCCCGGCGATGCGCCCCGTAGCGTGCTGATCACGAGCGCATTCCGAACGCGCCATGCGGATGAAACCCATCGTGCACGCCTGCGCGTCGAGATTGGGCGGCTTCGACGCGCCATGCGGGCGATGGCGGACATTCGCGCGACGGCGCGTGGATTTGAACTGGTGCCCCGCGCCACCTGCGAGGTCGTGGTCCTCGCGCAGCCGATGGAAGAAAAGCATGCGGCGGTGCTCGCGGTATTGTCGGATGGCGAGGCCTGGTCGAGTTCGGCCTTGGCATTGGCGCTCGGCGCGAGCCAACGCATGGTGCAGCGCGCGCTAGACGCACTGGCGGAATCGGGCAAGGTGCAATCGCTGGGCCGCGGTCGCGCGCGCCGCTGGCTGGCGTCGCCCGTGCCGGGATTCACGACAGCATTGTTGCTCCCTGCCCCGCTGCCCGGCGATTAGGATGGCTGCGTGTGAAACGAAGAGGACGCAGCCATGAAAAGATCGACCGCGGAGATCGTGCGTGAATTGGGCCCTTTCCCCGGCGCCGATCGCGTGCACGGCGTGACGTTCGATGGCGAACGCATCTGGTTTGCGTCGGGCGACAAGTTGAACGCCGTGGACCCCGCGAGCGGAAAGACGCAACGCTCCATTGATGTGGCCGCGCACGCCGGCACCGCGTTCGATGGAAAGCACTTGTTCCAGATCGCCGAGGACCGCATCCAGAAAATCGACCCCGCCACCGGACGCGTGCTCGCCACGATTCCGGCGCCCGGCGAAGGCGGCAATTCCGGCCTGACCTGGGCCGAGGGCAGCCTGTGGGTGGGCGAATACCGCGCACGCAAGATCCACCAGATCGATCCCGAAACCGGTGCTGTTCGCCGCACCATCGAAACGAGCCGTTTTGTCACCGGCGTCACCTGGGCCGACGGCGAACTCTGGCACGGCACCTGGGAAGGCGAACGCAGCGATTTGAGGCGGATCGATCCCGAAACGGGCGAGGTCCTGGAACAACTCGACATGCCTGCCGACGTCGCCGTTTCCGGGCTCGAAACCGACGGCGAGGGCCAATTCTTGTGCGGCGGTTCCAGCAGCGGCAAGATCAGGATCGTGCGGCGGCCGAAGCGAAGTGCCCCTGTCTGATGATCGGTCGGCTTATTCCCACTCGATGGTGGCCGGCGGCTTTCCACTGATGTCATAAACGACACGAGAAATACCGTGCAACTCATTGATGATTCTATTTGAAACCCGTCCAAGAAATTCGTAGGGCAAGTGCGCCCAGTGCGCCGTCATGAAGTCGATGGTCTCGACCGCGCGCAAGGCGATCACCCATTCGTAGGCGCGGCCGTCACCGACCACGCCGACCGATTTCACCGGCAGGAACACGGCGAAGGCCTGGCTGACCTTGTCGTACAAGTCGGCGGCGCGCAGTTCCTCGATGAAGACTCGATCGGCTTCCTTGAGGATGTCGGCGTATTCGCGCTTGACCTCGCCAAGGATGCGCACGCCAAGGCCCGGCCCCGGGAACGGGTGCCGGTAGACCATCTCGCGCGGCAGCCCGAGTTCGACGCCGATCCGCCGCACTTCGTCCTTGAACAGCTCGCGCAGCGGTTCCAGCAACTTGAGGTTCATCTTCTCCGGCAGACCACCGACGTTGTGGTGGCTCTTGATCACGTGCGCCTTGCCGGTCTTGCCGCCCGCGGATTCGATGACATCGGGATAGATCGTGCCCTGCGCCAGCCACTTCACGCCTTCGAGTTTCTGCGCTTCCTCATCGAACACTTCGACGAACAACTTGCCGATCACCTTGCGCTTGGCTTCGGGATCGGTGACACCGGCGAGTGCGGCGAAGAAACGCTCGGCTGCATCGACGCGGATCACGCTGACGCCCATGTTGCGCGCCATGGTGTCCATCACCTGGTCGCCCTCACCCGCCCGCAGCAGCCCGGTATCGACGAACACGCAGGTCAGCTGGTCGCCGATGGCCTTTTCCAGCAACGCGGCGACCACCGAGGAATCGACGCCACCGGACAAGCCCAGCAACACCTTGTCGTCGCCAACCAGCGCGCGCGTTTGCGCCACCGCGTCGCTGATGATCCGCGCCGGCGTCCACAAGGTCGCGCAACGGCAGATGTCGACCACGAAGCGCTTGAGGATCGCCACGCCGTGTTCGGTATGGGTGACCTCGGGATGGAACTGCAGCCCATACCAGCGTCGGGAATCGTCCGCCATCGCGGCGATCCGCACGGATCCGGTGGATGCGGCGAGCACGAAACCCGACGGCAGCTCGGTGACGCGATCGCCATGCGACATCCACACGTCCTGGATGCCGGGCATGCGATCGAACAGCTTGCACGGCAAGGTCACGACCGACGCATGCCCGTACTCGCGTGCGTGGCCGCCCTCGACCTTGCCGCCGAGTTGCATGGCCATCGTCTGCATACCGTAGCAAATGCCGAGCACCGGCACGTTCAGCTCGAACACTTCGTTCGGCGCGCGCGGCGAATTCGCTTCGATGGTCGATTCCGGACCGCCCGAAAGAATCACGCCTCTCGGCCGGAAATTCTCGATCTCGGCGGGATCGTGGTCCCAGGCCCATATCTCGCAATACACCCCGATCTCGCGGATGCGCCGCGCGATCAGCTGCGTGTATTGCGAGCCGAAATCGAGGATGAGGATTTTGTCACTATGTAGGTCGGGCATCGGGTCGCGGGAGACAGGGGATGGGGAGTGGGCGGCGGGGGCGCGAAGATGGATATCCTTGCCTGCCGGCAGCATGCGCAAAAGAAAATTTGCGATTGAAGGACTGTCGGCGGAGCACCCCCACTACCCGCCCCCAATCCCCGGCTCGACGTCAGTCGAGCCGGTAGTTCGGCGCTTCCTTGATGATCTGCACGTCGTGCACGTGCGCTTCGCGGGTGCCGGCGCTGGTGACGCGCACGAATTGCGGCTTCTTGCGCATTTCCTCGATGCTGCCGCAACCGCAGTAGCCCATGGATGCGCGCAAGCCGCCCACCAGTTGATGCACGATCGCGCGCAAGGGGCCGCGGTACGGCACCCTGCCCTCGATGCCTTCCGGAACCAGCTTGTCGGCCGCGGCCTGTTCCTGGAAATAGCGGTCGGATGAACCGCTCTGCATCGCACCGAGCGAACCCATGCCGCGATAGCTCTTGTAGGAGCGGCCCTGGTACAGCTCGATCTCGCCCGGCGCTTCTTCGGTGCCGGCGAACATCGAGCCGAGCATCACGCAGGAGGCGCCGGCCACGATGGCCTTGGCGACATCGCCCGAGTAGCGCACGCCGCCGTCGGCAATCACGGGGATGCTGTCCTGCATGGCCTCGGCCACCATCGAGATCGCGGTGATCTGCGGCACGCCCACGCCCGCGACGATGCGGGTCGTGCAGATGGAACCCGGACCCACGCCGACCTTGACGGCATCGACCCCGGCATCGCGCAGGGCGCGGGCAGCGTCGGCGGTGACGATATTGCCGGCAATCATTTGCAAGCCGGGGAAGGTCTTGCGGATCCACGCCACGCGATCGATCACGCCCTGCGAATGGCCATGGGCGGTATCCACCACGATCACGTCGACACCCGCCTCGGCCAGCGCCGCGACACGTTGTTCGGTGTCGCCGCCGACGCCGACCGCCGCGCCGACGCGCAGGCGCTCGTGGCCGTCCTTGGCGGCGTGCGGATTGTCGTGGGCCTTCTGGATGTCCTTGACGGTGATCAGGCCGCGCAGCTCGAAGGCGTCATTGACCACCAACACCTTTTCGATGCGGTGCTTGTGCAGCAGGCCGATGATCTCGTCTTCGGCCGCGCCCTCCTTCACCGTGACCAGCTTTTCCTTGCGGGTCATGATGTTCTTGACCGGATCGGTCGGGGTGCGCTCGAAACGCAGGTCGCGGCTGGTGACGATGCCGACCAACCGGTTGCCGTCTTCCACCACCGGCACGCCGGAGATGTTGTGCGAACGGGTGATGCGCATGACCTCGGCGATCGAGGTGTGCGGGTCCACCGTCAGCGGATCACGGATCACGCCGGCTTCGAATTTCTTGACCAGCCGCACTTCCGCGGCCTGGCGTTCGGCGGTCATGTTCTTGTGGATGATGCCGATGCCACCGCACTGCGCCATGGTGATGGCGAGGCGCGCTTCGGTCACGGTATCCATGGCCGAGGACATCAGGGGAATGTTGAGGCGGATCGTCCGGGTCAGGCTGGTCGAGGTATCGACGTCGCGCGGGACGACGGCCGAATGGGCGGGGACCAGGTAGACATCGTCGTAGGTCAGGGCCTCGGCGAGGATGCGCATTGAGTAGAGTCCGGCAATGCAATGCGCAATTATACGGGAACCCGAACCGCACCGGAACCACGGCCATGTCCAGTCTGCGCCTGCGCATCAAGGTCAAGCCCAACGCGCGTGCCGCATCGCTGGTGCAAGGCGAGGACGGCGGCTGGCTGGCGTCGGTGCGCGCCGCGCCGGTGGATGGCAAGGCCAATGCCGAATTGATAACGCTGGTCGCCAGCCACTTCGGCTGTCCGAAGTCGGCGGTACGCATCCGCAGCGGCGCCGGCGGACGCTTCAAATCGGTGGAAATCGAAAACGCGGACTGAAACGCGGGTTCAGGCCGCGTCCAGCGCCTGCGCCGCTTCCAGGGTGTTTTCCATCAGGGTTGCGACCGTCATCGGGCCAACGCCGCCCGGCACCGGCGTGATCCACGACGCACGCTTGGCGGCTGCGTCGAACTCGACGTCACCGACGAGGTGGCCGTCCTGCATGCGGTTGATGCCGACGTCGATCACCACGGCGCCGGGCTTGATCCATGCGCCCTTGACGAGGCCGGGGATGCCGACCGCCGCGATCACGATGTCGCCACGCGCCACGTAATCGCCCAGACCTTGCGTGAACTTGTGGCAGCACGTCGTGGTGCAGCCGGCAATCAGCAGCTCCAGCGCCAGCGGGCGCCCGACATGGTTGGACACCCCCACCACCACCGCATGTTGGCCGCGCACCGGTCGGTCGGTGTGGCCGAGCAGGGTCATCACGCCCTTGGGTGTGCACGGGCGCAAGCCGAAGCGGCGCAGTGCCAGTTGCCCCATGTTGATCGCACTGAAGCCGTCGACGTCCTTGCGCGGATCGATGTGGTCGATCAAGGCAATCGCATTGATGTGCGGCGGCAGCGGCAGCTGCACGAGGATGCCGTGTACCGTGGGATCGGCATTCAGCTTGTCGACCAGTGCAAACAGGTCGGCCTCGCTGGTATCCGCTGGCAGGTCGTAATCGAACGAGCGAAACCCGATCTGCTTGCAGGCCTTGCGCTTGTTGCGCACGTACACCGCGGAGGCCGGATCGGCGCCCACCAGCACGACCGCCAGCCCGGGCGCTGCGCGGCCCGCATCGAGGCGCGCCGCGACGCCGGCAGCGACGCGACCGAGCACCTCGTCTGCCACCTTGCGTCCATCAAGGATACGTGCCGTCATGCGCTTCGCAGGCCACCCAAAACGTCATTATCCCGGCCGCTCGGCGTCGACACAATCACGAATTGACGAGGTCAAGGATGTGGCCTCGCGACGCGTGCGGCGCGTCGCGCTTTGATGTCTGCGAAGGCCCGACACCGGCCCATCCGTTACCCGCGTCACAGCCACTTGCCCTCATCCGCGCTAGCGTATCGCCCTGTCACGCCGCTGGCCGATTCAACCTGCCGGTGCGATCCACCCTCCATCCGGATCCCGTCATGATCGAAGCTTTCGAACTTGAGGCCGCTGCATTCAGGCGGCTGCTGAAGCACCTGAACGAGGAGCGCACGGACGTTCAGAACATCGACCTGATGGAGCTTGCAGGCTTCTGCCGCAATTGCCTTGCCGACTGGTATCGCGAAGCCGCTGCCGAGCGCGGCCTCGACCTCACCAAGGACGAAGCGCGCGAGGCGATCTACGGCATGCCCGCCGCCGAATGGAAGGCGAAGTACCAGAAGCCGGGTGCGCGGACTGTCTCCACCCCGGCAAGCAAACGCCGCGCCAGCTGAGTCACCGGCGGCACTGCGGCCCTGCCCTCAACTACCCGCGCAAAAGGCGGCGTAATCGATGTAACCGGGAAACGGTTTGCCGACGGCACACACCGGGCAAGCCGGGTCGGGTGCAAGCCGGACTTCGTGGAAGCGCATCGCCAGCGCGTCGAACATCAGCACGCGGCCGACCAGCGGCTCGCCGATGCCGAGAATCAACTTGAGTACCTCGGTCGCCTGCAGCATGCCGATCACGCCCGGCAACACGCCCAACACGCCGGCTTCGGAACAGTTCGGCGCATCCGCCGCGGCCGGTGGCTGCGGGAACAGGCAGCGGTAGCACGGCGCCACGCCCCGCTGGCGACCGGCATCGAACACGCTCACCTGGCCCTGGAAGCGCTGCACCGCGCCGTATACCAGCGGCTTGCCCAGTTTCACGCAGGCGTCGTTGAGCAGATAGCGCACCGGAAAATTGTCGGCGCCGTCCAGCACCACGTCGGCGCCATCCAGCAGCGCTTCCACGTTGGCCGACGTCACGCGTGCGGGCAATCCCTCCAGCTTCACGCGTGGATTCAGCGCATGCAGGGATTGCGCTGCGGAATCGAGCTTGGACACGCCGATGCGGTCTTCGGTGTGCAGGATCTGCCGCTGCAGGTTGCTGCGTTCGACCATGTCGTCGTCGGCGATCACGAGGGTTCCGACGCCGGCCGCAGCGAGGTAGAACGCGGCCGGCGAACCCAGGCCGCCGGCGCCAAGCAGCACCACGCGCGCCTGTTCAAGCTTGCGCTGCCCGGCTTCGCCGACCTCCGGCAATCTCAGGTGGCGCGAATAGCGGTCATGGAAATCCTCGTCACCGCCGGGCTTGTCGACCGGCAAGCCGTCATCGATCCAGCGCGCCGTGCCGCCGGCCACCGACACGACATTGTCGTAGCCGAGCTGTTGCAACGCTTGCGCCGCCCGCAGCGAGCGCGAGCCATGCGCACAGATGGCGAGGATTTCGCGGTCTTTCGCGGGCGCGATGGCGGCGATGCCTTGCACCACCTCGCCCAGCGGCAAGGCCACCGCACCGCTGGCCATGCCGGTGGCGTGTTCGTACGTTTCGCGCACGTCGATCAACAGCGCGCCAGCACGCTGGCGTTGCAGCGCTTGCTCGGGAGAAATTTCAGGGATGCTCATGCGGGCATTATCCCGCAAAAGCGATCTGCCACGGATCTACACGGATCCTCACGGATCGGATTCGAGGCAAATCTGTGTTCATCCGTGTGAATCCGTGGCTAATGCCCCAGCTTTGGCAGCTATCGCTATGGCCACAGCGTCACCACGTCGCCTTGGGCAAATTCACGTGCGCCTTCGGGCAGCAGAGCCAGGGCATCGCATTCCGCGAGGCCGCGCAACATCCCTGATCCTTGCTTGGCATGCACGCTCGCCCACTGCACACCCTCGGTGTCGGTGCGGAGGCTGCAGCGGGCCAGCTCCGCACGCTCATGCCGCTTGTGCAGCGGCGCGGACAGCCGTGCACGGCCGGGCATGGTGGTGGCGGTCACGCCGAGCATCGCGTTGATGGCAAATCGCGCGAACACGCGGAAGGTCACTGCCGAGGCGACCGGATTGCCGGGCAGCCCCAGATACAGGCACGCACCGATCTGTCCGAACAAGGTCGGCATGCCGGGTTTCAAACGTACCTTGTGGAAGTGCACTTCGCCGATGTCCTGCAGCACGTTCGGCAAATGGTCGGCCTCGCCCGCCGATACGCCGCCACTGGTGACGATGAGATCAGCGTCGGCGGCGGCTTCGAGCAGCGCAGTCCGCAGCGCGTCGGGATCATCGCGAACGCAAGTTTGCGCGATGACCTCGGCGTGCGCTTCACGCGCGAGTGCCGCCAGCATGACCGCGTTGGATTCGTGGATCTGGCCGAAGGCCAGTGCATTGCCCGCGGGTACCAACTCGTTGCCGGTCGCGACCACCGCGATCCGCGGGCGCCGCCGCACCGACACGCTGGCGATGCCGAGCGCCGCAAGTACCGCGAGCTGCGCGGCTTGCAGCGGCGTTCCCGCCGCAAGCGCGAGATCGCCTTCGGCGTAGTCTTCGCCCGCCGCGCGCACGTGTTCGCCGTGGCGCGCACCCGAGCCTGCCGTGACATGCTGGCCATCGACGCGAACGTTTTCCTTGATCACCACCGTGTCGGCGCCCGGCGGAATGGGCGCACCGGTGGTGATGCGCACGCACTGCCCTGCCCCGACCGCGGGCGCGGAAGTGGCGCCCGCGAAGACTTCGCCGACCAGCTCGAAAACCCGTTCGCCGTCGGCCGGCAGATCCGTGCTGCGCAGCGCGAACCCATCCATCGCCGAATTGGCGAAGGGCGGCAACGCGTGCCGCGCGTGCACATCCTCCGCCAACACCCGGCCATGCAGCTTGTCGAGGTCAACAGCTTCAGCGGCAAGCCGATGCTGGGTGGCGCGGCGCGCCACGATTTCCAGCGCCTGCTCCAGGCCGATGCGAACGGGGAACCCCGCTTCACTCATGGCTGGATTCGTATTCGCGGAAATCCTTCAATGCGTTGAGGTTGCGGAACGCATCGGTGCGGTCGCGGAAATCGACTTCCTGCGCGCGCAGTTCGAGATGCCAGCGCAACACCGACGCGTGCAATTGCACGGCGGCGCGCGCCGAATGCAGCAGCTGTGCGCCGTGCCTCAATGCGTACAAGGCAAACAGCGGCTGCACCTTGTGCTCGTCGCGCGCATACGCACACGTCAGTCCGGGATCGGCATCGAGCGCGGCGTGCAGGCGCTGGAACAGGTCGCTCGGGA